>NZ_KZ614145.1:0-313603 GCF_002884495.1 Rummeliibacillus pycnus | reverse complement strand
GTCCCCATTCAACTTCTATTAATCGTTCCTGATCTTCTGATGTTTGGATATTTGGACAATCTGCACGATGTACAGATACACCTCGACCTTTCGTGATAAATCCAACGATGTCATCTCCCGGTACAGGGTTACAACAGCGAGATAATCGGATTAATAGGTTTTCTAATCCTTTAACCACAACACCTGTTTCCGTTACTTTTTGCTTTGCAGGTGATTTCATCTCTTTGGTAATTTTCTCTATCACTTCTTCTTGAGAACGTTGTTTTCTGACACGTTCTGCAAGACGATTCACGACTTGTAATGCCGTCATACCATTAAAACCAACCGCAGCTACTAAGTCATCTTCATTGGCATAGTTTAATTTTTCACATACTCTTTTAAAGTTTTCAGGAGTTAAAATTTCTTTTGGATCGTAGCCTTGTTCTATGATTTCTTTTTCAATCATTTCACGGCCTTTGTTTACATTGTCTTCACGTAATTGTTTTTTAAAGAATTGCTTAATTTTATGTTTAGCTTGTGATGATTGTGCGATATTCAACCAGTCACGACTAGGTCCAAATGATTGTTTGGATGTCATAATTTCCACAATATCACCAGTTTTTAACGGTGTATCTAAAGGTACCATTTTGCCATTCAGCTTTGCGCCAATTGTTTTGTTACCAATTTCAGAGTGGACTCGATAAGCGAAATCAATTGGTACAGAACCTGCAGGCAACTCGATCACATCGCCCTTAGGTGAGAAAACATAAACCATATCAGAAAATAAGTCGAATTTCAAAGATTCCATAAATTCTTCTGCATTTGATGATTCATTTTGGAATTCTAAAATTTCTCGGAACCATGTTAATTTATTGTCAATATTCGACTTGTTATTATCTACACTTTTACCTTCCTTATATGCCCAATGAGCAGCAACCCCGAACTCTGCAATTTTATGCATATCCTTTGTACGAATTTGCACTTCTAATGGATCACCATATGGACCAATTACAGTTGTGTGAAGGGATTGATAAAGGTTTTGCTTCGGCATTGCAATATAATCCTTAAAACGTCCAGGCATCGGTTTCCAAAGTGTATGCACAATACCAAGTACCGCGTAGCAATCTTTAATACTATCTACTATTACACGAACAGCTAGCAAGTCGTAGATTTCATTGAATTGCTTGTTTTGTAAAACCATCTTGCGATAAATACTATAAATATGTTTTGGACGACCAGATAAATCTGCATTAATGTGAATATCATTTAATTGGCCATGAATTTCTTCCATTACTGATTTTAAATAATTTTCTCGTTCAACGCGTTTACGTTTCATCAAGTTAACAATTCGATAATATTGTTGTGGATTTAGATATCGTAATGCAGTATCTTCTAACTCCCACTTAATAGCTGACATTCCTAGTCGGTGTGCCAACGGAGCAAAAATTTCAAGTGTTTCTTTTGAAATACGACGTTGTTTTTCAACAGGTAAATGTTTAAGCGTTCTCATATTATGTAGTCTATCTGCTAATTTGATGAGAATAACGCGAATATCCTGCGCCATTGCTACGAACATTTTCCGATGATTTTCGGCCTGTTGCTCAGCTTTCGACTTATATTTAATCTTACCAAGCTTTGTTACACCATCTACGAGCATTGCAACTTCTTCACTAAATTGTTCTACAAGGTCCTCACGTGTAACAGGAGTGTCTTCTACTACATCGTGTAAGAAACCTGCTGCAACAGTCTCAGGGTCCATTTGGAGATCAGCTAAGATACCTGCTACTTGTACAGGATGTAATATATACGGCTCTCCTGAACTTCTAAACTGTTCTTTATGCGCGTCTTTTGCTAGTTCATATGCTTTTTTTACAAATGCGACGTGTTCGTCATTCATATATGATGTAAGAATTGCGAAAACTTCTTCTACTGTCATCACTTGATCTTTCGCCATGTTAGCCCACCCTATTTCATAATTTTCCCGATTAGGTATAAATTTAATTGTATAAAAAAAATAGCCTATTTGTAAAGGCTATTTTCCCCGAAAAATTCAACAATTCGACAATTCACACCAAAATTCCGTCTATCCACCCCTTAAAATTTGAATAATCTAGGATCAATAATCCCCACTTTCCAGGGGGTGGATCAATCTTTTGGTTGTCGTAGCTCAATAAATGCGTTTGCTTTCAATAAAACAAGCCCTCAAACTTTGTTATGAGGGCTTGTTATTCGTACTAGTTATCCGAACTAGTATTTCATCAAAGTGTATACATCATAGTCTTTTATTTTATCTCGGCCATGTAGTTCTTCAAGTTCGATTAAAAAGGCACATCCTACTACTTCTCCACCTAATTGTTCAACTAAACGAATTGCCGCTTCCACTGTTCCACCAGTCGCTAACAAGTCGTCGACGATTAAAACTTTTTGGCCTGGTTTTACTGCATCCTTGTGCATAGTTAATGTATCTTTACCATATTCAAGGCCGTAATCTGCAGTGATTACTTCACGTGGTAATTTTCCTGGTTTACGTACAGGAGCAAAGCCAATTTCAAGCGCATACGCTACGGGGCATCCTGTGATGAAACCGCGAGCTTCTGGTCCTACGATTAATTCAGCTCCAACTTTTTTTGCATATTCAACAATTTGGTCTGTTGCATATTTATATGCTTTGCCGTTATCCATAATTGTTGTGATATCTTTAAAAGAAATGCCTTCTTTAGGCCAATCCTCTACAATTGTCACATATTGTTTTAAATCCATTATTATTGTTCCTCCTCAGAAACTGCCTGACCATTTAAACGTAGGTCAAACCACTCTCTTAAATCCTTATATGGCGCATACAATAGGGTTTGTTCTAAATCCATTTGTTGCGATCGTTCTTGATAGATCTTCGCACTTGTTAAATCTTTTTTGGGCGGATTATCTACAATTTTCGCGAGTCCATTCTCTATTGTAACAAATCCAAGTTCAAAAAACACCTGTGTCATAAAAATAAGCATCTCACGGCTCCAACCTTTATGTTTTGCCAAATCGGTTAGGTGTTGGCGCAGATGGAAAGTTTGTCTTTTTCTCAAAAACGAATAATACCATACAAACTGTTCTCGAGTAGGCATTCCATCAAAATAGTGAGAATCTGGGATATAAAAATGTGCATAAATTCGATTCGGGTTTACTCTGTTTAATAGAGATTCTAACATTTGAACATTATGCGGCAAATCTAATATTACAACATATGAACAGCAATTTGCATTTGAAATATTTTCCGAGAATTCATGGATTTCATTCGGAATAAGAGATTCATAGTAGCTAATTGTGGCTTCTCGAAAAGCAATAAATGTTACTTCTTCAAGAGGAATCGTTTGCAACCAACGAGCGACTTGTCGAATTCCTCTTAAATCAAATAATTGCCATTCATCTGTTTTGACATCTTGTAGCATTAGTTGCGGCTTTTTACGCCCATTCCATTCATTGATTTGTAGGTCACCAGCAAATGATACCTTAATACCATATGTCAATTCATCAACTAAGTAGCCTTTGTGAAAACCTACTGCATCTAGTTCATGATTATTTGAAACAATTTGTAATTTGAGATGGTCTTCATTTGCACCGATTTTGCGCATCGATTGGATAGAAGCATCTTCAATAGCATAAGTAGGTTTCGCAAAACTTGTACCAAATGGAGCTAAAATACGAACCTCTTCAATTGCTTCAATATCAATTTCTTCTACTTTAAGCGGTATATCAACTTCAAGAACAGGTATTAAATCTTCCTCTGTCAAACATTCTCTAGCTTGTTGATCTAATCTAAACCGTAATTCATCAACATCTTCCATTGCTAGTGTCATCCCTGCAGCCATAGGATGACCGCCAAATGCTGGTAAAATCTCTCTGTTTTTAGAAAGTTCGTTGTACATATGGAATCCTTCAATACTACGTGCCGATCCTTTTGCAGTCCCTTTTTCTACATCTATTGAAAGAATTATTGTCGGACGATAGTATTTTTCGACAAGTCGTGATGCTACAATCCCTACTACTCCTGGATTCCATCCTTCTTCCGCAATGACCAATACTTGTGAATTGCCAATTTCATCATCGTTTTCAACCATAGCAATAGCTTGATTCGTTATCTCGGTTACAATTGCCTGGCGTTCTTTATTCTGTTCATTTAAATAATTTGCCATCAGAGTTGCTTCAGCTATATCTTGAGACATTAAAAAATCTACTCCTGGTGCCGCATCTCCAAGTCTTCCTAAAGCATTTAATCTTGGACCAAAGCTAAAGCCAATTGTATCTTCATTTATCTCTTGTTGATTTATACCAGATACTTTGCACAACGCTCTGATTGCAGGTCTTGTAGAGTTTTGTAATGCTTCAATTCCTGCTTTTACAAGATAACGGTTTTCGTCAAGTAATGGCACTAAGTCTGCAATCGTACCTATTGCAACGATTTCTAAAAGATGCTTAGGAAATTCGCCATACAATGCATGTGCTACTTTAAAGGCCACACCGACACCCGCTAATTCACCAAAAGGATAATGTCCCTCTGGGTGTCTTGGGTGAATAATCACATCTGCAGGGGGCAAAGTATTACCAGGCTCATGGTGATCTGTGACGATAACATCCATCCCTAAATCTTTGGCTATCTGTACTTCATGATTTCCTGCAATACCGTTATCAACGGTAATAATCAGTTGGTAACCTTCATCAAATGCTTGTCTAAAAAGTCGTTCACTTGGACCATAGCCATCTGTAAAACGATTTGGAATTAGATGAGATACATTTGCACCAAGATCTTGTAATACGGTTTTCATAACTGTTGTACTAGTAATACCATCGGCGTCATAATCACCATAAACTAAAATTTTTTCATTATTTTGTATAGCTTTATTTATCCGTTGAACAGCTTCCTTCATGCCATACAGTTGAAATGGATCATGGATAGCCTTTTCATCAATCATTAAAAAAGCACGAGCTGCTTCAACCGTCTTGAAACCGCGTGCTACTAAAATTTTGGCTGTAATGGATGAAATTTTGAGCCCATCCTGTAGTTCTTTAACAAGTTGTTCATCTGGGCGATTAATACGCCATCTTTTTTCAGTCGCTGTCATCTTTTCACTTCCTCATAAGTTTCATTATACAAAATATATGTGTGTCTTTAAAAGTAGAATACTAAGTTAATAGTATGTAAGTGAAAAGGATAGCTTCCAACAAATCATTAAACGTGATATACAAATTTCATTCAATCAATATCTAAATGTATTATTACGATTTCAATAGTAGAGGGCTGCTCCACTTATTGGACTGCCCCCTCACGAATCTATTTTACTGTAAATTTAATTGCAAAAGGTTTTGAAGTCGCTTTTCCTTTAGACGTTTTTACACCTTTATTGTCTATAAATATCACATAATTTCCTTTTGCTAAATTCTTGCTAGTTGATAATTTAATTGTTTTACCCTTTGAATCTTTCTTTAAAGTGAAGCCTGTTATTCTTTTACCTGCACTTAATACATAAACATTATTTGTAGTTAGCGTTGCGGGCTTGATTGCTGTTGCAAATGTTATAGTTGTTGATTTTTTCGTTTTCATGCTCGTTAAGTTTGTGGCTTTAATATAGCTCGATCTTGAAGTCGCTGAGATGGCAACAAGATTTATTTTTTTGTTATATTTCGAGATCATAGCTTTTTGTGATCCTGTCAATCCTGGATAAATTGAATATAGTGATGCAAATTGTGTATTGAATGCTATTTTTTTCTTGTTAGCTAAAAGACCTAACCAACTTCTTATTACGGATTGATGATTTTCTACATATTGTTCTTCTTCAGTAGGTTTGATTGTTTCAAAACTGATTTCCTTACCTTGAGTAGTGACATTATCTGCACTAACTGCTTCAACCAAAACTTTATATGAAGTTCCACCTTTTAAATTAGTTAGCGTATATTGTAAATTTGTCGTTGTAGCCACTAATTGATTATTTACATAAATATAATATTTTTGCGTTGGTACGACGGGATTTTCAGTTGGTGTATAAGATATGATTGCTGATGATTTTGTAATATCCTTAACAACAAGGTTTTGAACATCATCTGGCGTTTTTTGTTCATAGTTAACTAATCCATAACCATAGTAAGGATCTTTTCCTATACTCCCTAAGTCAATTGTGTAATTTCTTAATATTTTACGCAATTGGTCATTTGAATAATTTGGATATTGTTGTTTTAATAACGCTAAAAACCCTGTTACATGAGGTGCTGAAAATGAAGTTCCAGACTCTTGTGCAATGTTATTTTGTAAACCTAACGAATAGACATCACTTCCTGGCGCTGAAAATTCAACTTTGGAACCTGTATTAGAAAAATAGGAAATTTGATTATTTTGATCAACTGAAGATACTGCGATTACTTGATCATATTTTGCAGGATACTCTACATCTTTTCCTACCCCATCATTGCCCGCAGCAGCAACTAATGTAAGTCCTGCATTGTATGCTTTTTCAACCGCATTTTTAAGTATTGGATCATCAACAGGTGTACCGAGAGACATGTTCACAATATCGATATGATGCTCAATAGACCATTCGAGTGCTTTTAATAGGGATTCCATTGTAGCTCCATCTTTTGTAAAAACCTTTAGACTGAACAATGATACATTTGGTGCTATTCCAGCCAAATGATTACCGTTATATGATGTAATCCCTGCCGCTATAATCCCAGATACAAAAGTACCATGTCCATCTGTATCATAAGGTGTGCTTTCATCAATCCAAGTTCGTGGATCATCATCCACAAAAGAATACCTTTTGACATTTGGAAGTGCATTATTAATGGCTACTCCTGTATCAATAACTGCAACCTTTACATTTTCACCTGTTAATCCTGAAGACCATGCATTTTGGACATTAATGGATTGTAAATTCCAATCAGGAGTGATTGTAGCTAGTTGAGAACTCGTTGTATCCAAAGGCTCTATAAATTTCGGATTCTTTTCAACTACTTTAATATCTGGAAAACTTTTTAAGGCTGATATACTATCACTGGTGAAAGTTCCTTCTATTGTTTTAAGATTTTCATATGTATGTTCGATTTTAACAGCATGCTGCATAATCTGTTCTTTACCATCATTATTCTTATAGACAATCATTACATCATCGTATTGATTGCTAGTAGCATGAGCAAAAAAAGGAAAAGCGATTGATGCGATAAAAGTAGTACCTAGTGTAGTCATCCATTTCTTATAATTCATCATTCATTACTCCATTTTCTATAAATTAACACTTTACCACCAAATATTTCCTTACAACATCTACTATTATAGTTCTTATAACCTCCTGACCACCTCTTACCCAATACTTTTTTCGTTATTATTTTAGCATGATTTTTTGATATATTTGACACTTTTTTAGATTTCCTAGATAAAAAAATCCATTCTAAATGGTAATAACCAAATAGAATGGATTTTCATTTTTTCATGATAGAAGGAATATATTAAACTACAGGCTCGTCTGAACCCCATTGTTTTTTCTTCTTGCCTACATCTACATGACCTTTTTTCTTCATTTCACGTACTTTCAATACGTACCAAATTTGAGCAGCGATGTAGATTGAAGAATACATACCTGTGATTAAACCAATTAATAATGCAATTGAGAAGGTTGAAATTGAACTTGCACCGAAGATTAGTAATGCAACAACTACTACAATTACAGTCATTACGGTATTTACAGAACGTCCTAAAGTTTGACGGAGTGATTTATTGACAATGTGCGCTAAATCATCCGCATCTTTAATTTTCTTAACGCGATGTAAGTTTTCTCGAATACGGTCAAATGTAACAATTGTATCATTGATTGAATATCCGACGATTGTTAATACGGCTGCGATAAATGTAATATCCACTTCTATGCGGAAGAGACTGAAAATCGCTACCATAAAGAATACGTCATGTAATAAGGATACGATTGCACCAACACCCATGCGCCATTCAAAACGGAAGGCAACATAGATAATGATACCAAGAGCTGCATAGATCAACGCTTTAATGGCATTTTTAACAAGTTCTTTACCAATAGTTGGTGAAACTGTACTAATTGTTGGCGTTTGACCATATTCCTGATTAAATTCTGTTTTTATCTTCTTGATTTCATCTTTTGAAAAGTCTTCTTTATATCGGATGACTGCTCGATCATTGTTATTTCCTGAAATGACAATATCATCTGAATGGAAACCTATTTTATCAATATAGGATTCAACATTTTCTTTAGTTAACGCATGATTGGATGTTACTTCAACACGAGAACCACTTGAGAAGTCAATTCCAAGATTCAATTTGAAGATGCCCAGTACAATCATACCAGCAATAATTAGGACAGCCGATAGTGTAAAGAACTTATTACGAGTGTGTACAAAATCGAAACGATCAAAGTGAGTTGATAGATCAAGTGTATCAACACCTTCTTCAATTTTGTGAACACGAGATTTTTTCACACCAAATAATCCAACTTTTCCATCTAAGTAGCCACTGTTAACAAGTAATCCTAGCAGTACACGAGTACCCCATACAGCTGTTAAGAAGCTGACTAAGATTGAAATGATTAATGTTGTTGCAAAACCTTTTACAGAACTTTGGCCTAATACGAATAATACGCCGGCTGCCAGTAGTGTTGTAATGTTGGCATCAAAAATCGCCGTAAATGAAGATTTTGAGCCTGCTTTAAATGCTGCTTTCACAGATTTGCCTACTCGTAATTCTTCTTTTATACGCTCATACATAAGAATGTTGGCATCTACTGCCATCCCTATCCCGAGTACTAATGCGGCAATTCCCGGTAGAGTCAAGACAGCATGAATCCAGTCAAAGATTACTAACGTAATAAATGTAAAGATGGTTAATGTAATATCAGCTACTAAACCTGGTAAACGGTATACCAATAACATGAAGATGAAAATTAACGCAACACCAATAATGCTGGCAAATACTGTACTGTTCAATGCTTGGTCACCGAATTGTGCACCAACAGAAGTTGAGTACATTTCAGTTAATTTTGCAGGAAGTGCACCAGCATTTAAAATCCCTGCTAAATCTTTTGTTTCTTGAACTGTAAAGTTACCTGTGATTTGTACATCTTTGGAATTGATTGTTTGAGTAACTTGTGGGTTAGAAACAAATTTAGGGTCTTTTTTCAATACTTCTTTTTTGTAAGAATCTTTACCTTCGTTAAAGTCTAACCAAATAACTAATAGATTATTTGGCGCCCCCATTTTAGCAACTTTACCTGTTACACTTGCAAATTTATTTGGATCTTTTAGTGTAAGTGTAACCATTGGTCGACCTTGTTGGTCATAAGATGGTTTTGCTCCACCTTGTTGTAAGTCATTACCGTCTAATAACACTTTGTCATTAACATCACGGAATGTAAGGTTTGCTTGGTTTGATAGAACTTCACGTGCTGCGTCTTGGTTTTTTACACCTGCTAATTGAACACGGATACGATTTCCGCTTTCAATTTGAATACTTGGTTCACTTACACCAAGAACATTGACACGTCTACTAATGGCATCAGCTGTTGCTTTGACGTCACTATCAGTAATTTTCTGTCCGGCTTTTAACGGTTCAACTTGATAAAGAACTTCGAAGCCACCTTGTAAATCCAGGCCTAAGTTAATGCTACTTAGTACGCCTTTTACGGTCGTCCCCATGAGTGCGCCAATTACTACAACAATCATCAGGAACGCGACGATTCGGCTTTTTAATTTCATTAAAACTTCCTCCTCAAACAAATGCCGCGGTATTACTAAATGACAGGAGACGATTCTTAAATTTTGCTGTATGAGTTAGTAATATAGTTTTTCTGTCACTATTATGTAACGAAGTTTTGAACTAGTAAGAAAACTAATCTCAAAAACGAGCAGTAATCGTCTATTTGAAGCAGTAGAATTCTTTCTTTCCTTGTTTCATATTCTATTGATTCGATCTTGTCACTATAATTGCATAACACGTTTATTATGAAACAGGTTAGCCAAGCTGTCAAATCAATCCCATGTACTTTTTTACTATTTAGGAAAGAATTTTAGGTGAGTTTTGATTTCCTATTAACATTTTTAATTCATCATCATTAATAGGAGCAAACCAATTTGCGCTTTTTAGTTCTTCCACTTGTGTGAAAGTCATATACTGAGCAGCAGTTAATGAAAAAATATCGGAAATCACTTTATGTAAAACTAAATCGGATTCATTCAACTTTTTCCATTTTTTCATGATTAAAAAACGCCAAATATCATGTTCGGTAATACTTTTTAAACCTTCTATCTTAAAATCTGTTTTTTTAATTTTTAGGACAGGTAAAACTTTTGTAAATAATTGTTCATATTGTATTACCATCTTCACTCACGTCCTTTTCCATTTTTTTGAACGTACAAGTTTTAGAATAATCTGTAAATTGTATTTATAGAAAGAAGGGAACTTATGACTTCATTTTTCCATGGCACTTTTTTATTGATGGGAGCTGTGCTACTCTCTAAACTATTAGGCTTTTTATATCGAATGCAATTTATGCGGGTGGCTGGTGAAGAAGCTGTCGGCGTCTATATGACGGCTTACCCAGCATTTATATTCTTTTTATCGCTTGTTCAACTGGGTATACCAATCGCCGTTGCCAAAATAGTTGCTGAATTGGAAGCCAAAGGTAAACGCGTTGAAATCAGTAAAGTTATGCGTACATCTAGACTATTAAGCTATTTATCTATCCTAATTTTCTTTCCGTTATTACTACTATTCATCCCGTATTTAGCAGAAAATCTTTTACATGATAATAAAGTTAGGATGTTACTATATGTTTCACTTTTTAGTGTACCTTTATCAATAGCATCCGCATTATTAAAAGGTTTGTTCCAAGGTCTTGCCCGTATAGAAGAAACGGCTTGGTCGCAAACAATTGAACAAATTATAAGAATTGTATTAATTACATGGTTATTGCCTTATGGTGTGGTACAAGATTCCCCTACGACAACTGCTACATACGCTATGATCATTACAGGACTTGCAGAATTGGCTGCACTAGCCTATTTATATTGGAAATATTTAAATGCAAAACGTAAAGGGCTTATTTTATCATCAAAAGGATATGCATCTTCAAAGCCCATTTTAAGAATTGCTTTGCCTTCAACTGGTAGTAAATTATTTGGCTCATTTACTTGGTTTTTAGAGCCTATTGTATTTTTAAAAGCATTAACTTTAGCTGGGTTTACTGCGTCTGCTGCCACAAAACAATACGGGATTATATCCGGTGTTCATATACCATTACTATTATTTCCATCATTTATCCCATATGCATTAGCTGTAGTACTAATTCCAGCTGTAAGTGACGCCGTTGCGAGAGGTAGACAATCTCTATTAAGAGAGCGAGTTCATATTGCTCTTAGGTTATCTACTATTGTCGGTTGCTTCAGTGCCGTGTTCTTTTTTTTATACGGAGACGAGTTTGCAACCAAGCTTTTCCATTTATCCGAAGATAGGGGGTATATGAAATTATTAGCACCCATTTTCTTTTTTTACTATATTCAGAGTCCTTTAAACTCCATCCTTCAAGCGCTAGATGAAGCAAAAGCAGCCATGATGAATTCCGTATATGGTGGGATTGGTAAACTTTTGCTTATGCTTGCTCTCGCATCACAAACAAACATTGCTGAAACAGGGGCAGTTATTGCAATTGGCTTTGGTGTACTGATTACCTCTTTCTTGCATATTGCCACAATTCGTAAAAAGAAATATGTTGAAACAGGTTTTAAATTGTTTGTAATCCCTTACTGGGTTTGCATTTTAGTCATTGTCATACGACAATATATCCTACCGACATCTCAATTTAATTTGTGGATTAATGGCTCCATCACACTTGCTTTACTATTTGTTATTCTTATAATTGCTGATCAAATTCGTATAACAGATTTCCGTTATTTGACAAGAACATTGAGAAAACGCTTATGATCTTAGTTGGACATGAACTTTACCATCTTCAAAACAACAATAGAATATCTGATCTGTTTGTTGATAGCCAAGCTTAGCCAATTCTTCGAATAGCCATTGTTCGTCTTTTTCTATTAATTGAAGATGTTTTTTCTGGATATCACCATCAACTATTAATGGTAAAATTGGCGGTAAACTATCTTTCATAAAAATGGAGAGATTTCCCGATGGCTCTAAGAACGCATAAGCTACTTTTTGTATAGATCCAATCTTTTGCTCTCTAAGTTGTTGAAATAAGTCATCTAAATTGTATCTTTGTTTTCTCATCTCATCTTCGAGAAGTACACCATTACGAATAATTGTCGTTGGGTCCCCATCAATTTTATCACGCACAGCTTTACTTTTTAAAGAAATAAAGGAAATTGTTACTTGTATGATTAATAAGATAATCATCGGTAAAATGGATACAAATAAGTTACGGTCTGGTTCATCAACTGCAAATGATGCCACATCTGCAATTAAAACAAAAATAACAAGATCCATTACACTCAATTCGCCAACTTCTCGTTTCCCCATAAGTTTGAAGATAATTAAAATGACAAAATATAAGAAGATCATGCGAAAAGAAATAACTAATAATTCGTTCACATTACGACCCCTTTTTTCCTTATACTTTGTCTTTGCTATACAATTTATGCATTACAAGAAAATCGAAATCACTATAACAGCTAGCACACACATCAGTAAAATAAAAATAATGTAGCCTAAGGAAAGTATCCATTTTGGCTTCGAATGTACTTTTAAGTTCATTCCCTTACGATTTTGTTCCATTCGTTGTTTTGTTTTTAAACGATAATGGATTGTATCATCAAAACCTGACTGTTCTATTTTATTTTTTGTATTCAATTGTTTTTTAGCCATCGCCATCGCTTTCCTTTCAACATGTTGAATAGTAATATAATTCTACAAAAACACCAAAAAGCCTTTATTTCTATTCGAAATAAAGGCTTTTACTTTTATAGATAGTATTTTGCATTGTCATAATTTCATTCAGATTACTGTTTTTTTGTAACGAGAATTATTTTGTTGCTCCATCTACTACTTTACCAATTGCAGCTCTTTCAAAACGTAATTTAGAACCGTCTTCAACTTTAACTAGCACGGATGTGTCATCGATTGCTTCGATTTCACCGTGCAATCCACCGATAGTTACGACTTTGTTACCTCTTGCTAAATTACTTTGCATAGCTTGAGTGTTTTTACGTTGTTTTTGTGCTGGACGGATTAACATAAAATACATCAATGCAAAAATAACGATCATTGGTAAAATTGCTTGTAATTGTGATCCCATATCTATATCTCCCCCTTTCTCTCTCTAGCATGTATTATACAAGAATCAGAAATTTTTTGCATTTGGTTTATTAAAACCATATTGTTCAAAGAATTCTTCACGGAAATCACCAAGACGATCTTCACGAATCGCTTGACGTACTTTACGCATTAAATCTTGTAAGAAGTAAAGATTATGATATGAAGTTAATCGGATACCAAATGTTTCATCTGCTTTGATTAGATGACGAATATAAGCACGTGAATAGTTTTTGCAAGTATAGCAATCACAATTTGGATCAAGTGGACCAAAATCACGAGCAAATTTCGCATTCTTCACAACTAAACGTCCTTGACTTGTCATACATGTACCATTACGGGCAATACGAGTTGGCAATACACAGTCGAACATATCAATGCCTCGAATGGCACCGTCTATTAATGAGTCTGGTGAACCTACTCCCATTAAATAGCGAGGTTTATCTGATGGTAGTAATGGTGTTGTATATTCAAGCATTCTATTCATGATATCTTTTGGCTCACCAACTGAAAGACCACCAATTGCGTAACCCGGGAAATCAAGAGATACTAGATCTTTTGCAGATTGTTTGCGAAGCTCTTCAAATTCTCCACCTTGCACAATACCAAATAATCCTTGGTCTTGTGGACGAGCATGTGCTTTTAAGCAACGTTCTGCCCATCTTGAAGTACGTTCCACAGAATTCTTCATATATTCAAACGTAGCTGGATATGGTGGACATTCATCAAATGCCATCATAATATCTGAACCTAGAGCATTTTGGATTTCCATTGACTTTTCAGGGCTTAAGAACAGCTTGTCCCCATTTAAATGATTACGGAAATGTACACCCTCTTCTTCAATTCGGCGAATATCACTTAGACTAAATACTTGGAAACCGCCAGAATCTGTTAAAATGGCACGATCCCAGTTCATAAATTTATGCAATCCGCCTGCTTCACGAACAATTTCGTGACCTGGACGAAGCCATAAATGATACGTATTACTTAAAATGATACCAGCGCCCATTTCTTTTACTTCTTCAGGTGCCATTGTTTTAACAGTTGCTTGTGTACCAACTGGCATGAATGCTGGTGTTTCGAAAGAGCCGTGCGGTGTATGCACAATTCCTAGTCTTGCGCCTGTTTGCTTATCAGTTTTGATAAGTTCATATCGGATTGGTTGAGACATTTATTAATTTCCTTTCTTTGCTTTTGGTCGAATAAACATCGCATCACCGAAACTGAAGAATCGGTATTTATTCTCTACAGCGATTTTATATGCATTTAATACATTTTCACGTCCTGCAAGTGCACTGATCATCATAACAAGTGTTGATTTTGGTAAATGGAAGTTTGTAATCATCCCATCAATTGCTTGATATTCAAAACCAGGATAAATAAAGATAGTTGTCCATCCTGATTCTGGAACAATTTCTCCGTTATGACGATGAGCAATAGTTTCAAGAGTACGCGTTGAAGTTGTACCTACTGCTATCACACGACCACCATTAGCTTTTGTATCATTAATAATTTGCGCTGTTTCTTTTGATAAATTATAAAATTCAGCATGCATATCATGTTCTTCGATATTTTCTACACTTACTGGGCGGAACGTACCAATCCCTACGTGTAGAGTTAAGAATGCTACTTTTACACCTTTTGCTCGGATTTGATCTAATAATTCTTCTGTAAAATGAAGACCTGCTGTTGGTGCTGCTGCCGAACCAAGCTCTTTAGAATAGACTGTTTGATAGCGTTCTTGATCTTCTAGTTGTTCATGAATATAGGGTGGTAATGGCATAGTACCTAGTTTTTCAAGAATTTCAATGAATATGCCTTCGTAATTAAATTTAAACATACGACCACCATGTTCTAATTCACCAGTACATGTTGCTTTCAGTAAGCCATCACCAAAAGTGATTTCAGTACCTACTTTCACACGTTTAGCTGGTTTCACAAGTGTTTCCCACTCATCATCACTTGTTTGTTTTAGTAATAATACCTCAATATGAGCACCAGTTTCTTCTTTAACACCAATTAATCGCGCTGGTAATACTCGTGTATTGTTAAGAATTAAACAATCTCCTTCTTGTAATTCATCTAGAATCTCTCGGAAATGATGATGTGATACTTCTCCAGTTTCGCGATCTAATACCATCAATCGGCTTGATGCACGATCTTCAAGTGGTACTTGTGCAATTAATTCTTCTGGTAAATAGTAATCAAAGTCTTCTAATTTCATTGTAAACTTATACTTCCTTTTTATTATTTGGCTATGTTACTCGGACCGTGAATTTCAATCCAAATAACTTCGCCTATTATTATGATTCTGATGGATATGCATAACCAAAATGTTCATATGCAAGTGCAGTTACGACACGCCCTCTTGGTGTTCTTTGGATAAAACCTATTTGCATTAAATAGGGTTCGTAAACATCTTCGATTGTCATCGATTCTTCGCCAATACTAGCAGCAATCGTATCTAGTCCCACAGGACCTCCACGGAAGCGCTCAATCATATTCTCAATCAATTTATGATCGATATGATCTAAGCCAAGTGGATCCACTTGTAATAATTCTAGCGCATCTTGTGCTAAATTCAGCGTAATATCTCCATCTCCAATTACTTGTGCATAATCACGGACACGTTTTAACAAACGGTTGGCTATTCGTGGAGTTCCACGGGAACGCCTAGCTAATTCGCCTGCTGCACTTTTATCAGTATGGACACCAAATAATTCTGCACTTCTACAAACAATCTCAGTTAATGAATATTCATCATAGTAGTCTAATCGTAATAATACACCAAAACGGTCTCTTAGTGGAGCAGATAGCGCTCCGGCTCTAGTTGTTGCACCAACTAATGTAAAAGGAGGTAAATCCAGTCTGACTGAACGAGCTTGTGGCCCTTTTCCTACTACTATATCTAGACAAAAATCTTCCATTGCAGGATAAAGAACTTCTTCAATAGCTCTTGGTAAACGATGTATTTCATCGATAAATAATACATCACCTGGTTCGAGTGAACTAACAATTGCTGCTAAATCACCTGGCCGTTCAATTGCTGGTCCACTTGTCATGCGTATATTAACGCCCATTTCATTTGCAATTACTGTTGCAAGTGTCGTTTTCCCAAGACCAGGTGGGCCATAAAGTAAAACATGATCAAGACTTTCTTCTCGCATTTTAGCTGCTTCGATGAAAATTTTCAAATTGTCTTTAACCTTTTGTTGTCCGATATATTGTATTAGCGTCTGAGGGCGTAGTGAAAGCTCAAACTGATCATCATCCCTAGTAGCCTCACTTGATACTACACGATCATCCATAGCCCACTACCTCCTTTCTACTATTGTTGTTTTAACAGCAGTTTTAATGCTTGCTTCATATAATCCTCTGTTGTTTTTAAACGATCATCCTCATCTAATTGAGGACGTACTTTCGTCAATTCACGCTCAGAATATCCTAATGCTGCTAATGCCAAGAGTGCTTCTTCTAGCTCATGCTTGTTCGGATTTACTCCAAATAACGGTAATTCATCTTCTGCACTTGGTAATTCAACATTTTCAAGTAAGCTATCTAACTTCCCTTTTAAATCTAAAATCATTTGGCGTGCTGTTTTTTTGCCAACACCAGGGAATTTCACTAAGAATTTTTCATCTTCTTGCTCAATTGCAGAGATTACTTGAGTTGGATTACCACTTGCTAATATAGCTAAGGCTCCCTTTGGTCCAATGCCTGATACTTGAATCAGTTTACGAAATAATTCTCTTTGCTCTAATGACTTAAAGGCAAATAAGAGCTGCGCATCTTCTCGTACATGTAAATGTGTAAAGACTTTTACTTGCTCCTTTTTCACTTGAAAGGCAAATGGATTTGGCGTATATAATTGCCATCCTATTCCCTGTTGCTCTACCACAATATATTCCGGTGTTACACGAGTAACAGTTCCTATTATGTAGTCGTACATGGTCATTGCTCCTTTTGTTCAACGTTATCGATTATAGCATAATTTTAATTTTGTGATGATATGCTAGCCTAGCTATTACAGTGAAAAAAGATAGACCATAAAGAAGGTCTATCTTAAAAGACAAACATGTATTCTGTTTCACCTGCCACAATCATACCATAATTTTGACCAAGAAGAGAGTGCCACTTCCGTAAAGCGTATTAATTCCTCCACAAACGCTTGCTGTTTTTCAGTCATAACTGTTTTTACGTACATCCATTCTCTCAATAATTCGTTTGGAAAACGCAATGTTTGTAAATATGTTGCTGGTATTTGTTTTAGTAAAGGCTGTTCATTGAGTAATGTATTTAGGTTATAGTTCACATGTGGTAATACGCGATGTATCCACATGATAAGCTCTTCCTCCGGATGTCCATATGCAGCAAGATCAAAGTCTATTATAAAATTCTTTCCTTTAGAATCCTTCAAAAAATTATGATGTACTACATCTCCATGAAGTATCGTTTTCGGACTCTGTAAGGGCTCTATTTGTTTAAAACCTTTTAGCGCTTCTTGAGCATATAATATAAGTTGATTACAGTTTTCTGCACCAAGATATACTGATACTTGTGTATAATGCAAGATGAATTTTTGCAATCTGTCTTGCCATTTTAGTCTTAAATCATAAGGGGGTAAAAAATACTCATCTTTCGACCAGTCTACTTTTTTTCCCGTCTGATGTAGCTGATGTAAAAGAGCTAGGGAGTTTGTGCGATCAAATCTTGTTTGATAATTAAACGCCCTAGCATCCTTTATCCACGGTTGTATAAGTACGTTTTGATCTTCTAACACAATTTTTGATAACGTATGTGGGAATTGCATGTCAGCAAGCTTTTCATGTATTGCTTTCACCTTTTTAGCAACTAATGGATTGTCATATTTTTTTACTACAAATTCCTCTTTTCCTGACTGACAATGCCAGACATTCGATTTAATCTTTCTTTTAAAGTCGAAATTGTTCACCTAACAAGACTCATATCCTGCTTGTGGGAAGTTTGGCATAAAGTATGGTTGTGGTTGTGGCCAATGGTGTGCCGGTGGGAATTCTGAACCACAATGTCCAGGCCACATCATTTGCTGATGCATCATTGGGTGATATGGCATTTGTGGTCCAAAATTCCATTGTGAATCAAAAACCTGTGGATTTTGCATTGCTGGCATGTGATGCCAAGGTTCTACATCATCTTGCATATGATGATGTTTGTATGATGATGATGATTCACATTCTCTTGTAGATTCTGGCATTTGCCAATGCGGTGGAGTCATAGATTCCATCATTGGCCCCTGCATTTGCCCCATCCAAGATTCATGCATAGGTGCCATTTGACCAGCCCATGGTGATACCATTTGATGTCCTCCACACCCACAATGGTGTTGTGGTGCCATTTGACCAGCCCATGGCGATACCATTTGATGTCCTCCGCACCCACAATGGTGTTGTGGTGTCATATGACCTGCCCATGGTGATACCATTTGATGTCCTCCACACCCACAATGGTGTTGTGGTGTCATATGACCTGCCCATGGCGATACCATTTGATGTCCTCCACACCCACAATGGTGTTGTGGTGTCATATGACCTGCCCATGGTGATACCATTTGATGTCCTCCACACCCACAATGGTGTTGTGGTGCTACAAATTGAGGATATGGCATCTGTACTGGTACTGGCATTGGGACTTGCATCGGTGCTTGTTGTACACATGGTTCGCAAGTAGGTTGTTGATATTCTTTTTCCGGTTGAATAACGAATTCCTCCTCGTGTTGTTCGATCATTTCAATCCTCGCTCTGACGGGGCGGTTTTCCTCAAATGGATGTACATGTGGGATTGGTTTTGGTTCCACAATTGGTATAGGTATTGGCTGTTCTATTATTTGCACTGGTTGCTGTATGATTGGCTGTTCTATTATTTGTATAGGTTGCTGAACAGGCGGTGGTTGAACCTTTGGCATTTCCTTTGGTTGAGCGATTGGTTTCTCCTTTGGTAACACCTTTGGTTGTTCTTTTGGATGTGCAATTGGTTGCTCCTTAGGCATCACTTTTGGCTGCTCTTTTGGCACCTTCTTCGGTTGCTCTTGTGGTCTAACATGATGTACTGGTTGTTCCTTAGGATGTACTTGATGAACTGGCTGTTCTTTTGGATGTGCTGTTGGATGCTCTTTCTGTGTATTCTTTGGTATTTCTTTTTTTGGTTCATCAGGCAAAAATAATTCCATCCCTGGAACAATGTAATCTGGATTTGCTAAATGGGCGTTTAATCTTTTCATATCCTCGAATGAAATTCCGTATTGCCTTGCAATTTTCCAGAGTGTTTCGCCCTTTTTGACAGTATGAACGCGCACATTTTTCCTCCTTCCGTCTTTATACAATATGAAAAGCATCGTTATTTGGACACTCGAATCTTATTTGTTTACGCCTTTCATGTTACACTATGTATGTAGAAGTACTATTTATGCTTGTATTTTGAGGTGTTATTGATGAAAAAATTACTGGGTGAAGAGCGAAGAACATTTTTATTAGATTTATTAAAAACAGAAGGAAAAGCAATTACAGGTACTGAATTCGCAAAAAGAACGAATGTATCAAGACAAGTAATTGTTAATGATATTGCCCTATTAAAAGCACGCAACGAGCCAATAGTGGCAACGAGTCAAGGCTATTTATATTTTAACCAACAATCTACCGTCCAAATTTACGAACGACAAATTGCAGCCTACCATACGGCTAATCAAACGGAAGATGAATTAAATACATTAGTGGATGCAGGAATTACAGTAAAAAATGTCACCGTTGAACATCCTGTCTATGGTGAAATCACCGCCAATATCATGGTTAAGAATCGATATGACGTTCAACAATTTATGAAGAAACTTCAAGAAACAAATGCAAGTCCACTAATGGCTTTAACTGACGGTGCACATCTACACACCATTTCCGCTCCGACTGAAGCTCAGCTTGATTTGGCTGAAAAGCTATTAAAAGAAAAAGGATATCTCCTTTCCAATAATTAGTTATTGTTGTAAGACGTTCAAATATGCAAAAGAACCTATGAAAAACAATTTGTTTTTCATAGGTTCTTTTGTTTTTGGGTAATTTAATCCCTTATTTTAATCTTTTGTGGAATGTTGCTTGTATGTAAAATAACTTCCCAATGATTTTACAGAACAACCTAACGCAGCAAGTTCTTCCATTGCACCTTTCATCATGGGTGTATTTTCATCTTCTAACAAATCCAATATAAAGAAATAATCTCCTAACCCTGTCTTTAAAGGTCTAGATTCGATTTTACTCAAATTTATTTGACGCCAAGCGAAAACAGATAAAATCTGATGTAATGCACCTGAACGATCATTAGGCAATTTTATCATAAGTGTTGTTTTGATCTGTTCTTCACGTTCTGCAAGTTCAATACGTTGGTTACTTCTAGAAAGTACGAAGAAACGCGTATGATTAAAATGGAAATCGTGAATTTTAGATTGAACAATCTCTAAGTCATAGGTTTTAGCTGCTGCCGAATTACCAATAGCCGCTATACACTCCTCTGGGTGTTGATAAACAAACTGTGCAGCTGCTGCAGTTGATGTTGTTTGATGTAAAGGAATGCCTCTAAAATGGTAATATAAATATTTGTGACATTGTGCTAAAGCGTGCGGATGGGAATATACCCCTTGGATATGATCCCAATTCGCTACTTGTTTTTTATGTACCATCAAATGTTGCTCAATTGGTGATAGTACTTCTCCTACAACATATAAATTGACCTCATGAAATAAATAGTCAATAGTTAGTGGAACACTGCCCTCTAAAGCGTTTTCTAATGGAACAATGGCTAAATCTACTTGACCTTCAGCCACAGCCTCAATACATTCTGGAATTGTTTTATAAGGAATCGTCGATTCATCTTTAAATAATTCTTGTGCTGCTAAATGTGTAAATGTACCTTCTGGGCCTAAATAAGCCACTCGATTTCCCCATTCATTGGATGCCAATTTGATAAAGCCCCCTTATAATGCGCCTGAACTAATTACCTCTGCTGATTCTACGAAGTCTAATTTCTTGAGATTTTGGATTAACTCGTCTAACTCCACATCCATAGCTGTAACATCTAATGATAATGTAACATTTGCACGACCTTGAATCGGAATTGTTTGATGGATGGTCAAGACATTACAATGTGTATCTGTAACTGTGGATAGAAGTCGAGCTAGTGTTCCTTTGCGGTCCTCTAGCTGTAGAAAAACTGTTAAAATACGTTCTTGTACAATAGAGTGAAAGGGGAAAACAGCATCTCGATACTTATAAAACGCACTTCTTGATAAATCGACCTGCTTAACAGCATCCCAAATAGAAGTTACAGCACCTGTTTGCAACAAGTGCTTTGCTTCTAAGGTTTTTTGCATGGCATCTGTTAAGACATCTTCGCGTACTAAATAATAGCGTTGATCTGCAACATTTTTCATCTTTTTCCCCCCTGAATACTACTCTATAAAATCAAACTCAAATTCTAATAAACGAACGGTATCTCCATTTTGAGCTCCTCGTTCACGTAATGCTTCATCGACACCCATGCCACGTAATTGACGTGAGAAACGACGTACTGATTCTTCACGGCTAAAGTCTGTCATTTTAAATAGACGTTCGATCGTATAGCCTGATAATACATAGGCACCATCATCATCACGAGTAATAACAAAATCTTCACCTTTTGCTTCATGTTTATATAGAACAGTTGCATCTGTTTCTTCATCTTCGATTTCATGAAGTGGGAATTCAGGTGTTTTGTCTAATAAGTCTGCAACTGCAAATAACATTTCTTTTAAACCTTGACGAGAAATTGCTGAAATTGGGAAAATGTGAGCATCATCACCAATTTGATCTCTAAAAACTTTTAAATTGTCTTCAGCGTCAGGCATGTCCATTTTATTTGCTACAATGATTTGTGGACGTTCTGTTAACCGCATATTATATTGTTCTAATTCTTTGTTGATTACTAAATAATCTTCGTACGGGTCGCGTCCTTCCATACCAGACATATCAATTACATGAACAATTACACGTGTTCGTTCAATATGACGAAGGAACTGATGCCCAAGACCAACACCTTCAGATGCACCTTCAATAAGCCCTGGAAGATCAGCCATCGCAAAGCTTCGGCCATCATCAATACGAACCATTCCTAAATTTGGTACGATTGTTGTAAAATGATATGCACCAATCTTAGGTTTTGCTGAAGTAACAACAGATAGTAATGTGGATTTTCCGACGCTTGGGAATCCAACAAGACCTACATCTGCTAGTACTTTTAATTCTAATATAACATTAAGTTCTTGTCCTGGCTCTCCCTTTTCTGAAAGTTCTGGCGCAGGATTTGCAGGTGTTGCAAATCGTGAATTACCACGGCCACCACGACCACCTTTTGCGATTACTGCTTTTTGACCATGTTCAACTAAATCTGCAATAACACGGCCTGTTTCTTCCTCAGTAACAACGGTACCAGGCGGAACAGAAACATATAAAGGTTCTGCTTTTTTACCGTGTTGGTTTTTGCTCATACCATGTTCACCGCGTTCTGCTTTAAAGTGACGTTTGTATCGGAAATCCATAAGTGTACGTAGACCTTCGTCTACAACAAATACGACATCACCACCATTGCCACCGTCACCACCAGCTGGGCCACCATTTGGTACAAATTTTTCACGACGGAAGGCTACCATACCATTGCCGCCATCTCCACCTTTAACATAAACTTTTACGTGGTCGACAAACATTAAATACCCTCCTTCTTGCTTACAATGACGTAGTGCCATTCTTGTTCTGAATATTGCTCATCTTCAATCGCTACTAACGGATGTTCAATTGTTTGATTGAAAACTTCTTTTTCGTTCCAATGGCCATTTGCATTAAACGAAATCTCAAATTGCTTCTCTGTTGCATAGATTTGCAAAGATAGTTGCTGCTCAGCAAACGGATCTAGTGATGGATAGATATGTGAAACTGATTGATCTAAATAATTATAAATCACTTCATCCAATCTCTCATCTACTTCATGTTCAATCATACATTGTATCGTAACATTGAAGTTCGGACAACGCCACCCCAATGTGTGGATCCATTCAATTGTTTTAGGTAAACCTAATTTATTGATATTGAAAAAGGTTTTACATTGTTCAGCAATCTGTTCAACAGATTCTTTCGCTGCTTCTGCTCTACCTAGATCAAGATTGATTTTAATTAGTTGAAGTTGATTCAAAAAGTCATGGTTTGCAAAACGTAGCACTTCATTTACGGTGAGTGTTTTTTCGTTCGTCATGTTTCACTCTCCTTTAATGAGATGTTCATTTTACAGTATACCAATTTTCAATTAAATTTTCTTCTATTAGAAAAAATTCGGCTTCCGCAAAATATAGCGAAAGCCGATTTTGATCTAGGATTACTAATTAGACAAGTTTTCTAGAAAGAAAAAGGACTGCAATGAATGCAGTCCTTTTGACTTTTCATTATGCTTCTTGAGCAACTGGGTACACGCTGACTTTACGTTTATCGCGACCGAAGCGTTCAAATTTAACAACGCCATCAACTTTTGCGAATAGAGTATCGTCACCACCGCGACCTACGTTTTCACCTGGGTAAATTTTAGTACCGCGTTGACGGTATAAAATAGAACCAGCAGTAGCGAATTGACCATCAGCACGTTTAGCGCCTAAACGTTTTGCTTCAGAGTCACGACCGTTCTTAGTAGAACCTACACCTTTTTTAGAAGAGAAGAATTGTAAATCTAAAGATACTAGTAACATATGTTCCACCTCCTAGATCATTTTATATTTTAATTCGATAAAATCTCCATAACTAGCAACCATCGTATAATACTGGGTTACCATTGTTTGAAGAATAATTTGCAGTTTCGCATCGGTTTCAGCGTCAAGATCGGCTTGATCGATTACACAGGATAAAAATCCTCCGTTTTCGCCTTGCTCGATGCCTGGTTGTAATTGTAGGATTTGTCCAATCGCATTCACCGTGCCAAAGGCAATGGCAGATGCGCCTGCACAAACTAAATCATGACCAGGTTCTCCTGAATAGGCATGACCTGAAATTTCAAATCCATAAGATTTACGATTTTCGTCGCTTTGGATTTCAACAGTAATCATATCTGATCACCCCACAATTAAGCGTTGATAGCTTCAACAACTAATTTAGTGTATGGTTGACGGTGACCTTGTTTACGACGGTAGTTCTTTTTAGCTTTCAATTTGAAAACAGTAACTTTTTTAGCACGGCCTTGTTTTTCAACTTTAGCTGTAACTGTTGCGCCTTCAACTACAGGAGCACCAACTTTAACTGTTTCTCCACCAACAAAAAGAACTTTGTCAAAAGTAACTACTTCACCAGCTTCTGCGTTGATTTTTTCAACGTAGATTTCTTGGCCAGCTTCTACTTTGATTTGTTTACCACCAGTTTCGATAATTGCGTACATAACTGCACCTCCTCAATAAACTCAGACTCGCCTTCAATAGGTGATCGCATGGATGCTTATAACCTTTTCAGTGCGGTTGTAGCACGGGTGCTACATAACATTAGAAATAGTACCATACTAAAACTATGACGTCAACCTATTTAATACTACGTTTTCAAAAGCTTGTTCGTATTTTCGATATCTAAAAGCCTTGATATTTTGGATAAGAAGCAATAAAAGAATGATGATAAAATAGATT
Organism: Rummeliibacillus pycnus; assembly: GCF_002884495.1. GTDB lineage: Bacteria > Bacillota > Bacilli > Bacillales_A > Planococcaceae > Rummeliibacillus > Rummeliibacillus pycnus. The sequence goes on along the minus strand of NZ_KZ614145.1, from coordinate 288,599 downwards.
GAACGTGGGAGATACCATATTGATAATATCAAACACGCTAGACAACATGACATAGATACTATTAAAAAAGAAGTTCTGGAGGCTAGTAATGATTTTTTTTCACTCCACACTAATTCTAAAATTCTCCCTCCATCTAATGGCCAGATAGGTAGTAAATTGATCAAAAGTAATATTTTCTGAATCGTTTGGAGTGGCCCATTCAAATTTTCAGGAAAAAAAAATGCTGCACTGAATAATAGTAATGTAGCTAATGGCCCTGCAATGGCAATTTTAAATTGCTGACTTTTGGTAATCTGCCATTTTGTAGCATATACGATTTCTCCACCATAAGGCATAATAGTGCATGATTTCACTTTTACACCAAGTACATAAGCTACAAATAAGTGTCCTAATTCATGCCAACATAAAGAAATAAACAGTAACGCATAATTAGAAAACTGCCCAGTCAAAATGAGCCATACGATTAGCGGTAAGAGTGTTGGATGCAGCTTTAGCTTTCCCATTACTTAAGCCAATCCTTTAATGAGCCAGGATCTAAAATGGCACCTCTTTGCTCTACTTGTAAATAGAATGTACCTGACTTCATGGAAGCTAAAGGTTCTCCCTCCCTAATAGATGTATATGGTAAATAGTCTAATGATTTTAGTAAACCATATGTTACACGTTCTCCTGTATCATATGTAATCGTCATTGTTTTCCCTAGTGATTTTGTATGTCCTGTAAAAATTACGAAACCATCATGCTTCGCATAAATCGTCAATGGTTCATCGTATGATAATAATACACCGTTCGAAAAAGCTTGCATGGTATTATAATCCCCGATATGAGAGTTTGCAACAGGTGCCATAACCGCTACTTTCTCTTCCTCATGAAATACTTGCTTTGTCCATTTCGAGAGAACAAATAAATCATCATTTGATAGCACATAGTCTGTCACATCACTTTTTATTATTTGCCTTTTTTCTAAAACAATTACGGTAAATAATAGCACGGCAATTACCATCGTTAACTTCCATTTTTTCATTCTCTACCCACCCCAAAATCCCTTTTTCTATTAGTTTATGAGTCAAATAGGGTAAACAGTACAGAAAGCCTCCTGATTTAAATAAAGAAAGAGGAGTCGATATGATGTAGCATTCTTTTAGGTCTTAAATGATCGCAGTACGCGGAATTATTCTTCTGAGAATGCGAGTAAAAAGAAAAATATCTTACGATTATCCTCGTCCAAATACTTATGAATACAATCAAAAATGTGGCTGCGAAAAATAAGAGTAATTAATTCTTTCACTAAATTTAAAGACATGAATTACTAAGTACACAAATACAATTTCAAAAGTCGCAAATAAATCGTCCGAGAACGCAAGTAAACTACTTTACTGGTCAGCACCTACTAAAAACCAAAAAAAGTCCCTAGAGAAAAAACTCTAGAGACTCTTTTGTTATGTAGCCAAACATTATTTAGCAAATAAAGATTTAAGTTTTGCAAAAACACCTTTATGTTCATTTTCTAATGACATAAGTGGTACAGACTCACCTAATATACGACGTACAATATTACGATACGCAATAGCTGCTTGTGTAGAAGGCTCCATCACAATCGGTTCCCCTTTGTTAGAAGAACGGATTACTTGTTCATCATCTGGAATAATCCCTAATAAATCAATCGATAGATGGGTTGTAATTTCATTTACATCTAAAGCATCGCCATTTTTCATTAATTGAGGACGAATACGATTGATAATTAGTTTAGGTGGTTCGATTTCTTCCTGTTCTAATAAGCCAATAATGCGGTCAGCGTCACGTACTGCGGAAATTTCAGGCGTTGTTACAACGATCGCTCTGTCAGCACCTGCGACAGCATTTTTATAACCTTGCTCAATTCCTGCTGGACAATCGATTAGAACATAATCAAAATCAAGCTTTAATTCTTCAACTAACGTCTTCATTTGCTGCGGAGTAACAGCATTCTTATCAGACGTTTGAGCTGCAGGTAATAAGAAAAGTAGATCATCAAATCTCTTATCTTTTACTAGCGCCTGCTGGACTTTACAACGCCCTTCAACCGTGTCTACTAAGTCGTAGATGATACGATTTTCTAAGCCTAAAATAACATCAAGGTTACGTAAACCGATATCTGTATCGATTAAACATACCTTTTTGTTTTGAAGAGCCAATGCAGTACCTAAATTAGCGGTAGTAGTTGTTTTCCCTACTCCACCTTTACCAGAAGTAATTACAATAGCTTCTCCCACATTAGCTTCCTCCCTTAAATGTCGATAAATTTGGTCTTAAATTACGTAAATCCTGTAAACGGTCAATAGCAATATGACCATTTGAGTGGATATAAGCACATTCCATTTCAGGTTTTTCCGCTAGAATTGTCACCTCATTGGTCATCAATTCCATTAAATCAGCAATCATAAGATGTGTAGCTTCCAGCCATGAAGCAGCAATTACACACTCGCGATTTCCATCTACACCTGCATGTGCAATCCCCTTCAAACGCCCCATAACATAAATACTGCCTCCAGCAATCACCTTGCCATTGGGATTTACATCACCAATAACAACGAGATCGCCTTCAGCTCTTAATTCTTGTCCAGAACGTACAATACCTATGTAAGTAGCAGATTGGCTTTTCAAAAGCTTCTGATTACATTCTTCAATCGTAATAACATCACTTTTAATCTTTGAAACTTTTAAATAGTTAGATTGCTGAACAATATGAAGAATTTCTTTTAACTGCTCTTGACAACAATATCGATTACCTACATGTATTTGTACTTCTGCTTGCCCTTCTAGACCTTCTTCAGTGACTTTACGCTTTAATTCTTCCAATAAATCAGAGTAAGCGCATTGATCATCTAGCTGAAGCACAAGTCCTTCTTTCGTACCTTTGATTAAGACTAGTTGCTTAGTTGTCAAATGCTTCACCTCACGCTTCTCTGCTATAACGTTGATTGATTCGCTTTCTTTAAGAGACGAGCTTCTATCAAATACTTAAATGTCCACCCTAACATGATTAAATAGATAGAATTTGCAATCATTGTTGGAATGAGCCGTTGATTTAAAAACTCGGCAAATGGAACTGAAGTAAAAGAAATCAATAAGAAAAATTGATGTAAAACAATCTCTAATAGCGCTACAAGCACCAATGAAAGTATTGTCGTTATAGCTAGATGTTGATGGATATATTTTACTGTAGAACCTGCAATAAAACAAATAAATGGGTACAAGAATGTATATAATCCAATAATATCAATATAGAAAATATCATACAATACCCCAAATATTAATCCATATAACATCGCACGTTTGCGGTCGTAATAAATAGACAAGAAGATTAAGTATAAGATTAGAAATCTAGGTACTAAATAATATAGCTGGCCATGCCATTCAATAGGCGAATAAAGGGAAAACTCTGTTTCAACAAAAAACAGCATAACAGCAACAAAAGGAATTAAGAATCTAGCCATTAGTTCCCAGCTCCTGTACCTGTTGTGATTACATTATTCGTATTATTGCCATCAGAACCATTAACACTAATAGATTGGCGCTTAGCAATAATAACATGATCCAACATAGAGAAGTCAGCTGCTGGTTTTACATATGCTAGTTTTGTTAAACCATAGTCATCTGTAGAAATTTTTGTAATTTCACCAATTAGGACACCTTTAGGGAATATTCCACCTAAACCAGACGTTGTAACTTTATCACCTTTTTTTACATTTAAACTTGAGTCAATTCTTTTTAGAATTAACTCACCACGTTTTGCATCAAAACCTTCAATCAAGCCAAATGCTTCTGATTTTTTGGTTGCTACAACTGCAGATACTCTGTAGTTTGTATTATTGGTTGATAATAATTCAACTTGAGAAGTATATGGTGTTGTTTGCACAATTTTACCAACTAAACCTTTTGAAGTAAGGACAGCCATGTTCACTTTCACACCGCTAATAGATCCTTCATTCAAAATAAGCTTTTCTTCCCATTGGTCAGGGTTACGAGCGATGACATCCGCTTGAATCGGATTAAAGTTTCGTAAATCATCCTTTTTACCAACTAACTCTTTTAACTTGTCATTTTCAACTTTCAATTCATTGACTTTAGCTTGTAATGTTCCAAATTCTTCCAAGCGCGATTTTAAACGTTTGTTTTCATCATAGGTGTTCATTAATGAATCGACATTGCTGATGAATCCTGTAATATAGCTTGCCGGTTTAGCAACAAGCGATTGTCCAAAACCGACAGTATCTTTAATTATTTGTTCAGGAAGTGATGCGTTTTGACGATCGCGTAAGGAAAAGCTAATCAATGCCACTAAGAGGATTACGCCGACAAGCAGCAATATCAATCGCTTATTCGAGAAAAACTGTGGCATTGTCTAATCCCCCTTATTTTGTTTGGTGACGACGCATTAAATCGATGTGATCTAGAGCCATACCAGTACCAACTGCTACACAGTCTAATGGGTTTTCTGCGATAAATACAGGCATATTTGTTTCGTCACTAATTACTTTGTCCAAGTTTTTAAGTAAAGCACCACCGCCAGTTAATACAATACCGCGTTCCATTACGTCAGCAGATAATTCTGGAGGAGTTTGTTCTAATGTTTTTTTCACGCCATCGATAATCGCTGAGATGGATTCTTTTAATGCATCTACGATTTCAACAGATGTAATTTCAATCGTTTTTGGAAGCCCAGTAACTAAGTCACGTCCACGGATTTCCATTTTTTCAACTTCACCGTCTGCGCTAGCTGAACCAATTTCAATTTTAATCGTTTCAGCTGTACGTTCACCGATTGTTAAGTTGTAAGTTTTACGAATATAACCAATAATTGCAGAATCCATTGCATCCCCACCGACACGAACAGATTCACTTGTTACGATACCACCTAAAGAAATAACAGCAACTTCAGATGTACCGCCACCTATATCAACTACCATACTACCTGTTGGTTCCCAAACTGGTAGATTCGCACCAATTGCTGCTGCAAATGGTTCTTCAATAGTGTACGCTTCTTTTGCACCAGCTTGACGAGATGCATCAATTACAGCACGTTGTTCTACTGATGTAATTCCATAAGGTACACAAATCATGACATTTGGTTTTTTCCAGTTACCGCCAGAAGCTTTCATTGCTTCTTCCATGTAGTATTTGATCATTGCAGTTGTAATATCAAAATCTGCAATAACACCATCTTTCATTGGACGAATTGCCACGATTGAGCCTGGTGTACGACCAATCATTTTTTTAGCATCGTTACCTACTGCAACAATTTCACCAGATTGCGTATTTTTCGCAACTACTGAAGGTTCTCTAAGTACGATTCCTTTACCTTTCATAAATACCAATGTATTTGCTGTGCCAAGGTCAATCCCGACATCTTTTCCACCTAATCCAAACACTATTTTGTTCTTCCTTTCTCTTTTAGCCATAACTTTCGTAGCTGTCATAAAATCATAAGTTTCATTATAACGGAAAAGAGTAAAAAATTACAGTACTACATATACCCTTTCTCCTTTAAACTTATAAATTGATGATCTCCGATAATAACATGGTCTAATAACTCTATACCTATAATTAAACCTGCTTTTTGTAGACGTTTAGTTACGTCAATATCTTCAGGGCTTGGAGAGGGATTACCAGATGGATGATTATGGGCACAAATAATAGAGGCTGCTGATCGTTTTACAGCTTCACGAAAAATTTCACGGGGATGTACAATTGAAGCATTTAGACTCCCTATAAAAATCGTTTGCTGATGGATAATTTGGTTTTTTACATTTAAGAATAGCGTCACAAAATTTTCCTGCAATAAGGAAGTCATATCTGGCATTAAATACGTCGCGGCATCTTGTGGAGAACGAATAGTAAACCGTTCGTCTGCCCTTTTTTTGTGTAGACGTCTTCCTAATTCAATAGACGCTAACAGCTGAATGGCCTTTGCTTCACCAATACCCTTAATATCCATTATTTCTTCGATTGTCGCATTCTTTAATTCGTGAAGCTGTTCAAAATGAGTTAATACACGATTGGCTACATGGAGAACAGACTCTTGTTTCGTACCTGTCCTTAGTATGATCGCAATCAGCTCTTGATTTGATAAACTATCTGCGCCTTGTCGCTTGAGTCTTTCTCTAGGTCTATCATCTTGATGCACATCACGAATCATTAATGGTGTATCAAAATTAGTTGCCATGTACTTGTTCCTCCTTTCCAACAGCAATAATCTTCTTGTCTGTTAAAAAAGTTCTAAGTACATCTAAAGGAAGACCTGCGACATTATATTTGCTTCCATCAATCCTCTTCACTAAATTTTGTCCAACTCCCATTATATTATAACCAACATCTTGTTCAAAAGGTTCCCCTGTTTCGACATATTGAGCAATTATTTTTTCTGATAAACGATGCATCATCACATCTGACTGTACAACAAAGGAAGATAACTGATCATCATAGCGAATTCCTACTGCTGTGGTCACTCTATGTTTATGATTGGACAAACGTCTAAAAAAGGAAATTGCTTCATTTCTAGTATGTGGTAAACGTAATATGATTCCATTTAAACTCACAACACGTTTAACATTCATATAACATAGGGACGGATGTGGCTTTTGCATACGTAATAACTTCACAACAACAGTACTATTGGCAAATTCAAATGGATTCGTAGGTAATGCGCAATCAATTGGCATTTCTTGATGGATGACCGAAAAAGGTAGTTGTAGTTTAGCTAATAGCTCTTCACAGTTTCCTAGTGGATTTAGTAAAATAATGTCTTTATTTAAACGTATTGACATTCAAACATATACCTCCTTTTTAGTCATCATAATAGAAAAGTAAAAAATAGGGAAATTATGAAAAACAACTAAAATCCCTCTTTTACAATAAGATTATCATTTAAAATTTAATTTCTAAGCAGTCGTTTTCCGAGACATAATGTGCTAAAAGCTGTAATTTAACCACCTCTAAATTACTTGAAACCTTTGTCATTTCTGTTACTTGCCCCTTCCAACCTGCAGGAATCGCTTGGCCTTTAGAAGAATCGCTAACATTTAATTTTGCAACTTTGCTAACATCGAGTAATTGTGGTAAAATTTTCAGTCCTTTTTCTTCACAAGCAGCCCCAGATAACGTAAATGGTTTTACAAAGGAATCTTTGTTAACAAGTGACTTGATTTTTTTTTCATTGGTTCCGACCGCTCCCCAAAGAAAGAATTGCTTTCCAGCCTGTACAATTGCGACATTTTCATATTCTGGATGACCTGCAAGAAAATCAGATGCAGCTTGCGATGAGGAATAGACTCCATATTGAACCGCAAAGAATTTTACGGGTTTACTAGTTACTTTTGAACCTTGTGACGTACTTGCAGGTAATACATGTTCATCAGGCTGCACAGATCTTTTTTCAACAGTATGCAAAATAAAGAAAAATAGCAGGACACCTGCAGCACCTATCAAAACCCCGTGAATAACGGCAGCTAGTAAAAAATGTGTTTGCTCTTGATTTTTTTTCATATTGAATTTCATGACATCACCCCTATTCAATACCCTAGCAGAATATACATAAAAAAAGACAAGACTCATGTCGTCTTGCCCTAAAAAGTTTTCCTTTTAAAATAACAATTTTGTATACCATTCGAGAATTTTTAATCCATAAAAATAAGTTATGACACTTCCCATAGCAATCCATGGTCCAAATGGAATAGGTTGTTTACGCCCCTTTTTTTGCCATATTAATTGTACTATTCCTGCGATCAGACCGATGAACGAAGATATAAACATAGCAACAAGCGTCAACTTAAAGCCCAATACAAGACCAATGACGAAAAATAACTTAATATCTCCTCCACCCATACCACCTTTCGACACAATGGCAATTGCTAACAAAATCCCAAATCCAACAGCTGCCCCAACCATTGCATCCCACCAGGGGTCCAACGGTGAGCAAATACGCATCATTATTAAAATCAATGCAAATGATAGTAAAACCTTATCAGGTATTAACATGTACGCCATATCGGAAACGGTAATAATTACGAGTAATGAAATAAATAAAATGGTCACACCTAATTCAAGTGTAAATCCAAAGTGTACATATGCTAAAGCATATAAAATCCCTGTTAAAAGCTCCATTAATGGATGGACAATTCCAATTTTCGCTCCACAACTACGACATTTCCCTCTTAAAAAAAGATAAGAAAAAACGGGTACTAAATCGATTGCTGTTAATCTTCTCCTACACTCTTCGCAATGAGAGGGAGGGCTAACAATCGACGCTCCTTTTGGCACTCGTATCCCGACCACATTAAAAAAAGAGCCAAATACTAATCCAACCATCATAAAAAGCACTGCATAGACAATATCCATCTTATCTTCCTCTTTAATTATTATTGTTTTGATCATCCAGCTGACCGACATAATAGAAGGTTGTAAGTTGAATTGTCGCTTGCAATTGATCTTGTTTGGTATCTGTAGATGACTCTGTGACTTCTATAATAGGGGTTGCATAGGAAACAGAGTCAATACGCATTATTCGAGGTATAATCTCCATTTCCTTTAAAAAATCTTTAATTTCTTTTTTATTTGTTGCTGTAACAGATACGTTCAGTGAAAAAATATAATACTATCTGAGTAGAAGAATTGACATTGAAGAACATAGAGATTTTATCATTTAACTTTTAAAAATAACCTATCAAAAAAACAGTAGAGCATCTTAGCATCTCCTACTTTTTTAATACACATTATTCCCCATCAAAACCCCGCTACCCGATTTCTCCCCTTCTTCTTCGCTCCAATATACATTGCATGGTCAGCGTTTCGGAGTAATGTTGTTCCTTCGTCCGTATCTTCTAGGGCGGAGGATACACCTATGCTGGCTGTGACATGGACAACTAGGTGATTGACATGATCCATTAAATCTGGAGATATTTCGAATGGTTGTGTTTCGATCGATTGGCGTAAGTGTTCCGCTAGATTAAGAGCCGCTTCCTTTGTATAGTTTGGTAAGAGAACCACAAATTCTTCTCCACCATATCTTGCCAATGTACCTTGTCCACCTATTTCTCTTCGTAAAGTATCAGCAATACCACATAAAATATCATTGCCACTTTGGTGGCCATAATTGTCGTTAATTTTTTTAAAATAATCAATATCTAGCATAATTAACGATAGATTTGAAATATTTCGACTTTTTAACTGTTGCATCATTTTTGTTAGATACTCATCAAAATAGCGATAGTTGTATAATCCAGTTAATCCGCAACGTTCACTGCTATGTCTTGTTTTTTCAACATATCTTGCTTTCTCTAAGGATACAGCAAAATAAGAGCAGATTAGTTCTAGCATCTTTACTTGATACTCTTTAAAGAAATTTTTCTTTTTAGACGTTAATAATAAAACCCCTTCCATATATTGATTTCTTGAAAGAGGTACAGCTAATACACTTTGGGTATCCGGCAATAAATAATTATTAGTTGATAAAAGCCATTCAGATCGTCTACCAAAAGTAATTTTCTCTTCTTTTGTTAAAGTGTGTTTTAGTAAACTTTCGCTAAGTTCCTTGTGGGTGACGTTTTTTAATATTTCTTGACCATTCTCAAAAGCTCGTAACACCGATAGAGTGCCAGTTTGCTTTCTTCGATCAATGATATACAATCCATCGATTCGTGCCATTTTAGGTATACGCTCCATAAACAAATCGAGAGTCTCTTCAGATTCCAACTGATCTGCTAATTGATGGCCAAAATGTGCAGCTTCAGAAAGTTCTTTATTGAGCTTACTAGATGTACTATATAATTGTAATAATTGAGTCATCATATAAAATGGAATGCCTAGTAATATGATAGCAAGTACCCCTACATACTCTCCCAGCAAATATAAACTAAGCCCCATCGGTAAAGCGAAGCAACAGATTAAATAATCCCATGCATCCTCCATTGTAAAGAAAGGTGCTCTATTTCCGAGCAAAATTCCACTAAGCTTTAAAAGTAAGTGGTTTGCGGTAATATTCACCAAAATATAAAGCAAACCATAGCCTACAATATGCAGATGGTTTACAGAATGAATATTCCCACCAAATATCCAAAAAACAAAACCACTAATAAATGAAATAAAGAGGAACATCATTGAATTCCATGGAATTCGATAAATACTTTGACGTGCAAGCTGGATTCGGTAGAAAAATGGAATGATCAAAATTTGGAATACAATCATTTCTATAAATAAGCCAAACCGTAAAAATATCGCAAGGCTTACCCACTGACTTAGGAAGTATGGCGTACCATTAATGACTGCTGGACAGATGGATGTTAATAGGCCCAAAGCTGTAAAACTGATTAATAATGGCCAATCTATAGTCTCAGTAGGTGGGAATATACGGTAAACTGCATAGATGCTTATTGGCATACATACAATCCACGTCGCAAAAATCATCACTTGAAATGCAAATGACTTTTTCATACTAAATTCCCCCTACACTGTAAATTTTATAATGTAAATTATACCAGACTAATTTTCCATTTCAATACAAATATTTAGGTTATTTGAACCTTGTTAATAGTGTTTTCCTCCAGTGAGCTAAAAGATAAAGAGATCCTGTCATCACACAAATACCAGAACCATCTAACTTTTGATTAATCATTTGAACAAGATCACCTTTGTAAATCCGCTTTTCCGAACTATGACTTAAGTCATAGATATTTTGGGCGGACATTGCCCTCTCATTGTCAACTTCAACAAATGTAAAACTAGTTCCTACTTCTTCTAGTAATCTTAAAACCCCTGTTACATCTTTATCTTTTAACATTCCTATGATGAAGTGAATCTTCTGTCCTGGAAATTCTACTTTTATCGTTTCTACAAGTGCTTTTGCGCTAGCTGGATTATGTGCTCCGTCAATATATAAATTTGGAGCAATTTTCTCAAAACGACCCGCAAGATGTGCGGTATGAACTCCATTTTGAAGACATTCATTCTCTATTTGAATTCCTTGACGGTTGGCAAATAAGGTAAAGGCAGTAATTGCAAGAGCCATATTACTTCTTTGGTGAATCCCTGGCATGCTACGTTGTAAATGAGTAAACATTTGATAGTTGCTTACGTATTTTTCATACACCCCTTCAACTTCAATTGTAAAATCTTTTCCATACATATAAAGAGGGGCTTGTTGTTTTACAGCTTCTTCTTTAAACACTTTCAGAGCTTCATTTGGAAGATCTCCTATAACAATAGGTCTTTCTCTTTTGATAATACCCGCTTTATGGTAAGCAATTTTCGCTAATGTATCTCCTAAAAAGTTGGTATGTTCCAATGAAATGCTCGGTACTACTGATACGATTGGAGTGACAACATTTGTGCAGTCAAAACGTCCACCCATTCCACATTCAATAATGGCGATATCTGGAGAAAATCTATTGAAGGCTAGAAAAGCGGCTACTGTTAATAGCTCGAAATCTGTTAGTTTGCTATCAAGACCAGCGTCACTCATTATTTTAAAGATTGCATCCATTTCTTGTGGTTCTATAGGCTTTTCATTTAGTTGGATTTGGTCATGGACATCCTCAATACATGGCGACATAAAAGTGGCTGTTTTTAATCCATGAGCTTTCGCAATATGTTGGATAAAGCTACTTGTTGAACCTTTCCCATTTGTTCCCGCTAAATGGATAACAGGTAAATTATTTTGTGGGTTTCCAACTAAGTCTAGTGCAATATGCATTGCATCTAACCCAGGTTTTATGGCTGGATCACTTGTAATATGCCAGCGTTTTTTATATTCATCTAGTTTAGGGATCATTTCAACACTCCGTCCTATATATTCCTTCGTTTTCGTGCTAAACTTTTATATATTATTATAGCATTAGTGTTAAGGGGATTTTGAAATGAAAACTTGTTGGATTATATATAATGGCAGTCTCATCGACGATAAATTTCTTGACCAAGCGAGACTAATGGCAGAAGCAGCACAACAATTAAATGTGCAACCGTCTATTTATAAAAACTATGAGGTTCTGATGAAACTTGACAGAGAACTTCAAAACAAACCTGATTTCGTAATTTTTTTAGACAAAGACATCCTGTTAGCTACTTATTTAAAAAATAGCGGTATTCCTGTCTTTAATGATCCAGAAGTCATCGAAACGTGTGACAATAAAGCAAAACAATACATACAACTAGCTAAAGCACAAGTACCAATGCCAACAACTATTATTGCACCAAAGGTTTATCCAAAATTCACAATTCGTGATAGTGGCTATTTTGAAAGTGTCTTACAAACATTGGGTCTTCCGATGATTATTAAAGAAGGTCATGGATCTTTTGGAATGAAAGTCTATTTAATTCAATCACAAGATGAATTCTTTGAAAAAGTGGAAGAATTAAGAGGTGTCGATTTTGTATTCCAACAATTTATCGATACGAGTCGTGGTCGAGATATTCGTGTAAATATTATTGGTGATGAAGTAGTAGCTGCCATGTATCGTCATTCTGAAACAGATTTTCGAGCAAATATCACAAATGGTGGCAAAGCTGAAAAAGTGGTTTTAACAGATTTACAAAAAGAGGTTGCCATTCGTGCTGCAAAAGCAGTCGGTGCAGAATTCGCTGGTGTTGATCTATTATTTGGACCTAACGAAGAACCAATCGTATGTGAAGTCAACGCTGCAGCACATATTAGAAATCTCTATAACGTAACCGGCATCAATGTTGGCGTTCAATTTATCGAATATATATTGAAGAAAATTGGGTGAAATGATGAAAAGCGCCTATCTTTTATACGAACACCAAGATGCAAAGAAAAATAAGGTTTTTATTGAACAAATGATTGATGCAACCCAAAAACAGGATATCCAACTGTCATTACTTATTATAAATGAAGCCGATTGGGCTACAAAAATTGACCAACCTCTATTTGTGTGGAATCGCACACGAAATGCTAACATCGCTAAACAGTTGGAACTTGCAGGTATTAAAGTGTTTAATTGTTCGTTTGTGAATGGACTTGCCAATGATAAAAAAAGCACATTGCAATTTGCACAACTGCAAGGAATTCCTACTGTACCGATTTTGTTGGAAGAACGCATTCAACAATACCCTGTCATCATTAAAACAATCGATGGGCATGGGGGTAGTGAAGTTGCACTTTGTCACTCAAAAGATGAACTAAATGCTTATCGATCAAAGTGGAGTACTCGAAAAATAATCATTCAACCCTATATCGAAACTCATTCTACTGATGTAAGAGTATGGGTAGTTGGTTCAAAAATTATCGGTGCCGTCAAACGACAAGGTAGCCAAGATTTTCGTTCTAACTATACATTAGGTGGCTCTATTGAAAGATATAAACTATCTAAAGAGCAACAATCGCAAGTATTGGCTCTTCAAAAAGCATTAAAAAGCGATTATATTGGAATTGACTTTTTACTATTGCCAAATGGAGAGTGGCTCTTAAACGAAATCGAAGATCCTGTTGGCGCAAGATCCTTTTATCATTTGTATGACGAAGATTTGCCTAAGCTACTAACAGAACATTTCGTAGAGGAATTAGGGATGTAGTTTTTCAAAAATAAAGTAGTTCATTCATTGTTTATGTAGAGTAACCACGGTTTCTGATGCCACTTCCGCGGTTTTCGATGACGCTTCCGCGGTTTCTAGTCTCACATCCGTGATTTTTTAAATAGTATCCGCGTATCCAACAATTTATATCCTACCACGATAGCTGAGCGGACTATTCAATTAAATTTTCATTTTTCTTTCGGGAAGCATATATTTTACACCACTTTTTTTCCCTATTTTTATTAGATTCATGTTTGTCATCATTCTATAAGACTGATCAGCACTTTTAATTTTAAGAAATTCTCTACATTCTGCGTTCGATATTTTATTATTAATGATCGTTAAATAATCATAAATTGCTTTTTCATGAGCTTTTGAACTCTTAGAATAGCAACTCGGACATATCCAATAATGGGAAATTCTTTTCATGCCAAGTCTGTTGCACTTATTACAGAAAACGCCACTTAAAATATCTTCACGTGGAATATTATATCGTTCCTTTAACGGATAAGGATTAAATTCTTTATGATTTGCTAAAATGAAACTAGTCAAATATTCTAGCTCTTTGTTAGTAACAGATTCAAGTTTCGTTCCAATCTTTCGTAAAAATGGTTTTATTTCATTTTTTAGTAATACTGTATTTTTATTAGAACTTTGTTTGATAAAGCTTGATGTAAAAGGAAATATTATTGCACCGTAGACTGGAATATTAATATTATGATTTAGAAAAAAATTTTGAAGTTGATAAATATACTCATCTAATTGAGGTTCTGGACTTTTAAAAATATGAACTTCACCATCAGAAAGTGTTCGGACAAGTTGACTGGGATTATCTCTCAATTCAATAACACCTTTAATATTTTTTACTTCAAAAACAAATGCATAGTATGTAGTTAATATTAATATATCAATTTGAATATGGCTTTCTAGTTTCAAAGAAAGATTATGAAAAATATAGAAATTATAAGGTAATTGCAACTGTTCAAGTGAATCCATTACAACTTTTTCACCTATGTTCCCTGCTTTTATACGATTGTATTCACTTACTAATTCTTGCCTCTTAGGATTTGACATTGGAAGCCTTTGAATTAATCCATACAACGCATCTAAATAGTGTGTTTCAGAATACCCTTTTCTAATCAAAACTCTCCCTCCTTACTATTAACTAAAAGTATAAAGAGGATTCCAAATTTATGCAAAGTTTCAAAATTTAAAACCAGGCATTTTATTAATCATATTTTTATTATTTTAATTAATATAAGATGTATAATTACCATTATAAATATCCAAAATTTAGTTTCGTGCATTTTTTATATAATATTTATATGGTCTACTATTTTGAATATTTTTTCAAGATTTTATCCGCGGTTTCTGATTCTACATCCGCGGTTTTTTGAATTGTATCCGTGTTTCTTTCAATTTATATCCTAACTTTCCTTTGTCATGATTTGTTGAGCCATTTTGTCTTCCTCTATCGTGAATTTTGTTCTGGGATATTCATGATATCCGCGATTTACACTGTTGTTTCCGCGATCTTTGATGCATCATCCGCGGTTTTCTACAATTTAGATCTTCCCAAAATCAGATTTACAATCAAATCAAAAAATCGCTCAAGCTATCATAAATAGCTTGAGCGATTTTCTTGATTAGTAAATTTACATATTTTTTAATTCAGCAATACGTTTTTCAACGGTAGCGAATTTTTCAAGGTAGTCTGCTTCTTTTGCACGTTCAGCAGCAACTACTTCTTCAGGTGCTTTGGATACGAAGCGTTCATTGTTTAGTTTGCCTTGAACTCGTTTTACTTCTTTATCCCATTTTTCTAGTTCATGTGTTAGACGTTCAATTTCTGCAGCCACGTCAATTAGACCTTCAAGAGGTAAGAATAGCTCAGCTCCAGATACAACGGCAGACATTGTTTTCATTTCAGGTTGCAATTTTTCACCTAGAGTAAGTGTTTCTGGATTACAGAATTTTTCGATATATGCTTTGTTGTCTTCCAGAACAGCTAATGTTGTTGTATCTTTTGCAGAAATGTACATAGGTACTTTTTTGCTCATTGGTGTATTTACTTCTGCACGAATATTACGGACAGCACGGATGATATCCATTAACAATTTCATATCTTGAGATTGTTGCTCAAAAGTAAATTCTGGGTTTACTACTGGCCATGAAGCTTGCGTAATCGATACTCCTTCATGAGGTAGGTTTTGCCAGATTTCTTCTGTGATAAATGGCATTAATGGATGTAATAGACGCATCGTGTTATCTAATACATAAGCAAGTACGCTACGAGTCATTTTCTTAGCTGCTTCATCTTCTCCGTACAGTGGTAATTTAGCCATTTCAATATACCAGTCACAGAAATCATCCCAGATGAAGTTGTGTAATTGGCGACCAACTTCACCAAATTCATACTTGTCAGCAAGTCTTGTTACTTCTTCGATTGTTTCGTTTAAGCGTGTTAATATCCATTTATCTGCAACAGATTTTTCGCCTGAAAGATCGATTTCGTCATATGTCATGCCATCCATGTTCATAAGAGCGAAACGTGAAGCGTTCCAAATTTTGTTTGCGAAGTTCCAAACAGCTTCTACTTTTTCCGTTGTATAGCGTAAATCTTGACCTGGTGAAGAACCAGTAGCTAAGAAGTAACGCAATGAGTCTGCACCATATTGTTCGATTACATCCATTGGGTCTACGCCATTACCAAGCGATTTAGACATTTTGCGACCTTCACCATCACGTACTAAACCGTGGATTAATACGTCTTTGAATGGGCGTTCTCCAGTGAATTCAAGACCTTGGAAGATCATACGAGATACCCAGAAGAAGATGATGTCATAACCTGTTACTAATGCACTTGTTGGATAGTAACGTTTGTAATCTGCGCTTGCTTCATCAGGCCAGCCCATTGTAGAAAATGGCCATAATGCAGATGAGAACCATGTATCTAGAACGTCTTCATCACGAGTCCAGTTTTCTTCATCTTTTGGTGCAACTTTTCCTACGTATACTTCACCTGTTTCTTTGTGGTACCAAGCTGGGATTTGATGCCCCCACCATAATTGACGAGAAATACACCAGTCATGAACATTTTCCATCCAGCGACTGTATGTGTTTTCGAAACGGTTTGGTACAAAGTTTACTTTTTCCATTTCTTTTTCTTGCAATGCAAGAGCCGCTTTTGCAAGTGGTTCCATTTTAACAAACCATTGTGCAGAAAGGTAAGGTTCCACAACAACACCGGTACGTTCTGAATGACCTACTGAATGCATATGGTCTACGATTTTAATCAGTACACCTTGTTCTTGTAAATCTTTTACGATTTGTTTACGACATTCGAAACGATCTAATCCTTGGTATTTACCAGCATTTTCGTTCATTGTACCATCTTCGTTCATCACGATAATACGCTCTAAATTGTGACGGTTACCTACTTCAAAGTCGTTAGGGTCATGTGCAGGAGTCATTTTAACAACACCCGTACCAAATTCCATATCAACATAATCATCAGCTACGATTGGAAGTTCGCGACCAACGATTGGAAGTATAGCTGTTTTACCTACTAAATGAGCATATCGTTCATCTTTAGGGTTTACAGCGATACCAGTATCACCAAGCATTGTTTCTGGACGGGTTGTCGCAATTTCAACTTTTTCGTCACTATCTTTAATTTGATATTCCATGTGGTAGAAAGCACCTTGAACATCTTTGTAAATTACTTCAATATCTGATAATGCTGTTTTTGCTTGTGGATCCCAGTTGATAATACGTTCACCACGATAGATTAAACCTTTTTCGTATAATTTTACGAATACTTCTTTGACTGCGTCTGATAGACCTTCATCCAATGTGAAACGTTCGCGAGAATAATCTAATGCAAGGCCCAATTTAGCCCATTGTTGGCGAATTGTATTTGCATACTCTTCTTTCCATTCCCACGTTTTTTCTAGGAATTTTTCGCGACCTAAGTCATAACGCGAAATGTTTTGTTCACGTAATTTCGCTTCTACTTTTGCTTGCGTAGCGATACCTGCATGGTCCATACCTGGTAACCATAAAGCGTCATATCCTTGCATACGTTTCATACGAATGAGAATATCTTGTAGTGTAGTATCCCAAGCATGCCCTAAGTGTAATTTACCTGTTACATTAGGCGGTGGAATTACGATTGAATAGGGTTGTTTTCCACTTTCAGGTTGTGCTTTGAAGAATTCACCTTCAAGCCACCATTCATAACGACCTTGTTCAATCGACTGTGGATCATATTTTGTTGGCATAGATGTGTTTTGTTCAGTCAATATAATGACCTCCTTTAATGTCTCATCATGGTATGAAGTATAAGGTCCTTTCACCGCTTACTCTGCTTGATTTACTGCTTCACTAAAACGGACGCTTCCCTTTAAGAGTCACCAAATTCACTCGAGTAAGCTATTCATATATCAACAAGATTCTTTAACAAAGCAAAATAAAAAACCTTCGCCCTATAAAAGGGCGAAGGTATATTCGCGGTACCACCTTAATTTCAGCACAAAATGGCTGACACTTCATCTCATAACGGCTACTAACCGGTTACTGCTACTTAATCGTTCACAGAAACTGCTCCAGGGCTACCTTCAAACGACTACTTGAGGAACTTTCACCAACCGTTCCCTCTCTTACAAGTAGGAGCGTTCTACTCCTCCCCTTCTCAGCATATATATATAGCTGTAATCATTGTAACGAAAAAGCTTTAGTTTTTCAAGTTTTTCAGAATACTTTAAACAAATTTTACCGTTATTAACATGTAACTCTGCACATTATAAAATTAATAAAAATTGAAAGGACGACATCAACATGTAAAAACGATTCCTTTTTTAATACGTACAGTAGTCTCTCAATATACCCTATAAATAATGTTGACTTTAAAATCCATTTGAAATATCTACTATTTAAAATACTTTTAATCCTCTAAAAACGCTATTCCACGAATTACAAAAAACACCTTCTATCATTGTAATCTATTCTAAGGTATTGATGCTCTATTAATAGAAGAAGAGCGGTTATGGAATAATAATCATTTCCCAAAAGATTTAACTTTTTAAATGAAATACGTATAACATTTCTTTTTAGAGGCAAAAATTTAAATATATTATCTAAATATAATATTAACGGCTATCATTTAATCATCAACTAATGGATGATTTGGATTTACTATATTTTATACAAATTGAAAGATACACGGATGGGATGATAAAAATGGATGTTCTTTACCTGCTGCATCAAATCAAAAAAAATCCCCTATACATGATTTGATCACAATTGAAGAAACCTAAACAATCATTTACCCACTTTAACTACAAAAATCCATCCCTAGCTACATATATTACTAGGAATGGATTTTTTATTTAACAGAAAGGAGATGAAGTTATGAAAAAAAATCGTTACAACCCTTATTTACTTCCCCCTTGGTTAAGAAAGACTAGATTCTATTGTCGAAACATTATCGTACCCATCACTTGCTTTCAATTTATTCGAGTCATTATTGTACCTACAACATGGGATATCATTATACTTTTATTCTTTGTACTACTTTGTTATCTACTAATAACGGACTTTATTTAACGGAATTTCGACTCTCGTATAATGTTCTTCTAAATCCCACAAAAATTCACTTAAGATGGATTCTTCGACTTCTGTTATTTCTGAATCACTTACTGGATCTGAAACTGTTTCCGAATGATGAATCACAGTATTGCTTTCGTAGGACTGAACTACTTCTGATGATTCATCTTGTACTTCGTCATAGAGACAATCGACTTGACATTTGATATGACAAATACCATCATCTCGCAATTGTACATCAATGTCTCTCGTATTTAATTGAATTGTTGAATGTACTACACGTTCTTTTGGTAAATTAACATCTAAGGGAATGGCGTATTCAAAATATGCTTGCTTATCTTGCCATTCCACCTCATCTATTAATGTACATTCGTTTGACAATTGTTTTTCTCTCTCTTTGTCTACGTCAAATTCCAGAAAAGCTGATAAATGATAAATCCCTGAAAGCGAAACTGATAAATCATCAACTTGTTGTTCCCAACGAGGCTTTACATGAATTTCGTTCGCTTTTACAGGGCAGCCATAAGTTTCTGGAAAAATAAATAACTCATTTATTTCCCAGGTAATCTTTTGCACTATGCTATCCCTCCTCTATCTTCATGTATATGCGTAAAAAATTGAAAAAGAACATTCTAGGAAGAGATAAATTGTCCAAGTTCACTTATGCTATTTATGATTAGTATTTCCATTGGGCGATCCATCAAAATAAGACTTTTCAATACCCTGAGGTTTTAAACTTAAAAATAACCTATATTTTCCTCCAATTAAATACTTATTTTAATTGAAAATTCAAACAATTAAAGTTTTCCACTCTATTCCAGCCAAAATCCAAAATAACTACCCACAAAAAGAGCCAACGAAATAATTTCGTTGACTCTTTTTGTATTTTTTAGCAATCCTATTCAAGTATACCTTAGAAGATCTTTTATTCACAAACCATCGTTATATATTTATCGAGCTAATTTTTTAAATACTTTTTGGAATGCTTCCACTGTTTTTGCAATATGTTCTTCTGTATGTGCTGTTGAGAAGAATACGCACTCGAATTGGGATGGTGGAAGGAAGATTCCTTCTTCTGCCATTAATGCGTAGTAATCTGCAAATAATTGTAAATCTGCTGTTTTTGCTGTTTCAAAGTTAATTACTTTTTCATTTGTTAAGAAGTAACCAATCATAGAACCAACACGGTTTACAGTGTGAGGAATATGATAAGTTTCAGCTGCTTCACGGAAACCAACTTCTAATTGATCACCTAATTTTTTGAAGTATTCATATGATTCTGGTGTTACATGATTTAATGTTTCAAGACCAGCAGCCATTGCTAGGGGATTCCCTGAAAGTGTACCAGCTTGATAAATTGGACCAGCTGGTGCTACACGTTCCATAATTTCACGACGACCACCAAATGCACCTACTGGAAGTCCACCACCGATTACTTTACCTAAGCAAGTAAGGTCTGGTGTCACACCAAGATATCCTTGAGCACAATTAAATCCTACACGGAAACCTGTCATTACTTCATCAAAGATTAATACTGAGCCAGCTTTTGTTGTTACTTCGCGTAAACCTTCTAAAAAGCCTGGTAGTGAAGGAACACAGCCCATATTACCTGCAACAGGTTCTACAATAATAGCGGCAATTTCTTCACCGTATTTCTCAAAAACTTCTTTAACAGCTTCTAAATCATTATAAGCAACTGTAATTGTATTTTGAGCGATTCCCATTGGAACTCCAGGGCTATCAGGTAAACCCAGTGTTGCAACCCCTGAACCAGCTTTGATCAATAATGAGTCACCATGACCATGATAAGAACCTTCAAATTTCAAGATTTTATCGCGTCCAGTGAAACCACGCGCAACACGAATAGCACTCATTGTTGCTTCTGTACCAGAAGATACCATACGTACCATTTCTACAGATGGAACACGTTTGATTACTTCTTTTGCTAATTCATTTTCGATGACAGTAGAAGCACCGAAGCTAGTACCAGTTTCTGCAACACGCTTAATAGCTGCTACTACGTCAGGATGTGTATGACCAATAATTAGTGGACCCCATGATAATACATAGTCGATATAATCATTACCGTCAACATCAGTAATAATCGCACCATGACCTTTTTCCATAACTATTGGATCCATATTTACTGCATTGAATGCACGAACAGGGCTGTTCACCCCACCAGGCATTAAGTTAATTGCTTCAGCAAAAGCTGCTTTAGATTTTTCATGTGAACGAGTCATCGATTATTTCTCCTCCATCCAGCGAACGGCATCTTTCGCATGGTAAGTAATGATTAAGTCGGCACCAGCACGTTTCATACCTGTTAAAGTTTCTAGAACGATTTGTTTTTCATCAACCCAGCCATTAAGTGCTGCTGCTTTAACCATTGCATATTCACCACTTACGTTGTATGCAACAACAGGTAAATCATAATTATTGCGAACATCACGAACGATATCTAAGTAAGATAATGCTGGTTTTACGATTAAGAAATCTGCCCCTTCTTCAACATCACTAGTTGCTTCACGCATTGCTTCGTAGCGGTTTGCAGGGTCCATTTGATAGGTTTTACGGTCACCGAATTTTGGTGCGCCATCCGCAGCATCACGGAAAGGACCATAGTATGCAGATGCATATTTTACTGCATAAGACATAATTGGAACATCTTCAAAACCAGCTTCATCTAAACCTTTTCTGATTGCAGCTACAAAGCCATCCATCATATTAGAAGGTGCAATAATGTCTGCTCCTGCTTGAGCTTGTGAGACAGCTGTTTTTGCGAGGATATCTAATGAAGGATCATTTAAGATTTTATGATCTTCTGATACGACACCACAGTGTCCATGAGAAGTAAATTCACATAAACAAGTATCTGCTACTACGATAATATCTGGGTAGTTCTTTTTGATAAATCGTGTGGCTTCTTGTACAATCCCATGATCATGGAATGCTTGTGTACCAACTTCATCTTTTTCAGCTGGAAGACCAAAAAGAATAACAGAAGGAATACCTAGTGACACCACTTCATCCATTTCCTCAGCCAAACGATCTAGTGAAAATTGGTATACACCTGGCATTGATTCCACTGGATTTTTAATATTTTCACCATCAATTACGAAGATTGGATAGATGAAATCTTCTTTGTGTAAGTATGTTTCTTTTACCATTGCACGCATAGTTGCAGATTGGCGTAGACGTCTATGTCTCTTAAAGTTTAACTCTGTCATGATTAAAGTTCCTTTCTCTTAGCCAATTCGTCAATAATGGCCATCATCGTATACTTTGCTGGTTTTATATCTACCGTTGTCCCAACATTTTGCAATGCTGTTTCTGTCACATGTCCAATTGCTGCAACCGTAAAGCCGTTCCAACCTATTTCAGGAGCTATATGCTTTGCAAAAACTTCTACAGCAGAAGGACTTGCAAAGATCACAGTAACCTCTTGTGATTGCTTGAGTAATTCTTTTAATACTGGAACATGCTCAGTTGTTTGAATTGTTTCATAAACAATCCATTCTTTTACTGGAAACGGTAATCCCTCTTTTATAGTATCCTTTGCTAAACTACCTTTCAAGAATAGACAACTTTTTAATTGTCCAACATGCAAAGGAAATTCTTTAACAAAAGTATCTGCACTATATGTAGAAGGGATGAAATCAATTGTAAAACCTAATTTTTCGAGAGCTTGGGCTGTTTTTTCCCCAACGACAGCAATTTTCGCTAAGCAATCCTCTTTAGTTTGTTGCAAACGTTCTAGTTTATTGGCAAACGCTTGAACTGCATTTTGACTGGTAAATATTAACCATTCATATTTTATTGCTTGTTTTATTAGTTGACGATCTTCTGATTGCACAACTTCTTGCACAGTAATAAGCGGCAAGTGAAAAACTTTGCCGCCTAGAGTTGTAATTTTGGAAGATACAGAATGCGTCATTTTCGTGCCAGTTAGAACAATTTGTTGTCCTTGTAATGGCAAATTATTTGGCATTTTGTTCAGCCTTTACTTTTTGAATCAAATCAAAAGCACCTTGTTTTGTTAACTTAGCAGCAACCTCTTTACCTGCTGCAACAGCGTCTTCTGAAACTAATGATTCCTTATAGAAAATAGAAGCATCGGGAGCAGCTACTAAACCTTTAAAATCAACTTGACCATCATTATAACGGGCAAACCCAGCAATAGGTACTTGGCAACCGCCGTCCATAGCAGCTAAGAAAGCACGTTCTGCTTGCGCTTCTTCCCAAGTAGCTTTATCTGTCAATTTAGCAAGTTCTGCAAGTAATTCTTCATCATCACTTCGACACTCAATACCAAGTGAACCTTGTCCAACAGCTGGCATACAAACATCCGTAGATAAATATTCAGTAACAACTTCATCATTCCAGCCTAATCGTTTTAATCCTGCTGCAGCTAAAATGATTGCGTCGTATTCATCTGTTTCTAGTTTTGCTAAACGAGTATCAACATTACCACGAATCCATTTGATTTCTAAATCAGGGCGAGCAAGTAATAATTGTGCACTACGACGTAAACTACTAGTACCTACAACTGCACCTTTAGGAAGATCTGCAAATTTAATATGTCCTTTTGAAATAAAAGCATCTCGTGGGTCTTCACGTTTTGGAATACAACCAATTACTAGTCCCTCTGGAAGTAC
This sequence comes from Rummeliibacillus pycnus, assembly GCF_002884495.1. Taxonomy (GTDB): domain Bacteria; phylum Bacillota; class Bacilli; order Bacillales_A; family Planococcaceae; genus Rummeliibacillus; species Rummeliibacillus pycnus. The sequence continues at coordinate 264,774 of NZ_KZ614145.1, read as the reverse complement.
TGCAGGCATATCCTTCATACTGTGAACGGCAAAATCGATTTCTTTATCAAATAATTCTTGTTCGATTTCTTTAACAAATAAGCCTTTACCACCTACTTTTGACAGTTGAACATCAAGGATTTTATCACCTTTTGTAACAATTTCCTTTACTTCAAATTCAAACGGAGCACCGGCTTTTTTTAATTGATCGATGAACCAGTTTGTTTGTGTCAAAGCAAGTTTACTTCTTCTAGAACCTACAATAATTTTACGCACTTACAATCCAACCTTTCTATTAATACCAAAAGTGAAAACTTGATAAACGACTTCCTAAAAAGAAGTTGATAATAATGATCAAAAACGCATAGACATGGGTCCAAGCATACATTGTTGTATGTAGTTTTCCTTTTCGATTTCCATATAAAATAAAACAATAGATTAATAAAGATACAAAAGAACCTATAATTTTCATATCGAAAATTGGAAAATTAGTTAATGACACATAGGCCCATTGCAACCCTAATATTAAACTGATCAACAAAATCGGAATACCTGTTAATAATGAGCCTGACATTCCTTTTTGAGCTTGCTCTAAGGATGGTAATCTCGTCCATTGTTTTGTCCATTTCTTTTTCTTAAGTACATTATATAGGATTATATACAATGTAGAGAAAACAAATGATAAAGAAAACGCAACATATGACAATATTGCGAACGTTATATGGATGAAAAGTAACTCAGAAACAAGCGAATGTCCTACTGGCGATTGTGCAATTTGATTGGGCGCAAATGTATGAATCGACATAAAAATAAATCCAAGCACATTTAGAAAGAACACCGGTAAATCGACACGATATAGACAATGCAATAAAATCGAAATTGTCACTAAAAGCCAAGCATAAAAATAAATCCCTTCAAATAGTGATAATATCGGGAATCGATGTGTTTCTATAATATATAACCCTAAGAAAATGGATTGCAAAATCCATACTATTGATACAAGCCAAAATGCAATTCGATGTGCCTTTGCATCTTTATTTAGATAATCAATAAAATAAAAGACAAGACTGATCGCATATAAGACGACCATTGCTTCATGTAGCCTTGTCATCGTCAAATCAGCCATAACCTACTCCTTTATATAGCTTGATACATTAGATAAAAAAGCGTCTTCGTACCTATTAGTTTAACACATAGACACGAAAACGCCTTCAAAAAAGTTCTTTAATATGACAATTTAGCATCAGTTATTTGTGTTCCTAATGCTGTTTTTTGCAAGCGTTCTTTTTGGTGAAGTTGTTGTTTTCGAGCTTCTTCTTCCACTTCTTCTTCAATTCCAAAAATTTGTTGGAATAACGCTAATTGCTCTTTTGCTTTTTGTGAGCCAGCCATTTCTTTTGCTTGCAAAATTGGTTCTTTTAACAATTGGTTAATAATCGATTTCGTATGCTTATTCAATACCTTTTTCTCTCGTTCAGTTAAGTCAGGCATTTTGTTTTCAATACTTTGCATGGTTTCCGCTTGGATACGAGCTGCTTTTTGACGAAGAGCTGCAATTACAGGAACAACTCCTAAAGTAGTCATCCAATCTTTAAACTCATCGACTTCAGTACCAATCATTGATGTGATTTGTTCTGCTGCTACTTGACGTTCTGCTAGGTTCGCTTCAACAATACCGTGTAAATCATCGATATCATATAAGAAAACATTAGATATATCGCCTATTCTTGGATCTAAGTCGCGAGGAACAGCAATATCAACCATGAATATTGGTTTACCTTTACGTAATTGTTCTACACGTTCCATCAAGTCATAATCAATTACATAGTCAGTTGCACCAGTTGAACTAATTAAAATATCTGCTTCTAATAATACACATTGAAGCTCTTCCATTGATTTTGCAGTACCATGGAATTTCTCAGCCAGTGTTTCTGCTTTTGAGAAAGTACGGTTAATAACAGTTACTTTACCTACACCGCTTCCATATAAATTTTCAACTGCTAGTTCACCCATTTTACCAGCACCTAAAATGGCTACATGTTTATTTGATAATGATCCGAAAATTTTCTTTGCAAGTTCTACTGCTGCGTAAGAAACAGATACAGCATTTTCACCTATAGCTGTTTCACCGTGAGCTCGTTTTGCAAATGTTATGGCTTGCTTGAATAATTTATTATAAACAGTACCTGTTACGCCTATTTCTTGAGCTTTTAAAAAGCTACTCTTAACTTGTCCCAAAATTTGAGTCTCGCCTAATACCATTGAGTCGATTCCTGAAGAAACTTTAAATAAATGTAACATCGAACTGTCTTCTTCACGAATATAAAGATGTGATTCAAAGTTCTCAACTGGAACTTTAAACCAAGTTGATAGGAATTGTTTAATATAATAACGTCCTGTATGAAGTTGATCGACTACAGCATAGATTTCAGTACGGTTACAAGTTGAGACAATTACATTTTCTAATATGCTTTTTTGACTTTGTAATGCTCTCATCGCTTCGGGAAGTTCTTCTTCGGTAAATGAGAATTTTTCACGAATTTCGACGGGCGCTGTTTTATAATTCAAGCCTACTACAATGGTATGCATGAAATTATACACCTCTCACGTTCTAATTAACGTCTATTATTATAACATAAATTATGAATGATCCTGTTTCCAATTTGTGAACAGGCTATGACATAAAGTGAAACTTAGCGTGGTTCTTTCCACTTATGATTAGTTGAACCAATCGGATTTTCACGTGCAGTTACGCCCTCTATCTACTTTGCTTCTTTCTTAATCTTAAAGTGGGGTTTTTACTGCCCATTTATGCAAGATAAAAATCGACATTTTTCTTTAGAATTATTATAATCTATATTTTATCAAATCATTCATCTAACTACAATATAGTTGCTTTTTGATTAAATATTCTTAAAAAGGGCTGTGGCTTTTATCATAATTTTGTATTGATTTTCAAGTAATGATCAATTTAACGCAATCTATTAATTAAGAAAAAAACCTGTAGAATTGCATTATTCTACAGGTTTATGTAATCTACTACATTCTTTTTTCAATCTCAGCCCATGCTTGTTCCATTCCCATACCTTTTTCCGATGAGAATAAAATCAATGGGTCATCTGGATCCATATCTAGAACTTCTTCAATTATTTTTTTATGTTTTGCATAATTTCCTTTTTTAATTTTATCGGCTTTTGTTGCGATAACAATTGTTGGAATATTATAATGTTTCAAGAAATCATACATCATGCAGTCATCGTCAGTTGGTTCATGGCGAATATCAACAATTTGTACAACTGCTTTTAACTCTGCTCTTCCAGTTAAATATTGCTCAATCATTTTGCCCCATGCTTCTCGTTCAGATTTAGATACTTTAGCATACCCATAACCTGGAACGTCTACAAAAAATAATTGTTCTTCAATTTTATAGAAGTTGAGAGTTTGCGTTTTCCCTGGCTTTGATGAAATCCGGGCCATACTTTTTCGACCAATCATACGGTTGATAAAAGATGATTTACCAACATTAGAACGACCTGCAAGAGCAAACTCTGGCAGACCGTCCTCTGGATATTGAGATGGTTGTACTGCACTAATGACCATCTCTACATTATTGACTTTCATAAAATCCCTCCGTCTAACGCTATATTCAATACTTCATCTGCGTTTGACACGAGCTTAAATGTGAGCCCTTTCCGAACACTTTCTGGAATATCATCAATATCACGTTCATTGTCTTTTGGTAAAATAATTGTTGTTAATCCTGCACGGTGAGCTCCTAGTGATTTTTCTTTTAGTCCACCAATCGGTAATACCCGTCCTCGCAAAGTAACTTCTCCTGTCATACCTACTTCTCGACGAATTGGTCGTTTTGTAATGGCTGAAGTAATTGCTGTCACCATGGTCACTCCAGCAGAAGGACCGTCTTTCGGCACTGCCCCTTCTGGTACGTGGATATGGATATCATGCTTATCAAAGAAATCGTCTTCAATTCCTAATTCATCCGATTTGGAACGTACATAGGATAATGCTGTTTGGGCAGATTCCTTCATGACATCACCTAACTTACCAGTTAGTTGAATCTTGCCTTTCCCTGGAGTAAGTGAAACTTCAATTTGAAGTGTATCACCGCCAACAACTGTATAAGCTAAACCTGTTGCCACGCCAATTTGATTTTCTTTTTCAGCTTGTCCATGATGGAATCGATGTTTTCCTAATAAATCTTCTAGGTTTTTCGATGTAATTACAACGCGTTTTTTATCACCTGATACAATTTGTTTTGCTGCTTTTCGGCAAAGTGAAGCAACTTGACGTTCTAAACTACGAACACCTGCTTCTCTTGTATAATAACGAATTAAATCAAGCACTGCATCTTCACGAATCTGTAATTGAGATTTTGCTAATCCGTTTTCTTCCATCTGTTTAGGGATTAGGTGTTTCTTCGCAATTTCTTGTTTTTCTACTTCTGTATAACCGGCAATTGATATAATTTCCATACGATCACGTAATGGCCCCGGTATTGTACTTAGGTCATTTGCAGTAGCAATAAACATAACATTTGATAAGTCGTATGATTCCTCAATATAGTGATCACTAAATGTACTATTTTGGTTTGGATCCAATACTTCTAACATTGCTGCTGATGGGTCGCCGCGGAAATCATTGGACATTTTATCAATTTCGTCTAATAAGAAAACAGGATTAATCGTACCCGCCTTTTTCATCCCTTGAATAATTCGTCCTGGCATTGCACCTACATATGTTCTTCGATGTCCACGAATTTCGGATTCATCTCGAACACCCCCAAGTGAAATGCGGACAAATTTACGGTTCAAAGATTCAGCAATTGACTTTGCTAATGAAGTTTTCCCTACTCCAGGAGGACCTGCCAGACAAAGAATTGGTCCACGAAGTGACTTCGTTAACTGTTGAACAGATAGATATTCTAAAATACGTTCCTTAACCTCTTCTAGACCTTCATGATCTCGATTCAATATCTTTTCTGCAACATGGATATCACGGCGATCTTCAGTTGCAGTTTTCCAAGGTAAAGAAATAAGCCAATCTAGGTAGTTCCGAATAACACCACTTTCTGCTGAAGCAGCTGGTATTTTATCATAACGACCTAATTCCTTTAATGCCACTTTCATTGTATCTTCAGGCATTTCCGAAGCTTCAATACGTTTTTTGAGCTCTTCAACTTCTGCTTGCTTTCCTTCACGGTCTCCGAGTTCATCCTGGATAGCTTTCATCTGCTCACGTAAATAAAACTCTTTTTGAGTTTTTTCCATGGCACGCTTTACTTTGGTATTAATTTTTTGTTCAAGATTTAATACCTCTTGCTCGTCATGCAAGCGTTGAATTAGGATATTAATTCTTTCCTTAACATCTGTTGTACGAAGAATTTCTTGCTTACCTTGCATTTTTAGTGGCAAATAAGATGCAATTGTATCCGCAAAACGTCCAGGTTCTTCTATATCGGCAACTGTTTCATAAGATTCGTTAGAAATTTTGCTAGATGCTTTAGAATATCTTTCAAAATAAGATAATAATGTACGCATTAAGGCTTCTGTTTCAATATCAACTTCTTTTGAATCGACTAAATTTTCTAGATCAACCGAAATATAGTCGTCATGATCTGTAAATTTTTTAATTTTTGCTCGGTTAAGACCTTCTACTAGCACTCTTAATGTCCCATTAGGCAACTTCAACATTTGTTTAACGTATGCAACAGTTCCCACTTCATATAAATCATCTTGTAACGGATTTTCTACACTCATGACTTTTTGTGTCACAAGAAAAATTAAATTATCATCCGCCATCGCTTTTTCCAATGCTTCAATAGAGCGTTTACGACCTACATCGATATGTAATAAAATCGTTGGATAAACGAGTAACCCTCTAAGTGGTAAAAGTGGTATGTTTTTTGTTCTAGTTACTTCTGCCATAAGGGTGATCACCTCCGAATGATTGTGTGTAATTTCATCATATTATTGAATATCTTAGGAACTTTAATAATTACGCTATAAGTATGTTACAGAAAACTCTTTTCATGCACAATAATAAGTTTAAAAAAGCTGGCCATCGATGCAAGTGCTGATTGGCACTTGATCGAAGCCAGCTTTTCAATCAGATCTTATGCAGACGTTTTTTCGCTATCCGGATCTAACTCTGTCCCATCTTTTAAAAGAAGTTTTGGACGAGCTTTATCTGTAACAGTTTCTTTCGTAATGATACATTTCACAATATCATTTCGAGAAGGTAGTTCAAACATGACATCTAACATAATATTTTCAATAATTGAACGTAAGCCTCGTGCACCCGTTTTACGCTCAATAGCTTCTTTTGCAATTTCATATAATGCATCTTTTTCAAATTCAAGTTCTACATTATCAAGTTCTAACATTTTTTGATATTGCTTAGATAATGCATTTTTTGGTTCAGTTAAAATTTGAACAAGTGCATCTTCGTCTAGTTGTTCTAAGCTAGCCAATACTGGTAAACGACCGATAAATTCTGGGATTAAACCGAATTTAAGCAAATCTTCAGGGATTAAGTGCTTCATCAAGTCTTTATCATCAGTATTATGTTTTTTAATATCAGAACCGAAACCAATTACTTTTTCACCCATACGGCGTTTAATAATTGACTCAATCCCATCAAAAGCTCCACCTACGATAAATAGAATATTTGTTGTATCTATTTGGATGAACTCTTGGTGAGGATGTTTACGACCACCTTGAGGAGGAACACTTGCTGTTGTACCTTCAAGAATTTTCAACAATGCTTGTTGAACGCCTTCGCCTGACACATCACGTGTAATAGAAGGATTTTCAGATTTACGTGCAACTTTATCGATTTCATCGATATAAATAATACCTTTTTCAGCACGTTCAATATCATAATCAGCAGCTTGGATTAGTTTAAGAAGGATATTTTCAACATCTTCTCCAACGTAACCAGCTTCTGTTAAAGAAGTAGCATCAGCAATCGCAAATGGTACATTGATAATACGAGCTAAAGTTTGAGCTAATAATGTTTTACCACTACCAGTTGGTCCGATTAACACAATATTGGATTTTGATAACTCCACGTCATCTACTTTGCTATTAGAATTAATGCGTTTGTAGTGATTGTAAACAGCTACTGATAACGCTTTTTTAGCACGTTCTTGACCGATGACATAATCATCCAAAATATCTAGTATTTCTTTTGGCTTTGGAATGTCTTTTAGCTCAACTTCTTCTTCAGTACCAAGTTCTTCTACAACAATTTCAGAACACAAATCAATACATTCATCACAAATGTATACACCTGGTCCCGCAACTAGTTTACGAACTTGTTCTTGCGGTTTTCCACAGAATGAGCATTTTAAATTGCCTTTTTCATCATTAAATTTGAACAATTATTTCACCCCTATTCAAGCAACAATGTTACAAGATTCTTTCTATATTATCAAATATAACGATTTCTTGTAACATTTTAGCTCTTAAATATGTATTATTCTAAATTTTCTATCTTTATGTTAAGAAAACAAGGTACGGATTTAAAACCCGTACCTTGTTCAGGTTTACTAATTGAACTGTATTATTCAGTTACTTTAGCGTTTTCAACTAATAATTCAACTGTTTTACGAATTTTCACATCATGTTCAAGTACAGAAGTACCGCCTAGAACTGATTTAATTTGTTCAACATCCATTTTGAATTGTTCAGACATTTTTTCTAATTCTGCATTGATGTCTTCTTCAGTTACTTCTACTTTTTCTGCTTCTGCAATTGCTTCAAGAACTAAAGCTACTCGTACGCGGCTTTCAGCATCGCCTTTCATTTGTGCACGAAGAGCTGCTTCATCTTGACCTGAGAATTGATAGTAAAGGTCAAGGTTCATACCTTGCATTTGTAAGCTTTGATCGTATTCTTGTAACATACGGTTGATTTCTGTTTCAACCATTGCATTTGGAATATCGATTGTTGCGTTTTCAGCAGCTTTTTCAACTAAATCATCACGTAAAGCTGTTTCAGCAGCGCTTTCTTTTTCAGCAGCTGTTTTTTCTTTTAGTTTAGTACGAAGTTCATCTAAAGTTTTTACTTCTGGATCGATTTCTGCAGCTAAATCATCATCTAATTCTGGAAGTTCTTTTGATTTTACTTCTTTAACAGTTACTTTAAATGTTGCTTCTTTACCAGCTAATTCAGCAGCATGGTATTCTTCTGGGAATGTTACAACCACATCTTTAGATTCGCCAGCTTTTACACCTACTAATTGTTCTTCAAATCCTGGGATGAATGATCCAGAACCGATTTCAAGTGAGTAGTTTTCGCCTTTACCGCCTTCGAATGCTACACCATCTTGGAAGCCTTCGAAATCGATTACTGCAGTGTCGCCGTCTTCTACAGCGCCATCTTCTTTAACAACTAATTCTGCAAGACGAGTTTGTTGGTCTTTTAATTGTTGTTCGATTTCTTCATCAGTTACTGCAGTTTCTTGTTTAGTTACTTCTAAACCTTTATAGTCACCAAGAGTTACTTCTGGTTTAACAGTTACTTTAGCAGTGAATTTGAAGTCTTTGTGTTTGCCTAGGTCTTCCATTTCAAAATCGATTTCTGGTTGATCTACTGGTTCGATACCTGTTTCATCGATTGCTAATGGATAGTTTTCATTTACTAAAAGTTCTAAAGCATCTTGGAATAATGATTCTACTCCAAATTTCTTTTCGAACATTTGACGAGGCATTTTACCTTTACGGAAGCCTGGTACGTTAATTTGTTTTACAACTTTTTTGAAAGCTTTATCTAAAGCTTCGTCTACTTTTTCAGCAGCAACTTCTACTGTTAATAATCCAGTGTTGCCTTCTTGTTTTTCCCATTTTGCTGACATTTATAATACCTCCAAAATTAATTTCAAATGTTGGACAATTCATTCGTTTAATACGACTTTCACAACTGTTTTAGTATATCATAGATAACTATAGTTTCAACAGATTTCATACATCGAACAGCTCAGACTGCTCTTCTAGGAGATTTAGTAAGTCCATTAAATCGTAATCTGTTTCTTTTACTTTACCAAACATTGCATGTACATAATCAATATATCCTTCTACTATTTCATCAGATTGATATTGAAACCATTCAAATGGATAAGTCACAAACATATGTCTTGCTAATAAATATTGTACCATTTCTAAAGTTGATGGCTCCTGTTCTAATGCACTTTCAACAAGCTTTAAAACTTGCTTAGCGACAGGCATTTCATCAGGAAATTGTAGTTTTGATGGATTGACAGTACGTTCTTTATCAAACTTTTTCACTTGCACTTCAATATCTATTTCTTGTTGGACGAGTAAGTACAATGCAAAACTTTGAATCATAGGATGAGCACGTTTATCTTCAATGATCGCAACTAATAACTCTTGCAATGGACGAATATTCACATCACGAATAGCTTGCATTTGCTGCATTTGTTGTAAATTCGTTTGAGAAAAAAATTGATCTACCTCGAATTGCTCATATGCCTCGTCAATGTCTAGCTGATCTGAGACTTCCTGGTCTTGCTTATCAGCAATTGTTGCATTCAGGCCTCTGATACGAATAAATTTATCTTGCGATTCAGGTGGAATGACGTTTTCTTCAAGCAAGGAGTCGATTAATGTCTCTACTTGCTTAAACTCCTTCAACTCCATTAAAATCGTCAAATAAAGTTCCATAGTTTCTATGTATAACTGCGGACCAATAGCTAGCAATTTCTCGCAAATGATTTTCGCTTCTTGAAAATTTCGTGTTTCATATAAAGCAAAGGCATAAACACTTAATAGGCTTTCATCGCCTTCTGTATATTGTAATGCCTCTCGAAATGAAACAACTGCTTTATCATATTGATAATTTTCAGCAAAACGTTGACCTTCTGCAATTAACCTTTCTATTGTTCCAGGGAACACAATAACATTTTGATGCTTTTGAAGTTTTCCTCTTTTTCTGCGCAATTGTGTTCACTCTCCCTAAAATCATCATAGCATATTTTCATTTGGAGCTAAAACAATTTCATACGACAAAATTGATTGTTTTTTAATAACCTATAACTTGCTAACCATTCCCATTATGGTTTAAATTGATATCGTTTATGCCATCTGTAGTAGGTTTTATTTTCCGGATATAATTCTATTTTCTTACATTCCGTTAATTGATAGTTGCGATATTCTTGAGGGGGAATTTTTTGTGAAATGTGCAATCTACCCCTACCATCAAATGCAATAAGACCTTCTTCATATAAAACCGCATGATTTGAACAAAGTAAAATACCATTAAAGGGATCTTTTCTTTCTTCTAATATACTTTCTTTCATCGGTTTGACGTGTATGGCCTTCATCATTTTTTGATGATGAATTCCACAAATCGGGCAAGTTCCATTCCATAATTTTATTTGTTGTTCAAAAAAATTAGATTCATTATACTCTAAGGTTTCTTTCAATTGGCCATCTAATCGATCTAAAATCGTGAATAATGGTTTTGTTTGTTGAACTGCATCAATTGATAATGATAGTTGTTCTTCATCTGTACTTGCTTTATTTAATGAACGGATTATTTTTGAAAATTGTAATGCTAATTCTTCATGACAAGGATACAAATAACCACTATTTCCACTACCGTCCTCTCGAAATGCTGAATACTTTGTAGGAAGTAATGGTTGAATCTTCTCCCAATGATTTTTGATTATTAAAGGATATTCTAATGGATAATATTTCACATGAACCACATGAACTTTTTCTTCTGTATGAATTCGAAAAAGTACTGGTTTTACCCCATCTTCACAATCACTTTGTGCGATACTAATCGCAACAATTGCACCTTTTACATAATGGAACACGCAGTCTCCTTTTTTCACTTTTCGCATTCTTGCCCAAAAGTGTTGCTCTATTCCTGCTTTATCATAAATAGGCGACCATATGACACCTAGGTCTTTATCTTCTTCATAGGTTTCTCCTTGCATAACAATATAGTTACTCATCGAAACCCCTCCTAACGCTCATATATTAGCTATTTCTATTATAACCCTGTTTCAGAAAAAGATCTGAACATGTGGCTAATTCAAAAAAACTATCCAAAAGATTAATCTTCTTGGATAGCCTCTTCGTTTTTTTCTAGTGATTGTGAATAGATCCATACACCATCTACTTTTTTCTTTTCTACTAATTGATGTTCTTCTAAGTAATCGAGATAGCCTATTATTTCAGACATAACAAGAGAAAATTCTGTGCGATATTTTGATCTATAATATTGCTTCGCCAGTGAACTTGCTGTTTGTGGTTTTTCTGTTAATAATGTTAAAATTCTTTCACATTTTCGATTCATGAATCCAATTTTTTGATGAATTAATGGTTTATGATTTTCGATAATTGTCTGATGACCAGGAAAGGTTAACCATACATCAATTTCTGCACATTTAGCCAATGATTTTCGCTGCTCTGTTACTGATTTTAAGCGGACACCATTTTGATCAGGATCAACAATCGCATTTGTTGAAGATTCATTTAAAACTAGATCTCCAGTAAACAACCATTTTCTTTCCTGATCATATAAACTGATAGAATCTGGTGAATGTCCCGGTGTTTCAAAGACTTCCAAACTATTAACATTATCTCCTTCTTGAATAGGAATATAGTTTGCTATTAATCTTTTATCATCTAATTCATTTAACGTTCGAGTTAGTCTTTCTAATCTCGGTTGTGCATCATGAAAGCAGTCCATTTCCTTATATAAGTCATTGAAGAATTGGTAACGCATCCTAAAGAAATCTACATCCATTTGTAATCTTAAAATCGCGAGTGGATGAGCATATATAGGGATATTCTTTATAGCCAGTATTCGCTTTAAAAGTCCGACATGATCTTCGTGATGGTGAGTTAAAATAATACGATCAATATCCGTTACCTTGCATCCCTGTTCAGCTAATACTAAATTAAAATAATTCCAACATTCTTCATGGTCAATACCTGTGTCAATTAATGTCAATGATCCTCCATCATTAATGATAAAAAAGTTTATCGTTCCAATAGCACCATATGATGTCGGAAAAATGACCGGATATACGTGCCGCTCTCGACTAGATATTATCTGCAAAGCATTTCACTTCCTTAATACGGAGTTAGTTAATACATTATGCCAAATCTATTAACATCATTTTTCAAAAGTCCTCTTGATTTAGTATTGTCTTTATTTACACTCTTTTCTTATAACAAATTTCACAGAACTATACAAACAAATTTATGAGTTTAAAAAAACAGCCATCAACTTATCGATCACTTATCTTTCTTGAAAAGACATTTATTGATTAAACGGTTGGTGGCTCTTTGGTTGGAACTACTCAATTTGTTCTAGCAATAAAACAAAAACCCGGAAATTCCTTATGACAAGGACTTCCCGGGTTTTGCTTTTGAAATTTTATTTGTTATTTTTCAAATTATAATTACGTCTATTCATACCAAATGCATAGAACAGAATTGTCATAAGTGCTAAGAAGATAATCCCTACGATTAACGAAATACGTGTATCATCATTAATCCACATGCCAACTAATACCGCTAGTAAGAAAATAATTGTTACATAGTTACTGACTGGTGCGAAAGGCATTTTAAATGGATGAGTTTTCATTTCTTCTGCATGCACTTTTCTAAAGCGAATTTGAGCGATTAATAATGCGAACCAAGGAATCATACCAGGTAATACACTTGCACTATATACATACACGAATAGTTTAGATGGTGCTACAAAGTTTAAAATAACACCAACAGCTAAACCGATTAAAACAGCGATTGTACCCCAAAATGGTACACCATTTTTAGAAACTTTTAAGAAAATTTTAGGTGCTTGACCATTTTCAGCAAGTGTATAAATCATGCGTCCTGCACTGTATATACCACTATTACATCCAGACATTGCAGCAGTAACCACTACAAAGTTAATGAATCCAGCTGCAATTGTAATGCCTATTTTTGCAAATGTTACAACGAATGGGCTTCCAACTGCTTTTAATTCATCCCAAGGATAAACAGTCACAATAACGAAAATTGCACCGATATAGAAAATTAAAATACGCCAAATAATTGAATTTGTTGCTTTTGTAATTGATTTTTTAGGATCTTTGGCTTCACCAGCTGTAATACCAATCAATTCAACACCTTGATAGGCCGCAACAACAAGTGATAATGCAAAGAAGAATCCTTTAATACCACCTGCGAAGAACCCACCATGTGACCATAAGTTTGAAAGACCAATAGCATGTCCACCATTACCAAGACCGAAGAAGATCAATCCCAACCCAGCAATGATCATTAAAATAATTGTAACAACTTTAATTAATGCAAACCAAAACTCAAATTCACCAAATGATTTTACAGATACTAAGTTTGCGATCCCTAAAATCACCATCACAACAATTCCTGGTGCCCACGCTGGAAGATGTGGAAACCAATATTGCATGTAGGTACCTACTGCAATAACCTCTGACATCCCAACGATTACCCATTGGAACCAGTTACTCCATGCTGTTAAGTAACCTGCTAGTGGATGAATATATTCATGGGCAAATGTTGCAAATGAACCTGTTTTCGGTTCAAGATAAAGCATTTCCCCCATCGCACGCATAATAAAAAATATAAAAATCCCGGCAATTGCATAAGCAAGCAGAACAGATGGTCCAGTCCAACTAATTGTACTTGCTGAACCCATAAATAAACCGACGCCAATTGTTCCACCAAGCGCGATCATTTGTATATGCCTTGCTTCTAATCCTCTCTTCAACTCTTTGTTAGCCATATAATACCCTCCTAATGCTAAACACAGATGCACATATACATTACTTTATATTTGATGTAGAGGAATCATACTAGCACTTCCCTCATTACATTGTGATACAAAGTCCAAAGATTTAATCTAAGACTAAATTGTGCTAACGGAAATTTTATTTATGTCTTTAAGTTTAATAAATTTTCTACAGAAATACAATTGTATTTCTCAAAAATACACAAAATGATTTATGAATAAAATAGAAAAAAACACTCATTAAATTAAAAATGAATGTTTTAAAGAGTTGATTTTATAAGAATAAAATTCTAAAAAATATTTTTAGATGATTTAGATTCATAAATTGGAAGATTCCAATAAAAGCTAAGAAATTTAACAAGATTTGATTCTACTATATCTATCCAGTTCAATCCACGAAACAGACAACTTAAGTACTTAACGTGGCTTTATTATCATTAAGGCCCCAGTGAAAGTCACTCGGGAACTTAAAGCAGTAGTTGTATCATGCATGGGGGCAAACTTTTGAAGTCACAGTTTGGAACGGAGTAGACGTCTTTTGCCATAATTTCGCCCCAAAAATAAAAACTTAAGCTAATCCAAAAAAGAATAAATGCCATATTTCAGGGAAAAACTATTATAAGAATCTTCACTAAAAGAGGTGAAAAGATGGAAATAGAATTTCCAATCATCCATACAAACTTCTGGGATGCAGTAATAGCCATTCCTGTAATCATGATTTTAACGCAAATTCTTAAGATTGTTTTTCATATACCCAAAAAATATGTCCCAACCATTCCCCTCATCCTTGGCTTATTCATTTCCGTCTTTATCAGTCATCGTCAGAATATTATTGCTGGTTTATTTATGGGTTGGTTTTACGGCTATGCGGCAATCGGAAACTACGCCGCACTCAAAACTTCTATTATTACTTATCTACAATGGCGAAAACGAAAGAGAATGAGATTGGAATGATGGGATCAAATTAACACCTCTAATAATCCCTATCACTCCAATTTTTTATTCATAACAAAATTATAAGATTCTGCTTCTAAGTTTTTGCTACTGGCCCATAAGTTTTTGATAAATTATTTTATCTAAATTTACCAATTACAGTTCCCATAAATTTTTAAAAGTAATCTATTTTTGAAGGATATAATAGAAAATTAATTGAATGATTAAAGGGAATAAGGTGTTTAGGATATCTTAATTGATATTTGAAACAACTATTCAATACGTGTTAATCACAAAATAGCAAGAATTGAGGGATAAAATGATTGTTTTACCGCGAGAACAATATAAATTATTCATAGGAAAACTTATTGATGTACCAACATTTGTGCATAGCATACTAGATAATGTAGTAGAAGGAACTGTTTATACAGACTCCTCAAATTATAATTCGCTACTATTTCAAACAAATTCTGGTCTATATTTTGTTTTTGGAGACACTTCAAACGAATCTTTTCTAAATGAATTAGCAGCTATTTGTCAAAAAACAATTGAAACAGACAATCGCTTTACCCTATTCTCCTATTCAAATGATTGGAATCATTTGATTGAAAAATACTTAGATGGCATGATAAATAAGATAGAACGCTACTCTTTTACATTTGATAAAAGTACATATAAAAACACTCAGAGAAATACAATTATGGATGAATATATTGTAAGAAATATTAACGCTAACCATATAGATAACTGTCTAGAATTTGACCATATATACTATCAAGAATATTGGGATTCACCCAACAACTTTCTTCAAAACGGGGTTGGCTTCTGTATACAAGATGGAGATAAAGTGATCAGTGAATGCGTCTCTATTTTTAAATCAAATCATTACGCAGAAGTTGATATTACAACTGATCAGAACTATAGAGGAAAAGGGCTAGCAAGTAGAATAGCTGAACAATTTATTGACTACTGTCTATCAAAAAATATACAACCACGTTGGGATTGTAATATTGATAATATTGCTTCAATTCAATTAGGTACAAAACTAGGCTTTAAACAATCCAAAAAGTATGCTATTTATATTAAACTTACTTCGAACTAGTTGAAAAAATGTATACATAGAAAAAGAGAGGGAATACACCTCTCTTTTAAATGTTATTGTAGCATTCCCCTTATTTAATAAAAGACTTAAATTCAGCCCAGGAAAATAGGCGTGGTAAGTTAACACCTTGATTATATGATTGGTTAATGACAACAGCTTTTGTATGGACGTCTTGAATTGTTAATAGTACGGCTGGTTTGTCATCGAAGTAGTAATCAAGCTGTAGTGATTTGATTGTATCGATTTTTTCAATGTCTTGCATGCCGCAATAAAATCGTTCATCTTGTACAGGGAAGCCCTTTTCTTTCATCCATTCACGTGTTCTTTCACAGTATTGTTTCGGACGAGAAGTGATGAAATAAATTTCGTGACCGTCTGTTTCTAGCTGCTGCAATGTTTCTAATGCATGTTCAAAAATTGGGCATTCTGTGAAGTAAATATCCTCTAAAGAGGATGACCACATATGACTCCCTTGTTCTGCTGTTAAATCGAATGCTTCGTGAATTTCTACTGTTTTTAATGCACGGAATACTTCAAGCCCTACTTCTTTTCCTAGCTTTTTATTGTACAAGTGAAAAGCATGTTCGCGTAAATTAATTAATGTATCATCAATATCAAATCCGAATTTCAAAAATGTTCCTCCTAAGCTCGTAAATAGAACTGATATACTTTCTTATCAACTATTACTTGAAGTGGAATCAACTTCGCTTTCCGCGGGCGAGCGATGAGCCTCCTCGCTGCGCTGTGGGGTCTCACCTGTCTCGCTTTCCCGCAGGAGTCTTCGTTGATTCCACTTCAATAAAGTTTGGATTACTAAACTTCAACAAAATCCTATTAAATTTCATTTAGATTTCAAGTGCCCTCATGATAAAACAGCAAAATTCTCTAAAAACGTTTGTTCCATCTCAATTTGAGAAGCTAATAATTTTTTGGCTTCTTTTTTGCGCTCTGTTATAAAATCGGTGAAATCAACGTCAGCAATATTTTCTTTATGCAATAAGTCAGCTAATACATCAGCATCCTTTAATGCACAGTTTAGACCATATCCACCTGTTGGGGTCATTGTATGCACGGCATCACCAATACATAGTAAACCTTCTTTCCCCCACTCTTCACTGATACTACTAAAGACATCGAGAAGTACAAAATCATGCCAAGATTGAATATTGTTGCGGACCGTTTCTTCTAGCTCAGGAAATGCTTCAATTAATTTATCAATAAACGGCGAAATGGGTTGTCTATGCAACGTTGGATATGAACCTTCCTTTATATTCCACCCTATTTGAATAAAGTTATTCGCTTGTGAATAGACAGCCAATTGTAGATCATCAATTGATGCATTTTTTATCGAAGGTGACCAATTGGCTGGAGCAGGTATTCTAGCCCATAGTAAATCAAAACCATGTTTACGAGTCATTGAATCTAACTCCGCCTTTTTACGGATAGTTGAGTAACGACCATCTGCTCCGATGATTAAGTTCGCTTCAACCATTTGCACTTCTTCACCATGTTTAGTTTTGACTGCTACATAGCGACCTGATTTATCTTGTACTAAATCACTTACTGTCGTATTTAGCAACAGATGAAAGTTCGACAGTTTTTGCGCTTCCTTTAAAATGGCAGTTAGTAAATTTGCTTGCGGAACATGAATACTAAGATGACCAATAGAAGGATCTGGATCAATTGCTTTAAAAATCTCCCCATTATGCCAATACTCTATATGTTTCATACGTAAAAGGCCAAGTTGTTCCACTCCATCAAAAAGATGATGCTTCTTTAAAATTTCTTCGCCATCTTCGTTTACATGCTCGCCTCGAAAAAATTTTCCAATTTTCTCTGACTTTTCAATCAAGAGTACAGATAGTTCTTTCTTCGCTAATAAATAGGCAAGTAATGTACCACTAGGGCCTGCCCCTACTACACATACATCTACTTTCAAATTACTCACCCTTTGGATAGGCAATGATTCGAAGATCTTCGCCCATTTTTTCAACTGAATCAAATGTTAAAAGAGAGGCTGCATCCATCAAGTCCACATCTTCCCCTCTAACAGGTGAAATCGAATGTTCGCCACCTAAAATTTTCGGCGCAACATAAATAATATATTTGTCGATAAGATTGCTCCGTACAAACGATGCATGAATTGCACCGCCACCTTCTACTAAAATGTCTGTAATCCCCTCTTGATAAAGAGCCTCTAATGTCGTATTTAAGTCGATTCCTTGCTCATTAGTCGGAACATACAGAATTTGAACACCTTTTGCTTCGTATTCAGCTGCTTTCGCACGATCTATTGTTGAATCTGTTACGATGATGGTCTTTGCTTCATTTGTGTTCATAACATTCGCATCAAGTGGAGTACGTAACTTACTATCTAAAATAATACGAACTGGGTTTTTGCCACCTTGCGGTAAACGAGTCGTTAAAGATGGATTATCCACAAGTACTGTTCCAACACCAACTAAAATCCCATCTACTTCATGACGAATTTCATGGACATTCATACGAGCAGCTTCTCCAGTGATCCACTTTGAATGACCAGTATGGGTAGCGATTTTACCGTCTAGTGTCATCGCAAATTTTGAAATGACAAAAGGTCGGCTTGTGATCATATTGTGTATGAAACGTTCGTTCAATCGTTTCGCTTCTTCTTCTAATACACCCACTTCTACCTCAATACCTGCATCACGAAGAAGCTTGATACCGCGTCCTGCTACTTGCGGATTTGGATCTTCCATTGCCACAACCACACGACTCACTTTTGCTTCTACTACACGATTCGCACAAGGAGGTGTTTTCCCGTAATGTGAACATGGTTCAAGCGTTACATATAAGGTTGCATCCTCTGCATGATCTCCAGCCATATTAAAGGCATGTACTTCCGCATGAGGCTCTCCTGCTTTACGGTGAAGTCCAGTACCAACAATCACACCATCTTTGACAATAACTGCTCCAACAAGTGGATTTGGATTTGTATTTCCTTTAGCACTAGCTGCTAATTCTAATGCCAAACGCATATAATCTTGATCTGTTTTCATGTTGCGTAGCTCCTTACTGTAAGGTTACTTTTTCTAGTGGAATGTGTCCTGATTTTTTTACTTTTGTTTGTAAATAAAATTTATTGGTTTCAGTTAATCCACCCCAAAGAGGGATGTGCCCATCTGCTAATAAGCCATGTTCTTTTAAAGCCTTTAATTTTTTGGGATTGTTCGTAATCAATGTCACCGGTTTTTGACGTAACATTTCTAAAACACGAATCGCATCTTCATAACTCCGTGTATCATCTTCAAAACCAAGCGCATGATTCGCTTCTACTGTATCAAAACCTTGTTCTTGTAATAAATAAGCCAACGATTTTGAAAACAAACCAATCCCACGGCCTTCATGATTCGCTAAATAAAATATAGCCCCACAACCATGTTCTTTAATCATCTTCATCGACTCATGTAGTTGGTAGCCACAATCACAACGTTGACTTCCAAAAATATCACCAGTATGACATATACTATGCATACGTATAAGTGCTTCCTCACCGTTTTCAAAATCACCATATGCAAGAACGGATGATTGTTGACCAAAAGCTAAGTTGGACGAAGCCAGTGAATCAATTACTTCTTCCTTAGATAACTTTGCATCCACAACATGCCATGAATACCACTGAAAAGTCGCCTCAAAATCCCCTTGCTTTACTGGCAACTTTACCGGCCCTACTATACATATATTTTCTGTTTCTGAACGTTTCGTAAATTGCATTTTATCTTGTAAAAAATCGATCGTCTTTTGTAATGTTGTCATATTCTCACCTAGTTTTCTCTATTCATCTTTTACTTACTATTTGTAAGCAAGTATATAATTATAACCTATTACTAGTCAAATAATATTTCTTATTGAACACACTAGTAAACTAAGAATTAAAGGTTGAACATTATATTTTTTGTTCTATTTGTATTCTACATTTATTTGGGGTGGTTGTTTAATGATTTGGTTTGATAAATTTACTTATTATACCAGATTTCATTTAGTGATAACCTAAGCTTAAAAATTTTCATCTGGAGGAAGTTAGGAATAGTAATTCTCTTATTAGGTTTTATGATGAGGATTAACCTTTTTAAATATTAGTGTACATAGCTATCAAATTAAAGAACTAGAAATACGATACACATATAGTAGCTGATACTTTTTTCCATTATCATAATAAAACAGCTTGTTATAAAACAAGCTGTTTTATTATCCATTAAATACATTTCTCAATTTTTTCTAAAATCCCTCTATCTAAAGATATCATTCCATATTTCTGCTTACTCATAAGAATTTTATTTATAATATATTTATAATCTGTTTTACCTGAGAATTGTGATTCTAAAAAAGCTATTAAATTTTCTATACTTAATTCTAATCCATTTCCCTCGAAGTTTTTAACAAACCACAATCTTTCATTATAAGAATAAATAATCTGAACCATTAATAAAACAATTGCTTTCTTAAAGCAATACTCTTTTGTTTCTTCATTTATCTTGATAGAATGTATAGAGTTTTCCCTTATTTCTTCTATTCTCATTTCCAATAAAAATGTTTTTTCTAGAGTGGATTTATAAGCATTTAAAATTGTACTTTCATTTTTTATCATATCAGTAATTTGCTTACTACCAAAATTTGTTCTTAAGAATTTAACTAAAAAACCAGAAACACTATAATTAGATATCTCTATGCTTTTAATTAAACATTGCATTATAATAACTAATTTAGCATCTTCTCTATCTCTTTTACTCTCTCTATGCTCTTTATATGCATAAATTACGTTAGTTAGATTTTTTAATTCTTCTTTATTTATTAATCTCATTAATAAATGCTTATATAGTAAATGACTATTTTCGATAGATAATTTTTTTAAATTATTTAATAAAATAGATAATTGCCTTTCATCCTTAGGATCTATTGTATCTATATAATTACTCAAATTCATATTAAATATATTGATTAACATACTTCCATCATCTATATATAAATCGAAAGTTAAATCAATCAATTCTTCAGCTTTTGTGTATTGTTGATTTTTCATCAACTGTGTTACAACGGTAAAACTACTTCTCAAAATAGACATATACAACTTCCAAAACTCACTATTATCATTTTTATATAAATAATTGATAACTGTACTTCCATTACTTTTTTCTAGAAGCAGATTAATTATTTTTCTTCGAAAATAGTTTAAATTCACCGTGTATTCTTTATTCATATTGTTCTCTGCAGTGAACTTAAAATTTTGATAGACTGCTTCTAAAGAATAATTAAGCTCTTTATAATTTCTTAATAACTTTTTATCCTTATAATTTAAATAACCCCTTTTGAATTTACTATCTATTTTAAAATTTATCGACTCCTTTATATCCTCTAAAAATTTTATTAAACTATTCTCATCAAATGAACAAGTTTGATTAAAATCTTCTATTTTCTGGATGTATTTATCACAAATGCTATTATTTCTTTTAATAGAATGCTGAATTATCTCTTTTGAAAGGAAATGTATTTTCTCTATACTTAATAAATAAAAATCTTTATAACTGTTCTTATTAAAGTCATCTGTAAAATCATCTATGTATTTTTTAATTTCTTCTTCTTCTTCATCTTCTAAGACTTTACTATAATTTAATAATTGATTTTCTATTTCTAAAAGATTTAAATAATACTCTTTAAAAATATTATTTTCTAGCAATCCGACTAACACTTTTTCTATATTTAATAACTTTTGGAAACCTAATATAGAATATTCTTCTTTAATTTTCAAAATAAAGTTATATACTCTAAAATCGATGCTTATTCTTAAATAAGAGTATTTTTCTTCAAAATAATCCTTTTCATTTTGATCTAAAAATTTGTTAATTTCATTTAGTAATCTATTATAAAAATCCTCTTCAACATTAGGATCTCTTTCATCTTTTAATATATTTAGTAAAGTATATTTTACTCTCTTAAAATTTCTATAACGACTAATACTTTCTATTCTAGTGAAAAACTTTTCATCTCTATAGTGTTTACTAATATTATTTAATAGTTTATTAGAGTAATCGATAGAATCTTTTAAAATTCTATCCGTACTAATATTATTCATCATTCTTACAATAGTATTTGCAAAAAAGATTATATATAGAACTATTAGTAAATCAAAAGTTATAAATTTTGAAAATAACTCTTTAGTTATATTTAAATTATTGGAGTTAAAATTTAAATCTTTATATTCAGATACGAGCATATTTCCATATATTAAGAAATATATTGTCGAAAAGACTAGCAACAAAATATATTTATTCGTCTTTTTTGTAATTTGATTTGATGGTGAAATAGTCTTCTGCTCTCTATACGTAAAAACATATATTGCAGAAATAATTGAAATTAATATTGTTAGTGAACTAAGTACTTTCCTTAAAATTGAGACTATTATTTCATCATTTATACCTCTAATATGTAAAAAAACAACCATATCTTTAACCCAAAATATATTACTATCCACAAAAAAAAGTATATTTAAATACTTATAGTGATAATAACTAAATAAAATTATTACAATTAAAAAAATAGGTAAAAGTTTAGGCTTAGTAATATTATGTATGAACCAATTTCCAATAAGATTTACACCTTTCATTTATATGAACACCCCAATAAAAAAAAAGGGGTTTTTCCCCTTTTTAAGTATATTTTAACTTTTAAAGTATTCTTCAATCTTATCAATCGATATTACATTATTTCGATTAGTAGATAACCAAGGAGTTTCTTGATGAGTCATTTCTTCTAATACCTTACCATTTAGCTCACCATACTCCTCAAATACTTTATTAATCGTTTTAATCTCTTTTTCTGTTAAATTAATTCGATCTTCATCATCTGGGTTCGGAGGAATAATATGATATCCATAATCTCTATATAAATCATATAATATCCTTACAATAGGTCCATGATCCCAGGCTAGAATATCACTTTTAAATAATCTTTCATTATTATTTTTCAAATGAAATGCTTGAGCATAATAGACCAATTTTTGTAACTTCAAAGGAGTGATAGCAGTCAAATTATTCTCATTGCTCAATAATAAAAATTTTTTTGCAACATCTGTAACCTTTGCCAAATTATCTCCCTCCTTCTCTTTAATTAAATTATATAACAAAAATATACTTTTGTTAATAGGCTTGTACTACTTTGGCAATTCCCTAAATTATAATAAAAGAGGGATATTATCATCTTACGCTTCTCTAGAGGTTTAATTCAAAAATAGCCTAAAAATCACACCAAGTATATAGTCTGCAAATTCAAGGATTGGAAATAAATGATTAATACACTTGTAATTTCCATTTATTTTTTATGTAATAAATTTTTTAATATTAATTTTGAAATGTACTACAAACTTTTTCTATTGAATTCTTTCTTGAATTCCTATACATAAAAAAACGCTTTAAACTCTTTATATTAAAAGGTTTAGAGCGTTTTAAAAAAATTCGATTTCTATGTCCCAGGAGGGATTCGAACCCCCGACCAAGACAAACATTATATAAAAAGCTATTACTTTATATCATTTTCATAAATTACAATTCTCGTACAATGAACGAATTACTTTCATTATATCATTGATTGTTAAATTCTCAACATTTAAGTTTATTTTATTTTTTTCTAAAGCCATTTATATATATTACACATTTAAATGTATATAGAACTATTATTTATCATTAATTACTAAAAATTATAGTAAAAAGTATTGATTTATACAATAAAAGTGTTATAATTAATTTTGTTGGCGGGGAGGAAATGAAACTCACTGTAGCACAAACAATCACATATCTAAACTAAACAATTAAATAATGAAACAAGTGTTAAAAGAATGTTAGCGTATTCTTTAATCTAAAGTCTGATAGCTGGTAACTATCAGGCTTTTTTCTTTAAAAAGTTTCTATTTTTGTTTTACATTTTATGTTCAGTAGCCTATAACCTTAGTGTAAGTTAAAAATGGTGATACAAATTTTAGCGATAATTTTATAGAACGTTTATTTTACCTCCTAAAATAGCGTTCTATAATCCTTCATTTTTCACTTATATTAATTCTATCCTTTTCTTTTAAAACATTCTCTATATAAATCTCCTTTTATTTTTGTAATTTTGAACGGAAAAACAAAAAAATGTCCTCTTTCTACGGAAATAGAAAGGGGATTTTTTATATATTAATTTCTTTCTTTTCTTGTTCTACAATAAGTTGAATTAATAAAGTATTTCGGCTTTTAAAAGCTAATTGTTTCATCATAGATAAATACTTTTTATGTGTAATTGCTAGAGAATCAGGCATACATAGGATAAATAATACAATATCATCAACAAATACTGGATTAGTAAGCATAATTTTTAATACTTCTTTATCACTTGCAGCCTTGCATTTATTCAATAATTCATCAGGTTTTAACTTCATGCTATATCATTCATTTTTAATAATGCTTGAAAATCATCATCATTCATTTGAATGTTAGAAATATCAGTAGAAGTTGCAATAAGTAAATCATTTCTTTCACGTGGGGAAATTTGAAGGCTTGTAAGTTGTTTATCAAGTGTATTAATTAAAGCGTTACGTGAAGCAAGGAATTGTGAAGGAATAATTTTTTTAGCACCTTCATCACGTGTTATAAGTTCCATTTCAATACCATGTTTTTTAATTGATTTTTCAATTTCATTTAGTAAATACATACTGTTAGCGATTTTTACAAGGCTATATATATCAATATCTTGTAAGTGATTGATATTCAGCTTTTCTAGGTTATCAATCAGGATATTATATATTTTTTTATCGTATAGCATGAATTGTTTAGGTACTTCGTGTAAATTAGCAACTTTTAGCACTTCTTTTAGCTTATCGGCTTGTTCTTCTTTTGCAGCTGCACGTGTAATGTTACTATCTGCATGAGTACCAATTACTTTTTTATTCATAATTGCTTATCTCCTTTGCTATTTTAGTGCTATTTTTAGTGAAAATGTGACATGAAATGTTTGAAAATGTAAGTGTTGCCACAACGAAAGGCGGTACGCTATCCGCAGAGAAATACACTTTTTTATATTTTATATACGGGGGGTTATTATCCAACTCGTTTCACTATAATTGTATCGAATTGTTTTCTTTGTATATCATTTTCGATTGAAATTATTTTATAACTTATTCCATTTAATTCAATTGTCATTTCATTTGTTATTTGCTTGTTTGTATGTCTTATTACTAGACTTATTGTATTTTCTAATAATGTTCCTATACTTGCTTGAATATCCTTCATTGTTTGATTCCTTACATAGCACCAACAACTATGAAATAATGTCTTTGTTGTAGTAGTATCTCCATATTCATCTTTGATTGTAGTTATCTTATAGATGTTAATGTGATTATTCATCATACCTATTGTCATACTCATGCAGTAACACTCGTTTCAGGTAGCCACTTTCTATGTATATCAAGTAAGCCAGTAAAGTTATAGAGATATTCATGTGTAGCTTTCTCGCTACCTACTGCCCTATTCTCAAACCATTGTGCTACTAGGTTTAATGCTGCAAGTGTAAACTCAACAGGTATATCTACATAGGATTCAAAAGGTTGATTCAAATAGCTTTGTATATAACTCTTTGCACTATCTATCATAAGTTGTAATAATGTATCATCTTCATTGCTATCAACTCTTAAATAGTTCTTTACTAAAGAAAGGTTAAATGCTTCATCTGTTATTACCATTTATTGTATCTTCTTTCATTGATTAATTATTTTGCATACATAAGTGTAAGAAATAGGCTTTATGCCCTCAGCTTTTAACATATTATTTGTTTGAGCCATGATTTCTCTTTTATTAGTATACTTTTCAGAAAGTTTCATAACATAAGCACGTGCAAGTGTTAATCTGTATGCGTTTGTATTTGTAAAATATTCTTTAATTGCTTTTAATGATTTAATATAATTTTCCATTTTTAATACCTCTATTTAGTTGTTATTCAGTTGTATATTTAGTTGTATAAAAAAGAGAGTAGCCAAATGAATGACTACTCTATAAATCAATTAAGCTACATTTAATTTTGCGATTGCTTGAGGATTTACAACACAAGAATCAGCATACATATCAAAGACATAAAGTGAAGCACCTTTTAAAGCTAATCCTGAATCAACAATTTTTTGTAATCCTTGTTCTTGTTTAACTAAAACTGCAACGGCTTCATTGATATTCCCAAAAATTACGGGATTTTCAGCTGTTAATGCTTCAGTTACATAAACTGGAATATCAAATAATGTATAGTTGATTTTTCCGTTTACAATTCCATTTTGTAAGAAAAAATGACCGTTAGTGTCTTTTAGTTTAGCAACTTGTTTAAATAAATCACGACTCATAATGAAGCAAGCACCATTTAAGTACATTGGATGGATTTGTAAATATAAATCTTGGAGTACATCATAAGTAATTGAGCCAGTAACATCAACATGACCGATTGCAGCGTCATTAATGATACCGTTAAATTCAGTACCACCTACACCAACTAAAATAGATGTTTCAATAGCTTTTGCAACTTTACGAGCCAATAATTTTGGTACATATTCATCTAAATTAATTGCAGCGTCATTAATTAATTGGTTAGTCAATGTAATTGCAGCACCGCAACGTTTTTGTTTAAGTTCAGCGTATTCAAGTTTTAATTGTTGTTCTACAAGGTCAACGCCTTCACCTACAAATGCAGCTACAACGCTATCATTGCCTTCACGTGCAACTTTTAAATTGCCAGCAATAGTAGGAAATTTTTGAGCCATTGCAAATACAGGACTAATATTTTCAATTTCCTCAACAATAGTATTTGCAACTTGTTCAGGAATTAAGGCTGCACCATCAGAAGTAGTTTGTAATGCACGATTTTCTTTGATAATAGTATTTAGAGAGTTTTCAGGGTTTGTAGGGTTGTTTAATTTTTTCAATTTATTATTACTTCTTTCTTCAGAGTTTTTTTGTGGAATATTTGAGGGAATTTCTATATTTTCAGGAGTTTCAAGACTTCTTGCGGAAATAACACTATCCAAATAGGCGGGTGAACGAACTGCACTTACTTCAAACAATTCAAGTGCTTCAACTGTACGTTCATACATACCATTTGCTAATTGTTGCCATGAATCTTTTATACTTCTAAATCCAAATGACATATTTTTTAAAATGCCTGATTTAATGAGAGTGAAATAATCTTGGCCATAACTTGTTGGTGTAATTTCGGCACTCATATATAAGCCTTTGTCATCTTCTTGAAGGTTTAAAGAACCATTTCTAGTTGAGGATAAAATTTTTTCAGTGTCATGCTCGGCAAGAAAATCAATTCCATCAGTTGCGTTTCTAATTGCTTCAGCAAATGCACCTTTTTGAATTTTTTCAATAAATTCATTACCGTTCATATCTTTGAGGGGTTGAGATTGTGAGCCAGTTATATTGACATAACCTTGTACTTGAAGTGAACCATTATTATTTTCAATGGCTCGTACTTCAAAATTATTTACTTTGAGGAGTTCCATTTTTTTGTTCACCTTGTGTATTAGTAGTTTGAGTATTGATATTTAATACTTCACCAGTAGCTTTATCTCGCAACGCTTGACCAATATTTAATTTGTAGTAATCTTTTTTATCATCAATTACAGTCATATCAAGACGTTTTCGACTTTCATTGAAGCTAATCACGCCATCTTTAAAAAGCTTTAATGTTGCGTCAATACGTTCAGTTTCAGTTGCTTTTAAAATTTGTGAAGTATCAAACATAAAAAATAAGCCTTGTTCTGAAGGCTTTAGGAATGATTTATTTAGTTGTTCTTGAATTGTTACTAAAATGGGTTGAATTGTTTGTTGCAGGAATGAAGTATTTGCAGTTGATAGAGAGTTATATTTATTGCTTGTATCATTAATTAGGCTTTCTGATACATTAAACAACATACAAATTTGAGATGTTAAAGACTTTGAAGTTTCATTTAATTGAAGTTGTTCAGGGTTATAGGATAGGGGTTGATATTCTAGGCCATTCTCTAAAATAAGAGTTTTACCCACTTTTTGATTGCCTGAATAAATATTTTCAAAGCTAGTTCTTAATGAATCAATAGCCTTTTCAGTTAATCGACTTGCAGCCTTTAAAATACCTATTGGCATTGCACCATTTTTAAGTACATTTTTAGAATATGTTTGATTATTAATTGCAGTTTCTAACACTTCAGTATTACTTAAAATGCCTTTAGTGCCTGAATCAAAACGAATAACATTTTCCTTTAATAACTTATGTGAGCCATCAAAATTATAAATATATTGAATATCTCCAATAGTAAAGCCATCATTTGAAAAATATTCTTCATTCATAAAATTAGCTTTAAGTACGTGTAATTCATTACTATTGTTATATAAATAGGCTTTACCGTATAACAGTAAATCTTTTACAAGTTGAGCCTTTAATGTACTTGCAGTATCAATGATGTTAGGATTATTCAGTAATTGAACTCGTTTATCATTATTTAAAATGGTTACATTTTCGCCATCATGCTGCATTAAATTAATAGGCAATTCTGCAATAGTATTTGTAATTAGATTCAAACACGCTTTAAATGCTGGAATCTGCAAGGCTTGTTCTTCAGTGACAGTAAAATTTTGATTATTTGAAGTGAATGAAGCACTAAAAAAATCATTTACATAATCACCATTAGCCTTTTTTCTTTTAAAAAATGCCATTTTGTAATTCCTTTCATAGATTTATCTATATTCAGTTGTTATTTAGTTGTATATTCAGTTGTAAAGATGAAAAATCTAACTTAATTAAAAGCTAGATTCTTCATAAAAAGAGGGAGAAAAAACGAGGATTAAATCGAAAAAGAAAAACATATTTTGAAAGGGTAAATATGATGTAACACAAATTTGTAACTTTGGAGAAAATAAAAAAACAGTAATAGCAATTAAGCTACTACTGTACAAATTACAAATGTTATTAGACAACAAAAAACATAAGTCTATATGCTATCAATTTTGAAAAGACAGTATCTATAAGTGTTCCACCACTTCATAAATACTTAGAAATGACGCAATGTCATTTTTCGATATTCAACAACTATTTAATTTTTTATACATTTTTTATTCCATTAATGTATTTTGGTGAGAGCAAATGCCCTCATAATATTATTTTTATCCTACACTAATAGTGTCGATAACTAAGGTGTTTCGGACACGTTTTTAGTAAACTTTTTTAAAAAATTTTTATTTTGTTCACAATTTATACACATTTGTGTTATTTAATTTCCTACACTATTAGTGTCGATAACTAAGGTGTTTTTATCGCTTTTTTAGCAAAAATGATTAAAAAGTCCTACTCTTTTACAAGTGAATACAAAAAAGGATTATGAAATCCTCTTTAATATCCATACTGATTGTTGTTTTCCGTCTATTGTTGCTCGACCATTATTGATTTCAAATGGAAGGTTATTATCTTTTATTATGTCTTTAATTTTATCTAATCCAACTTTTCTGTTAGGTTGTCTTTTATCAAGTTTCAAATCTTTTAAATCATTTTTAATTTGTTCTTTTTCTTTCTTCAATAAATAAACTTCATTAGAGCCATTCAAATAGTCTTCTAAGTAGCTTTCTATGTTAAATGAATTATGTTCATTTGCTTTTAAATAGGCTTCAGGTGGCTTTGTAACGGTTTTTAATTCATTTGCTTGTATTTGTTCAGGTTCATCATTTAAAGCTACTGGAAAGCCTTTTAAACTATTATTTTCAGGTTTAGTTATTGAGCGTGTTTCTACATTTTTTTCTTCTACATTTTTTTCTTCTACATTTTTTTCTTCTACATTTTTTTCTTCTACATTTTTTACTTCTACATTTTTTACTTCTACATTTTTTACTTCTACATTTTTTACTTGCTTTACTTCAGGGAATCCATGAAATACATCAAACTCAAATGATTTAAGTTCTTTACTTTCTTCAACCACTATATATGGCTTTTCAGTGCTTTCAGTGCCTTTATAGTATTCATTGATTATATTTTCTTTAAATCCTTCAGGGTAATTGTTATCTTTAATCATTTGCAGCACTTGTGAAGGTTCATATTTATAAAGTGCTAATACTTCATTTTCATAACTTTCATGTGGCTTGTAATTCTTATTTTTAATGGTTGCTTGTGCTACTTCTAATATTTTTAAATTTGTTTCATCATCTTGAAATAATGATACTTTACCATTAAGCCAAAATAACATGGCATTTTCTTTTGTTTTATAGTCTATATTTTTTAAATCCATTTTTATCAATCTCCTATATCTTGTGTTTTTTCATTACACTAAGGTTATAGGCAATTGTGCAAAATAAGTAAAAAAAAATAAGTAAAAAATGTAGATTTACTTATATAGCGACAAATTTTACTTACAAGTAAAAAATGTAGAAAAATCTATAATATAAATAATTACTACTACAAAAATTACTTACACCATTATATATAATTATTAATATATATTTTTAAGTACATACTAGCGTATGTCCTTTGTTCACAAACTAACGTTTGTTCACATTAATTATTTAATTATTTTATAGATATTATTAATGTTTAATATGTAATTAATTACATAAGTTCCCTAATATTACTTGAAACACTTAACAACACTTTAGAAGGTGTACACTCATTCAAGCCTTGTGTACTCATTACTTGTTAAGCCTAATCAGTAATCACTAATGCAACTACTGTTAGTTATCTCCAACCCTTGCCGAATGTTTAGATGTCTATTCATCTAGGATATGACGCAATCTCTATTCCCTATTGATATGATATATTTATCATACAGTCAGCTTATAAACGACATATAAGCGATAAACTCATGCTCCAATATCATTACATATCAGTGTGTTTATCAGTTTTGCAGCGGCTTGACTTAACCTATTTAGTTAGCTTTTGATAATGGTGTACTAGGTTTATGCTCTAACCTTCTTCACCTGTTATGAAATTGGTCGTTACTAAGGTTATAGGCATTTCTACAGAAAATGTAAAACAATAATAGAAAAAAAATAAAAAAATTTTGGCGGTAAAATTTTATTCCACCAAATTTACAATAAACAAGTATATTTTTTGGATATATATTCTATATAAATAATTTATCCATTTTATATACTTTAATTAGTATATTTTTTGGATATTATCTTATATAAAAATAGTTATCCATTTTATATACTGTTAGAGAATTGATTATTTAATCTATATAAAACTAGAATCAAATTTCTAACTTTGCTATAATATGTATATCATTGATAATCCTTTTTAAGATTTATATATATAGAACGCTTCAAATAATGAGCGTTATTCGCTCGATAATTAGAAAGGATTGAAGCACAATGAGCATTAATGAAGCATTTGAAGCAATTAGAAAAGAAATTAACAAATTAGAGCCTGAAGCAAGGTGTATTCTATTGAATAGAATATCAATTGAATATTTCGGCATTGATAGACGTTCTAATGAAGAAAAGTTAAGAGAAGAAAAGTATTTGAAAAATAATATGTAATTCTAAGAGGTGGCTATATTGTAGCCACCCTTTTTATTTTCTACCACTTGTGGCAGAATAATAGTAATAGTCGTGAAAATAAAAAAAACACCGCTTATTAAGCAGATATGTATAAAAATTTCAATATCGCTAAAAAAATACCTATTAGCGTTGCATATGTGACGTTTAAAAAGTATTTTAATAGTATTTGTCATGATGACGATAAAAACGCTTAAAAAGGATTTAAATGGCGTTTAATGCTAAAGTGTCGTAAAGACATCATTGAAAAGCTAATAACCGCATATTTTTAGCAATTGGTTTACGTGACTGCATTAATACTTCATATAATCCATCTTCAGTTAAGAACCATGATTCTTGGGTTCCACCGATTGTGTGGGTGCTTTTTTTCGTTTTTTCATCATCATCAACACTATTTAAAAGTCGATAAGTATTTTTAACATCATATTCAATCCATTCAGCAACATCTTTCGCTAGGAATAATGGATTTTGCCCACTTTTTTACTTATAGAAAGGTAACTTGCTACATTTTTTTCTACTACAAATTTTACTTGTAACATCTACAAATTTTACTAATAGAAAAGTAGTTTGCTACATTTTTTACTAAAAAAATTGAGTGACGCTCAAAATGAACACCACTCAAAATTCTAAAATATTTATTTTATTTTAAATCACTGGTTTTTATTTTTGATTTTTTTAATTGTTCACCAGCTTGTAATAATAAATCTATTAATAAGTCAGGGTTATCTAAAAAATCATCAATTTTTTTATCTGTCATATGAATACCCCTTTTACGAATGGTTTTCAAAATTTCTTTTACTTGTTTCTTAAATGCCTTAGCAATTGGTTTACGTGATTGCATTAATACCTCATATAATCCATCTTCAGTTAAGAACCATTTTAAAGGATTACCTTTAGTCGGAACAATGTTCCGAGTATTCTTTTGAATTTTTTCATCTTCATCTACATTATTTAACATCTTATTTAAACTTGATGTATCATAATCAATCCATTCAGCAACATCTTTCGCTAGGAATAAAGGATTTTCAAAATCACCGTAAACTTTAAAATTTTTTCCTAAAATTATTTGCTCATGAATAACCTTTAATTCATCTTTCATTTTATCTTTCCCTCTTTCTCTTTTTCTAATAGAGTTATAGGCAAGACAATAGAAAGTGTAAAAGGATTTTGCTAACTTTTTTACTTATAGAAAAGTAGTTTGCCCACTTTTTACTACTACAAATTTTACTACCACATTTTTTACTTATATCATCTACAATTTTTACTTGAAAAAAATTTTGCTACATTTTTTACTAATTTTCTATCATTAAAATGGTAGTTTTAATAACCGTTCGGAACAATTGTCCGAGTGGTTTTTCCTTATTTTAGGAAACGTCAATTTTAACGCTCCCTACTTTTGTACTAATATTTCATGGCTTATTTTTCAGCAGTGAAATATTTTACTTTTTGTGTAGCATTGCCTATAACCTAAGTAGAAATCATATTCAACATTGAAAATTAGGAGATTAAAAATTATGAGTAAAAAAGAGCAAATTTTAAATTTATTAAGATATAACAAAAATGGCATTACTAATGTACAATTATCTAAAACTTCTTTGAGATATGGCGGTTATTTAGGTCAGTTATACAAAGAAGGCTATGATATTAAAACTATTCCACTTAAAAAAGGCGTATTCTTATATGTTCTAATTAAAGAACCTGAAGAAATTGCACAACATATGAGTGCTAAAGAAAAATTATTTAGTGAAATTGAAAAAAATGGTTCAATCAATGCAGCAGCCTTAAAAAATTTGATGGATAAAAACAATATCACAATAAAATATAAAGCTAATACCTATAAAGCTGCATAATTTATTTTACATTTTTGAATCAATTGCCTATAACTATAGTATCCGTTAATTTTAAGCTGTGAAGGGTAGCATTTATTTGCTACCTTTTATTTTTTTATCAATTCACATATAATTTTATAAAAATACCCTTCTTTTTTATGTAATTCTCTATCAATGTAAAATTTATCATTTTGAATACGCTCATTATAAAAAACTTCAGTGTCCTTTAATTCAAATTCGGTAAATATATTCTCATAAAAAAGCGGTAAATTTACAGTTTTTAAATACTTATCGCTATCTATATTTAGTACATTGCAGTATGCAATTACACTATGAAAATGAAATTGTGAAGTTAATTCATAAAAAGTTCTATCCTTAATATCCATATTTTTCAAATCACAATGATTATATTGAATATCCTTCAATATTCTAGTGTCTTTATCTAGTAAATCAATAGTTCTTATAAAGACTTTATCTTTTATATTTATTGATTCATTGCTTTTCATTTTAAGTAATCCTCCCATTACATACCTAATTTACATACCTAATTTAGCCTTAATTTCTTTTAATTTCGCTTCATAATCGGTTTTATGTGCAACCTTAGTATTATTGCTAGTTGATTCATTAGAAGGCTTTACAACGCCTTTTGGTGCTTTATCTAACCAATTGTAAAGTACACATTTAGGCGGTTCATGTCTTGCAGCAACTTCTTTTTTTGGAATTTTAGGATATGATTCATGTTTCAATAATGCACCAGTAAACGTTGCAACGATATTATCAACTTGTAATCCTTCATGAATATCCATTACAAGGCGTTGAAGCACGTTCTTAGCTTCATAAAATCGTTCTATAGTACAATCTGAACCAATGCGTAAAGATAGCTTATATGCGTTGTCTGATACTAATTTAGGGTATTGTTCTTTCATAAGTTGAATAAAATCATAGAATCTTAGTTGATATTTATTTGTTGCATAGTGTTCTAATTGCTTACGTTGTTCTTCAGGTGATTCAAATTCTTGATTTTCTATTTCTTCCCTTATTGCCATTTTTTCAGATTCGCTTATAGATATATTATTATTTTTAATAGCTTGTTTTTTAAAAGATTTAAAACCTTTAAAACCTTTAAGACTTGATTTTTCTTCATTCAGGCTTGATATATCAACGTTTTCAGCACCTTCAGGGTGGCCAAATTGGTGGCCAAATTGATGGTCGAATTGGTGGTCGTTTAAAGAAAAAACAGTAGTCATAATATCTTTAAAATTTATATGTTTCATATCAACTAAAATATATTTATGCGTACAACTTAAATGACCAATGATAATTTCATTTGTTTCAATATCATTTTTTATTTTTGAAATTACAGTTTTAGCAGTTGTTCGTGAAACTTTAGCCAATTTTGCAAGTTCATCAATACCAATTTTCCATATACCACTATTTCCAGTTAAATATAAAATTTGTGATAATACTGCTTTTTGTTTTTTGGGATATACTTCATCAAAGAATTTTCCAGTTTTTCTAATGTTAGCGTCAATTTGTTCTAATCTTTGATTTTTATTTGCTTTTAGTTCTTCTTTGCTTTTATTTGTCTTTTTTATATTCATATATTCTTGCACTCGTTCATTTGTTGCTATATATCTTTCCATTTTTATTGCTCCTTTTACTTCAGGAACACTAAAATGTGCATGAATACTTGAATATATTCTAAAAAAGCGTTAAAATATATTTACTGTGTAGCACATTTTAGTTTCCTAACTAATTAAGTGTTTGGAGGATTAGCACTCGCAATGCTAGTCCTTTTTTATTTGCTACAAAAATTTTCTTAATTTATCTGCAACATCTGTTAATTCAGTATGTAAATATTTAGTAGTAACAGATAAATCATTGTGACCTAATGCCTTTGAAACTAATAGCAAATCATTAGATTTAGTGTATAAATTTTTAGCAAATCCCCTTCTTAAAGCATGAGGATTAATATTTTTCAAACCATATTTAAGCGTATATTTTCTTAAACATCTTTGGATAGAATTTGAAGTAATTGAATTGTTTGTTCGTGTACCTTTGATAGTTATAAATAAATATTCATTCAGTTCTTTGTATTCAGTTCTAATCATTTTGTTTTGTTTCATTAGAACATCAATTAAATACGCCATTTGTTCATCAATCGGCAAAACCAAACCTTTATGATTTTTCATTACTTCGCCATCAAGTTCCAACTTTTTATCCTCTAAATTCACATGAGATTCTTTCATACGTGCAAGAGTACCAATTCTTAAACCGCAACGATACATCATTAAAATAGCTACTGCATTTCTTAAATCTAGAAACTTTGTATAATCCAATAAAGATAAAATGAAATTTACATCTTCATCAGTTGCACCTTCTTTAATTTCTGTATCTACTCTTACATTTACAGAACGCCAAAACTTATTATTGAACCAACCATTATCTAAGCAACGACTAAGAAATGCCTTGAAACTTTTAAGTCTTGTTAATTTTGTTGAATTTTTAACTTCCATCTTTTCTAACCATGAATAAATAACATCATTTGAAATGTCCATTAGATATGTAACTTTTGTATCTCTAATAAAATAATGAACAATTTTGTCATAGTCATATAAAGTTCTTTCCCTACAACCACTAGCTTCAAGTTGTCTTAATACAACAGATAATGCTTGTTCTATCGTTATATCTTGACGAATTTTTTCTTTAGAATTAAGTTGTATTGGTGGTTGTGTAATTTGAACATCAAATATACCTTTCTTTTTAGTCAAAAGAAAAAGCACCTCCATTTATCATTCTTAATTACAAATACTCGTTTGTACGAGAATTGTAAAAATGAATAATAAGCGAAAGTGCTTATTTCTCTAAGTATAACCTTATATATTATTATGTCCCAGGAGGGATTCGAACCCCCGACCAACGGCTTAGAAGGCCGTTGCTCTATCCAGCTGAGCTACTGAGACAGGATGCCTTACTGATGTATTATCAGTAGGACAATATTTATTATAGCATCATTGGTAAAAATGTCAACACTATTTTATCAATATAATAAAGTTTTTTCTGCAATGACATTTTTTTCTTCTGTATAGAAAATGACATGCCAGCCGTTATCAATATTTTCGATCACAGCATAGCTTTTTTCTTTACGTCCCCTCGGCAATAAGAGGCTGCCTGGATTGACATATAAGATTCCATCTACGAGTTCAACACCAAGCACGTGGGAATGTCCAAATAGTACAACATCTGCTTGTACTTCTCTTGCTCTATAAGAAAGTGCGGTTAAACTCGATTTTACGTTAAATAGATGGCCATGTGTCATGAAGATTCTTTTACGGTCAATTTCCTCTATTACTTCGGTTGGAAAGTTGACATCATGATCACAGTTTCCTCTAACTTTATAAGCCTTTTGAAGTTCAGGGGCTGTATAAGCTAGTTCACTGTCGCCACAATGGAAAATAGCATCTACTTCTGGTTGTTGGCTCATTACTTGAGTAATTACCGCTCTGTCGCTATGTGTATCGCTCATTACGAGTATTTTCAACGTATTACCTCCTATTTAAACCAAGATGGTAATTCATCTGCTAATTTGCGTAGTGCGTTTCCACGGTGAGAGATAGAACCTTTTTCTTCAGCAGTCATTTCAGCCATTGTACGACCTAGTGTAGGCACATAGAAAATTGGATCATATCCAAAGCCATTATCGCCACGTTTTTCGGTTAATATAACCCCTTCACATGTACCAAATACTGTTTTGGTTTTATGTTCAGGTCCTGTTATGGCTAAGCAGCAACAAAATCGAGCTGTACGTTTTGCTTCGGGTACACCTTCCAAATTGTTTAATACTTTACTAATATTCGCCTCGTCATCGTGATCTCCTGCATATCTTGCAGAATATACACCTGGTTCACCGTTTAAGGCATCTATTTGTAGGCCACTATCGTCAGCGATGACAAATGTATTTAATTGCTTTGCAAGGGTCTCTGCCTTTAATATTGCATTTTCTTCAAATGTCGTACCGGTTTCTTCAATCTCCATATCTGGCGCTACATCGAATAATGTAAGGACTTCATAGCCTAGTGGTGCAAAAATAGCTTCAAAGTCTTTCGCTTTTCCTTTATTTTTTGTAGCAATGACAACTTGTTTCAAACAAAATCCCTCCTAATGATAGTTCCTATTTTAACATTTTATACAAAACAAAGCCCGAAATATTGTATTTCGGGCTTATCACTATAGTTTTATTCGTTTGACATTCACTTCATTTAAAGGTAACCAATTACTTGCAATTGATTGAAAAATAGGCACAGATCCTGTTGTGTAGAAAAGATAGTCAGGAGGATTTTGATCGGTTCTCTCGATTTTATGGAACTGCAAAATTTCCTTTACATGCTTCGCTGTTTCCTCTGCAGAAGAGACAACATGAACTTGATCGCCCACTACTTCTTCAATTAGCCCTTGAATAATTGGGTAATGTGTACATCCTAAAATCATCGTATCAAACTTCGCGCTTTTTAAAGGTGCTAGCGTTTCTTCTACTAGTTTTTTAGCGAATTCACCTTCATACTCCCCACTTTCTACTAGTGGTACTAGTCTTGGGCATGCTAGTGTTGTTACGTTACTAGAAGAATATAATGAATAAAGTGCATTTTCGTATGCACCACTTTTGACTGTTCCTTGTGTAGCAATTACTGCAATATCATGTGATTTAGTTGCTTTTATGGCTGCTTGAGCACCAGCATTGATCACTCCTACTACAGGAAATTTACAATGTTTTTGTAGCCCTTCTAGAGCTACAGCTGTAATGGTATTGCAAGCAATCACAAGCATTTTAATATTCATTTTTGCAAGTTGATCGACTATTTGCCAAGTAAATTGAATCACCTGTTCCTTAGAACGGGGACCATATGGGCAACGAGCTGTGTCGCCTAAATAGGTTATCGATTCATTTGGTAAATAGCGAAGCATTTCCTTCACAACGGTTAGCCCACCGACTCCTGAATCAATTACTCCAATGGGAGCATTCACTTTAACCGCCTCTATCCTGGTTCATTTCTTTGTATAGTTTGCTTAGTAATATTGATAGAGATTGAACTTCTTCGCTTTGGAAATCCTTTACGATGTCTGCCAAGTAATTTTGGCGCTGTTCAATAACTTCTTCAATAATGCGTTCTCCTTCTTTAAGCAAATGGATACGAACGACACGACGATCTTGATTATCGCGAATACGTTGTACCAAATCGTTTCTTTCCATACGATCAACTAAATCGGTTGTCGTACTGAACGCTAAGTACATTTTATTCGAAAGATCACCAATTGTCATGTCCCCTAGCTCATGAAGCCATTGTAGAGCGATGAACTGTGGTGGTGTAATTGTATAATTACTAAGAATTTCTCTACCTTTTTGTTTGATTAGAGCTGCAATGTGACGAAGCTCTTTTTCTAAAAATGCTATTTGTTCTGCATTATGTGTGTTATTCAAATGCTCCTGGTTTGACATGTAGCTTTCTCCACTCCTCAAAAGGATTACTTATTCCTATTGTGAAGTGTTTTTTACAAAATGGCAAGTGTCCTTTTTACTCTAAAGTAAACTCACCCAATCGGATTAACTCGAGCATTGCTTGCGCGCGACTAGATACGCCCAATTTCTGAATTGTATTTGAAATATGATTACGAACCGTTTTTTCGCTTATACCTAGCTCCATAGCAATTTCTTTTGTCGTATAATCCTTCATTAATAAAAGAAATATTTCGTGTTCTCTTTTCGTTAAAATTGAATGATGAAAACGACTCATTTACGTGCGCCCCTCCAATCCCCTCACACTGTAAAGTATGTAAGGAGATGGATTGCTGTGACGGCATTTGCCCTATCTCTTTTAGAGATTTATGTTACTAAATAACTTAAACTTCTACTTGTTTTAATTGGTCTATATTCAAAGGTACTGATTTTCCGGTTTTCGGGTTCATTTGAACGACTGTCCCCCTACCAGTAAAGCAGACTTCATCTTGTTCATTTACCCCTAAATAATGCAGATCAATTGAAGAGTTACCAATCGTTGCAATCTTCACATATACTTTTAGCTTCTCTTCAAAGAAAACTTGCTTCACATAATCACATTGTATGTCAGCGACAACTGGAATGTTATCTGTTTCACTCTCTAGCCATTTTTGCATTAACCCCAAATGATTAAAAAATTCAATTCTTGCGTGTTCAAAATAAACAAAAGGTACCGTATTATTCAAATGACCATACATATCCGTTTCAGAAAATCGCACTTGAACTGGTACATAAAAAGAAAATTCTTTCTTCCACTCTTCAAAATTGTTTATATAACTCTTTTGCATTCCCATTTCCCCTTTTTCCGTTAAAATGAATGGCTATTCATTTCATTATAACAGAAACTGGATGATAATTGCTATCAAGCTACAACGTCTATTTTGCTTGTTGAAGTATTAAATTCTTTCAAATACTTCTCTAGTTAAGATTAAATCATACCATTTTAAAACAAAGGAATTTGTGGCGACTGTTTCGAAGATGATCTATAAGGAGTTTGTATTATCTTCCGGCAGCAAAATGACTTTTAATGATGTTATAGATTTCTTTTCGAATACTCACTCTTCCAAATTTCCAATAACATTTATCGCCATATTAGATCATCAATGTGCTGGTACAGTTTCTGTATTTGAAAATGATTACAAGGAACGCCCACATTATAAACCTTGGTTGGCATCACTTTATGTGGAACAAAACTACCGTGACAGAAAGATTGGTATTCAGCTTATCGAAGCATTATTAAAACATTTAATCGTATTAGGTTTTAAAGAAGTTTATTTAAAAACTGAAAATGCATCAGAATATTACAAAAATCGTGGCTGGACATTCGTTGAATCTGTAATGAATAATCAAAATGAGGATATCAATATTTTTAAATACTCTCTATTTAAATGAATAAAAAATACGACTTTTAATGTGATCAATTTTGTCCATTTTGGAGCTAGCCAATAGCTACTCTATTGTTATCTATGTGGAATTAGCGAAGAATCCTGGAAAATGCATTCGCATTTACCTTATGTTCATTCAGTGCAATTCATTCAATATCCTACGGGAAAACTAGATATGTGACGACTCACCAAACAGTGTGAAAACTGAACTGCCAGCTAAAATAAAAAACTCCGTACCAATATAGTACGGAGTTTCATAATTTCTAGTTTACTAGTCAACCATGTGGTCAGAACCAAAGAAGTTCTTGAACATTTGAACAGAAGTAGCACGGTTTAATGCTGCAATAGAAGTTGTCAAAGGAATACCTTTTGGACAAGCTGCTACACAGTTTTGTGCGTTACCACAGTTTGCAAGACCGCCTTCACCCATAATTGCGTTTAAGCGTTCGTCTTTTTTCATAGCACCTGTTGGGTGTGAGTTAAATAGACGTACTTGTGAAAGTGGAGCTGGTCCAATGAAGTTTGAATGGCTGTTTACATTTGGACAAGATTCTAAACATACACCACAAGTCATACATTTAGATAACTCATAAGCCCATTCACGTTTGCGTTCTGGCATACGTGGACCTTCGCCTAAATCGTAAGAACCATCGATTGGAACCCATGCTTTTACTTTTTTCAAAGAGTCAAACATACGGCTACGGTCGATTTGTAAGTCACGAATTACTGGGAAAGTACTCATTGGTTGTAATTTCAATGGTTGAGTCAATTTGTCAACTAATGCTGAACATGATTGACGAGGACGACCATTGATCACCATTGAACATGCACCACAAACTTCTTCAAGACAGTTCATGTTCCAAGCAACTGGAGTAGTTTGTTTACCATCTACAGTTACAGGGTTTTCACGAATTGCCATAAGAACAGAGATAACGTTCATATTTGGACGATAAGGAACTCTGAATTTTTCCCAATAAGGGTTAGAGTTCTCATTATCTTGACGTTGAATCTCAACTTCAACATATTTTTGTGCTTCGTTACCCATAATTAGTGAGCTCCTTTCGTATAGTCACGTTTACGAGGTTTGATAAGTGAAATATCAACGTCTTCGTAGCTAATTTTTGGATCAAATGAAGGTGTAAACTCAGCAATTGTTGTTTTAAGGAATTTTTCATCGTCACGATCAGGGAAGTCAGGTTTATAGTGAGCTCCACGAGATTCATCACGAAGTAAAGCACCTTTTGTAATAACATTTGCTAATGCAAGCATGTTTTTCAATTGGCGAGTGAATTGTACACCTTGGTTTGACCATTTAGATGTATCGTTCACATTAATATTGTTCCAACGTTCTTTTAATTCTTGTAATTTAACAAGAGTTTGTTCCAATTTATCGTTGTAACGAACAACAGTAACGTTGTTAGTCATTACTTCACCAAGTTCTTTGTGAAGTAAGTAAGCATTTTCGTTACCATCCATACGAATTACTTCGTCCCATTTAGCTTGTTCTTCTTTAACAGCATTATCGTAGATTGAAGATGGAAGATCTTCAACGTGTTTATCAAGTCCTTTGATGTAGTTAACAGCATTAGGACCTGCTACGGTACCACCGTAAATTGCTGATAGTAATGAGTTTGCACCAAGACGGTTCGCACCGTGTTGAGAGTAATCACATTCACC
Organism: Rummeliibacillus pycnus; assembly: GCF_002884495.1. Classification (GTDB taxonomy): domain Bacteria; phylum Bacillota; class Bacilli; order Bacillales_A; family Planococcaceae; genus Rummeliibacillus; species Rummeliibacillus pycnus. Next base: position 222,938 of record NZ_KZ614145.1, on the reverse strand, counting down.
TGCAGCAAATAAGCCAGGAATTGAAGTATGTTGATCGAAGTCAACCCATAGACCACCCATTGAGTAGTGAACTGCTGGGAAGATTTTCATTGGAACTTTGTGTGGATCATCACCAACGAATTTTTGGTAGATTTCAATGATACCACCAAGTTTAACGTCAAGTTCATGTGGATCTTTGTGAGAAAGATCTAGATAAACAACGTTTTCACCGTTAACACCAAGTTTTTGGTTAATACATACGTCGAAGATTTCACGTGTTGCAATATCACGTGGTACTAAGTTACCGTATGCAGGGTATTTTTCTTCTAAGAAGTACCAAGGTTTACCGTCTTTATAAGTCCAAACACGTCCACCTTCACCACGTGCAGATTCTGACATTAGACGTAATTTGTCATCGCCAGGAATTGCTGTTGGGTGGATTTGGATCATTTCACCATTTGCATATTTTGCACCTTGTTGATAAACGATAGATGCTGCAGAACCTGTGTTAATCATTGAGTTAGTTGATTTACCGAAGATGATACCAGGGCCACCAGTAGCCATGATTACAGCGTCAGCACGGAATGCTTTGATTTCGTGAGTTGTAAGGTTTTGAGCTTTAATACCTTTACATACGCCTTCATCGTCAAGAATTACACCAAGGAATTCCCAACCTTCGTATTTTGTAACTAATCCTTCAACTTCCCATTTACGAACTTGTTCATCAAGTGCATAAAGAAGTTGTTGACCAGTAGTCGCACCAGCAAATGCTGTACGGTGATGTTGTGTACCACCGAAGCGACGGAAGTCTAATAAACCTTCTGGTGTACGGTTGAACATAACACCCATACGGTCAAATAAATGAATGATACCAGGTGCTGCTTCACACATTGCTTTAACTGGTGGTTGGTTCGCTAAGAAGTCCCCACCATAAACTGTATCATCAAAGTGGATCCATGGAGAATCCCCTTCACCTTTTGTATTTACGGCACCGTTAATTCCGCCTTGCGCACATACAGAGTGTGAGCGTTTTACCGGAACTAATGAGAATAATTCAACTTCTGTGCCCATTTCGGCAGCTTTCATAGTAGACATTAAGCCCGCTAAACCGCCACCAACGACTATCAATTTGCTTTTAGCCATGTTTTTTTCTCACTCCTCGTTCAAATAGTAATCAAGCGCTTACAAGTCTACAGCTAATGATTTAGATAAATGCTAATAGAGCGCCAACGCCGATTACAGATAACACTACAAAGAAGATCATAGTGACATAAGTTGCGACCTTTTGAGATGTTGGAGATTGTGTAATCCCCCAGCTCACTAAGAATGACCAAATACCATTAGATAAATGGAAAGTTGCAGAAAGAATACCTAACGCATAGAAAACAACCATGGCTGGATTTGATAAAATATCAACCATTCGATCGTAGTCAATCTCTGTACCAAGTGCTTTTTGGATACGAGTTTGGAAAATATGCCATGCAATGAAAATTACAAGGAATACACCAGTGAAACGTTGTAATACGAACATCCAGTTACGGAATGTACCAAAACGTTGTGTATTTGGTTTGGCAGTAAATGCAATATACACACCATAGAATGCATGGAACATTAATGGAATGTAAATTACGAACCACTCAAGGAACCATAAAAATGGTAGATTCCCCATAAATTCACTTGCTTTGTTAAATGATTCTGCACCGTTTGTTGCTGAGAAGTTGATTAACAAGTGTTGCGTCACAAATAGCCCTACTGGAATAATTCCAAGAAGAGAATGCAGACGACGCCAATAAAACTCTCGATCTTTCGACAAGACTGTTACCCCCCTTAGTACTTGGAAACAAGTGTCTTTTTTTGCCATGCTTTTGTAACTTAGCATCTATTGACTGCTTGTTTCATAATGGTACAATATTATGACAAGTTTATTGTACTCTCATCCCTCAATAGCGTCAAGGTGACACAAACTATTTCCGGAAGTTGTACTTACCTTTGTTATTCTCGAAAAGATACATAAATTCTCTCTTAAGACTATTAATTCTTTTCAAGACATGAATTAGACAAAAATTAATACGAAAGAAGGATTTCCATGTCCACTCAACAAAAAAATGAAATTACACAATTTGGTTATGAATTAATCCGTGATCATGTACTATCTTCTATTTTAGGAAAAAATGAGGAAGACATTTTATATTGGTGTGGTAAAGATTTAGCTCGTAAATTTCCTTTATATGGACTAGATGAAGCAGTAGCTTTCTTTAAAGAGGCTGGTTGGGGAGATTTAACTATTGATAAAGTTTCTGCATGTGAGGCTTTCTGTAGTTTAACTGGAGATCCTGAAATACTTAAATTTGACCAACGTTGTTTCCGCTTAGAAGCAGGCTTTTTAGCACAACATCAACAACAATGTTGTGGATTTCTTACTGAATGTTACGAAGAGAAGAAGCCAAAACAATCAATCGTTAAATTTCATATTAAATGGGATTTAAAAGATAAAGTTGAAGGATAATTTACTTACCGTAAACTCTTATCAGTTCAAACTGATAAGAGTTTTTTCTTTTACCATACAATATAAATATTTCGCAAATATAATTTGTCCAATACAAAAAGGATTTCCCATAAGTATAAAATCTACTCATGAAAAATCCTTTTATTCTAATTATTCATTGTATAAATAATCGCCCATCATGTTTTGAATAGTTTCAAACTCATCACTTATTTTGATTACTGTGCAATCGTTTCTTGAACAGAGAGGTTGAATTCATCGTGTAAAGCATTTGCTGCTTTAAGCATATCTTCTTGTGGAACAACAACAGATACTTTGATTTCGGAAGTGCTGACCATTTTAACAGGAATACCTTCACGATATAGGCGGTCAAACATTGTAGCTGCAACACCTGGATTTGAAACCATACCAGAACCTACAATTGAAACTTTTGAAAGTTCAGCTTCATGATCCACATGATGGTAGCCTAGTGTATCTTTGTGTTCAGAAAGAACTTGTAAAGCATCATTCAGATTTTCTTTTTTAACGGAGAAGGATACGGATGGTTCAGTTCCTTCAATAATTGTTTGCACAATAATATCTACATTGACATGATTTTTTGCCAATGTGGTAAAAATATTTGCTAATGAGCCATTATAGGCCTCTTCATAATAAACTGTTAAACGAATAATATCTGATTCAAACGCTACACCGCGTACAACTAAGTCTTTTTCCACTTCAATTTCCTCCTTCAAAATGGTACCTTCTACGTCCTCATAACTCGAACGAACAGACATTGGGATATTGTGATTCTTTGCAACTTCAACAGATCGAGGATGCAATACGCCTGCTCCGAGGTTAGCTAATTCAAGCATTTCATCATAAGACATTTCTATTAACTTTCTTGCGCCTTTTACATAGCGAGGATCACTTGTATAAACACCATCTACATCGGTATATATATCACATCGTTCTGCACTCAACGCTGCAGCGAGTGCAACAGCTGTTGTATCTGAACCGCCACGTCCAAGTGTTGTGATATTCCCTTCATCATCAATCCCTTGGAATCCAGCTACGACGCATACTTTTCCAGCATCTAAAGCTTGTTTTAATGCCTTTGGTGCAATCTCCTCAATACGCGCATTACTTGGTACATGTTCTGTGACAATACCTGCTTGCCAACCAGTAAAGGATTGAGCCTCAATCCCTAGCTTATGCAAAGCCATCGATAACAATGAAATCGTCACTTGTTCACCTGTTGTCAACAAGACATCCATTTCTCTTTTTGAAGGTGATTCAGAAATTTCATGGGCCATATCTACAAGTTGATCAGTTGTTTTCCCCATTGCAGATACGACAACAACAAGATCATAACCATTTTGTTTCTCACGTTGTATACGCTTTGCGACATGCATGATTCTTTCTGTTGTTGCTACGGAAGTTCCGCCAAATTTAACGACTAAAGTACTCATCAAAACGCTCCCCTACATATTAGTATGTGGGCGATTTTCACAATGACTTCTAATGAAAAAAGAGCAGCACTTCACATAAAGTGAATGGGCTGCTCTTAGCATGCACGTTCAAAAGAACATTCATGTGAGATAGCCCTCCAGAATCGAAGATGATTCTGACAATTCTACATTTCTTCAATGTAGAACCAGCAGCAAGAAGGAATTAGCAATCTTGCAACTTCGGCGGCCTCCCCTTTCAACGACGATCACTGGATCTATTCATCCTCCAGTCGCATACTCTTGAAACCCGCGCCTCTATCATCACTAAATCAGTGATTTTTAATTGGTGTCATAAAGATACCATACGTTTTCATATCTAGCAATCATTTTTTCAAAAAAAAGTCAATTATTGCACTAGCTAGTTTTTTAGATACACCAGCATCTTGTAATTCTTCCAAAGTTGCTTCTCTAATTTTCTTAATTGAACCAAAATGTTTTAATAATTGTTGTTTTCTTTTTGGACCCACACCGGGAATTTCATCTAAAACTGAAGTAATCGCATTTTTTTCATGTAATTGTCTATGAAATGTAATCGCAAATCGGTGCACCTCATCTTGAACTCTTTGCAATAGATAGAATGCTTCACTCGTTCGCTTTAGCGGAATAACTTCCGGTGGATTTCCATATAACAGTTGGGATGTTTGGTGCTTATCATCTTTTGCTAATCCTGCAATCGGAATATCAAGACCCAGTTCATCTTCTAAAATTTCTCTAGCAACTTCCATTTGCCCTTTTCCACCATCTGTAACGAGTAAATCAGGGAGTGGAAGACCTTCTTTTAAAACGCGTGAATACCGACGACGAATAACTTCGCGCATTGCACCATAGTCATCATGAGCATCTGCACTTTGAATTTTAAATTTTCGATAGTCTTTTTTACTAGGTTTTCCATCTATGAAAACGACCATTGCCGAAACAGTATCTGCACCGAAAATATGCGAGTTATCAAAGGCTTCAATTCGAAGCGGTGTAGCGATATTCATCGCATTGCCAAGTTCTTCACAAGCCCCAATCGTTCTTTTTTCTTGTCTTTCTATTAATTGGAACTTTTCGGTTATGGCAATTTGCGCATTCTTTGAAGCTAAATCTAGTAATTCCTTTTTTCTACCTTTTTGCGGTTTTACTACTTTGATTTCTAAGACTTGTTGAAGCATCTCTCCATCTATTTCTTTTGGGATAAGAATTTCTTTTGGTTTGATATGATCCGCTTTTTCATAAAATTGACCCACATAGGTTAAAAATTCTTCCTCAGGTTCGCCATAAGATGGAAATAGGGATACATCTCGTTCTATTAGCTTTCCCTGTCTCACAAAAAATACTTGAACACACATCCATCCTTTATCTACCGCATATCCAAAGACATCTCGATTGGTAAAATCAGTTGTGGTTATTTTTTGTTTTTCCATTACAGTTTCAATATGTGCAATTTGATCACGATACTCTTTTGCACGCTCAAAGTCTAGTTGTTCTGAAGCAGCTAGCATTTTCTGCTGTAACTCCTCTTTTACTTCTGCATATCCACCATTAAGAAAATTGGTAATTTCCTGTACCATTTCTTCAAAAATCTTTTTATCAATGTCTTTTACACATGGTGCCAAACATTGACCTAGATGATAATACAGGCAAACTCTATTTGGAAGAGTATGGCACTTTCGTAAAGGATATATTCGATCAAGTAATTTTTTTGTTTCATTAGCTGAACCTACATTCGGATAAGGACCAAAATATTTTCCCTTGTCTTTTTTTACTTTACGTACAGTGAGCAATCTCGGATATTTTTCATTTGTAATTTTTATATAAGGATAGGTTTTATCATCCTTCAGCATAATATTGTATTTTGGATCATGTAATTTAATTAAATTTAATTCCAGTAAAAATGCTTCTATGTTTGAAGATGTTACAATATATTCAAAATCTTCTATTTCACTTACAAGGCGTTGTGTTTTGCCATTATGTGATCCTGTGAAATAAGAACGTACACGATTTTTTAGTACTTTTGCTTTTCCAACGTAAATGATGGTACCTTGTCGATCTTTCATCAAATAACAACCTGGTTGATCAGGTAGTATCGCTAGTTTTTGTTTGATCAAATCATTCATCAAATCACCTCTAAAAAAAACCGGGCTCCATGTAGGGACCCGGTTTTGTTTATCAATCCAAAATGATTAAGCGTGTTTTTGGATGAATTCAGCTAAAGCTTCTTTTGGTTGGAAGCCTACAGTTTTATCAACTTGTTCGCCATCTTTGAACAATAATAATGTTGGAATTGACATAATGCCAAATTGGCTAGCTGTTTCTTGGTTTTGGTCAACGTCAACTTTTACGATATTCACTTTTCCAGCTAATTCTTGGTCTAATTCTTCAAGAACTGGAGCAATCATTTTACATGGTCCACACCAAGTTGCCCAGAAATCTACTAATACTAAACCATTTGCAATATCATTTGAAAAAGTTGCATCTGTTGAATGTACAATTGCCATTTTACATTTCCTCCTTAACTCTATGTATCCGTAGTGTAGCATAAATAAAAACGTCAAGCGACTGTTCTGCTCACTTTACCGCTATTTTAACATAATATTGAAATCTATCTAAAATAAAAAGCTCTGCAATGATGAGATTTGCAGAGCTTTCTTATTGATTATGCTTTTACTGCAACTTTTTTGAACTCTTCAATTAACATTGGGACAACTTCAAATAAATCGCCTACAATCCCATAGTCTGCTACTTTGAAAATATTTGCTTCAGGATCTTTGTTAATAGCTACGATAATTTTAGAGTTAGACATACCTGCTAAGTGTTGGATTGCACCTGAAATACCGCAAGCAATATATAAATCCGGTGTTACAACTTTACCTGTTTGGCCGATTTGTAATGAATAATCACAATAATCAGCATCACAAGCACCACGTGAAGCACCAACTGCACCACCTAAAAGTTTAGCTAACTCTTGTAAAGGAGCAAAACCTTCTGCACTCTTCACGCCACGTCCACCTGATACAACTACTTTTGCTTCGGATAAGTCTACACCCTCTGATGCTTTACGAACAACTTCTTTAACAACAGTACGTAGATTCGTAATCTCTACAGACTGGCTTGAAACTTCTCCTGAGCGAGACTCGTCTTTTTCAAGTGGAGTAATATTATTTGGACGAATTGTTATAAACACAATACCTTCCTTAACCTTTACTTTCTCAAATGCTTTTCCTGAATAGATAGGGCGAATAAATAGTGCATCATCACCATTACCTTCTATTGTAGTAACGTCTGAGATTAAACCACTTTGTAACTTACTAGCAATTTTAGGTGATAAGTCTTTACCCAAAGCTGTATGACCAAATACAATAGCATCAGGATTTTCAGCATCAGCAACAGCTTTAAAAGCTTGACTAAATCCATCAGAAGTATATTGTTTTAAATGTGGATGTTCTACAATTACAATTCGGTCTGCACCATATTGAATTAGCTCTGCGCTTAATGATTCAACAGCATCACCGATTAAAACGCCAACTACTTCACCATCTCCAGCAATTGTTTTTGCTGCTGCAATTGCTTCAAACGAAACATTTCTTAAAGTTCCTTCACGTACTTCAGCCAATACTAATACTTTTTTTGTCATGTGATTCCCTCCTCAGCAATGTAAATCAGCTTAAATAACTTTCGCTTCTGAATGTAGTAATTGTACAAGTTCTTTTACTTGATCTTGTAGTTCTCCTTGTAGAACACGACCAGCTTCTTTTTGTGCTGGTAAGAAAATCTCAACTGTTTCTGTTTTCGCTTCTACATCATCTTCATCAATATCTAGATCATCTAATTCTAGTTCTTCTAATGGTTTTTTCTTAGCTTTCATAATTCCAGGTAAAGAAGGATAACGTGGTTCGTTTAATCCTTGTTGTGCTGTAACTAAAAGTGGAAGAGAAGTTTCTAATACCTCTGAATCCCCTTCTACATCGCGCACAATTTTAGCTGTATCGCCATCAATTTCAAGTTTAGTAATAGTTGTTACATAATTGATATCTAGTAATTCAGCAACTCGTGGGCCAACTTGACCAGAACCACCGTCAATTGCTACATTACCCCCTAAAATCAAATCTGCATCTTTATCTTTCAAGTATTCGGCTAAAATATATGCTACAGAATATTGATCTAGATCCTCAACATCATCTTCTGTATTGATTAGTACTGCTTTATCGGCACCCATTGCTAAGGCTGTACGAAGTTGTTTTTCAGCGTCTTCACCGCCAATTGTTACAACTGTTACTTCGCCACCTTGTGCATCGCGAATTTGAATGGCTTCTTCGATTGCATATTCATCATATGGGTTGATGATGAACTCAGCACCATCTTCTTGTATTACGCCACCATTTAATACGATTTTCTCTTCAGTGTCAAAAGTTCGTTTAACTAATACATAAATGTTCATATTATTAACCCCCTAATACTTTTATTGTCCTTTGAAAACAGGCTCTCTTTTTTCGATAAATGCAGTGATTCCTTCTTTCGCGTCTTTTGTCACAAAAACAGTTCCGAAACCTTTTGCTTCAGCTGTAATTCCATCGTAGAAAGAAGTTGCTTTGGTAAATTGCAACATTTCTATTGCTGTTTTTAATGCGACCGGGCTTTTCTTTGCAATTTTCTTGGCGGTTTTTAATGCCTCCTCTAATAGAGATTCCTCTGGAACTGCACGATTTGCAAGGCCCCATTTTACGGCATCTACTCCTGAAATCGGTTCACTTGTGAACATCATTTCAGCTGCTTTTGCAACTCCCACATAACGTGGTAGACGTTGTGTACCACCAAAACCAGGGATTAAGCCAAGTTGCAATTCTGGTAAACCTAATTTTGCTGTTTCACTCACATAGCGGAAGTGACAGCTCATTGCTAGTTCAAGACCACCACCAAGAGCTGCTCCATGTATAGCAGCAATTACTGGTTTTGAAAACTTCTCAAGTCTCTCAAAAACATCTTGTCCACGAGTTGATAAAGTTTCAAACTCTTTTTCCGATGATACTTTCGTAAATTCTTTAATATCTGCTCCAGCAGAAAAGAATCTACCCTCACCATGTAGCAATACAACTCGTACATCTTCATCATTTTCAACAGCATCTAATAAAAGATTTACCTCTTCGATTAACGCACGAGATAGTGCATTTGCAGGTGGACGATTAATAGTTGTGATTGCAACTCCTTCATCCACTGTATAATTTAGATATTCCATTCCCCATTTCCTCCTTTGTTAAAAAATATGTATGTGGCAAAGTTGTGACACTTTGCCAACTTACTACCCCTTTTGAATCCCTTTTAACAAAATCTGATGAACGCGAGGTGCCATTGCAACTAAATCATACTTTTGCTCTTTCATGACCCATGTTGTCGACACTTCATCAATCGTTCCAAAAATTACTTGTCTTACAAGACGAATATCCATGTCTTGCATAAATTCACCAGCTTCAATACCCTTTTTTAAAATCTCATCAAGTAATTTTAGATATTCTTTTAGAATGCTGTTGATTTTTAATCGAAGATCCTTATTAGATTGACGAAGTTCTAATTGCGTAACGATTGCTAAATGATGATCTTCTGATAGTACTTTAAAATGTCCCTCTATCATCTTGTAGAGCATTTCTGAAGCTGAAGAACTCTCTTTTATTATATCTTGTAAATTATCAACAAATAAAGACATTTTTTCCTTAAAAACTGAAATTAATATATCTTCTTTGTTTTTAAAATATAAATAAATGGTTCCATCAGCAACGCCAGCTTGTTTTGCAATTTTGGAAACTTGCGCTTGGTGATAACCATTATCCGCAATTACAATGACAGCAGCGTCAATTATTTGTTTATATTTTGGTTTGTTTTTCTTCAATATGATCACCACCGGTTTAATTACAAAAATATGAATGACTATTCATTCATGTTTTCATGATATATTTTCAACCGATTATTGTCAAGTAAGGGTTTATGTTTTTATATTGTTTGTTCTATAGTTGACTTTTCCTCTTCCACTAATGTTCTTCGCAAAATTTTACCTACAGCCGTTTTCGGTAATTCTTTTCGAAAATCATAGATACGTGGCACCTTATATGCAGCTAAATTTTCTCTACAGTATTTATTTAATTCTTCTTCTGATACTTGATAGCCTTCTTTTAATACAATATATGCTTTAACCGTTTCACCACGATATGGATCTGGAACACCAGCGACTACACATTCCTGTATAGCATCATGTTCATATAATACTTCTTCTACTTCTCGTGGATAGATATTATAGCCTCCTGCAATAATAATATCTTTTTTACGATCGACGACAAAAAAATAGCCATCTTCATTCATATAACCTAAATCTCCCGTTAACAACCAACCATCTCGCAATGTCATCTCAGTATCTTCTGGACGATTCCAATAACCTTTCATCACTTGAGGACCTTTTACAGCTATTTCACCGATTTCACCAATTGGTAACTGTTCTTTCGTATCAGGGCTGAAAATTGCAGCATCCGTATCTGGCCATGGAACACCAATTGATCCTTTTACACGCTCTTTATGCCATATAAAGTTTGCGTGTGTTACAGGTGAAGATTCGGTTAAACCATATCCTTCAACTAACTTTCCACCTGTCACTTTCTCAAATCTCTCTTGGACTTCAACTGGTAGAGGGGCTGAGCCACTAATACATGCTTTGATGGAAGAAAGATCGTACTTATTTAAATCAGGATGATTCAGTAAACCAATGTACAAAGTTGGAGCTCCAGGGAATAATGTTGTTTTCTGTTTTTGAATGGTTTTCAACGCTTCAGCCGCATTAAATTTTGGCAGTAACACCATCTTATCTCCTCTCATTACTGACAGTAATAAAACAGTTGTCATGCCATATACATGGAAAAACGGCAAAACGCCCATAATGACCTCTTTTCCAGGTGTACATTCTGACATCCACGCACTACACATCTGTACGTTTGCGACTAGGTTTTTATGGGTGAGCATAACACCTTTTGGAAACCCTGTTGTGCCACCAGTATATTGAAGTAACGCTATGTCATTTTCATAATTTGAAGTTATTTTAATGGCATTTATTTCGCCAATTTTCATGATTTCTGAAAAGAGATGATTTGATCCGCTATGCTCTACTGTCACTTTAAAACCGTATTCTCTTTTTTGAATAAACGGATACAGTAGATTTTTAGGGAATGGTAAAAAATCTCTAATACTCGTAACAATCATATTCTCTAAATCTGTATTCTTCCATACTTTCATCAATCGGGGATAAAGTACATCTAATGTAACAATTACTTTTGCACCTGCATCCTTAAGCTGATACTCTACTTCACGCTCTGTATAAAGTGGATTTGTCTGAACAACTGTACCACCAGCATATAAAACACCATAGTATGCAATAACGCTTTGTGGACAGTTTGGCAACATAATTGCTACCCGATCTCCTTTTTCAATGCCTATTTTCACTAAGTAATTTGCAAATTTTAAGGAAGATTCATATAGCTCTTTATACGGAATATCTTTTCCAAGAAAATGAATTGCAATTTTGTTAGGAGTTTTCTCAACAGCCCTCGTCAAATATTCTTGTAATGGAATTTCTTCGTACTCCAATGTTGTAGGAATATTAGGCGGATAGTTCTTTAACCAAATCTTTTCAGTCAATCGAAACGCCCCCTTTTTACAAATTGTTAGAATATTTATAAATTTAATTATAAGTAATATAGATAACGCTTTCAATTGATAATTATTATTTTCATGAATTTTCTAGATAAAAATTAATCTATTCGAGCATTATTCTACTTTTCATTCATAAAGATGAGTAGGTACAAGTCTAATCTTAGTATGTAAACTGGGATGGTGTATTTTAAAGCTATCATAAATAGTGCATTGTACATTTAAGTATATAGTTGATTGGAACGGAGGATAGTGTCAGGCTCATTCATATTATGCGGGAAAGTGAAACAGATGCGACCCCGGAGTGCGATTAAGGAACGGAGTCTAAGAACGCCACATCCTGTGGCAACGACTCCATGACCAACATCCTGTTGCCCTGAGGAGGCTCAACGTTCGCAAGCGGAAAGCGTACACCGAAGCGAAAATCAACGCTCTTATGTATCTTTTTTTATAGAAAAAAGACTGCAGGCAAACTCAAAAATTTTCAAGTTTGACTACAGTCTGAGATTTTGCATAAGCATAAATCTTTAATACTTCCGCTTCAGAAGTAATTCGATTACAGCTTTATATTTAATGCATAAATAAATATATAATTCCAGATAGGATGAAGAGACCACAAATAACCATCAACACTTTCGCTAAAGTTTCCATATATAATTCTCCTAAACGACTAAGAAATACTTGCTCCTATGACAAATGATAATCCAACTGAAATCGTAAAGGAAATAAATCCAACTGATCTATTATCCTTTTCAATTTCATGATCGATTTTAAATGTAGGCGTCAAAAATTCATAGAGAATATAAGCAAAAATTAGTAAGATAAATCCAAACAATCCCCATCCAATCATTTCAATAAGTGAATTATGACGTTCAATGGAGTAGCGAAAAATATTACATACCCCTAATATTTTCCCACCAGTCGCTAAAGATACTGCAACATTGCCATTCTTTATTTCTTGCCAATTTTTATATTTGGTAACCAGCTCAAATAATACCATGGCCACTACCAGACAAAGTACGACTACACTAAAATATCCTGTTGTTTCAACAATAGGATGCTGCCAAAAGCTATTTAGTAACATACAATCCCACCCCCCAAATTTTCTTTCTCTATTTTAACTCAACAACAGTTACGCCATAGCCACCTTCACCCGCTTCACCGTAACGGAATGATTTCACGCGTTTATGTCGTTTGAGTAGTGATTGTATACCTTGTCGCAACGCACCTGTGCCTTTACCATGGATAATAGATACCCGGTTATAATTTGATAATAATGCATCGTCCAAGTATTTTTCCGTTCGAATCATTGCGTCTTCATAGCGTTCACCACGTAAATCTAATTCAAGTTTAACATATGAATCTCGATTACGAACGTTTGCTACTGAAACTGTATCTTTCACTTTCTCAGGTTTTACATATTCTAAGTCTGATTCATCAAGTTTCATCTTCAAAATACCAATTTGGACGATCCATTCTTTGTCAGATACTTTTTCGAGCAAAGTTCCTTTTTGACCATAGCTTAAGACCTTTACTTCATCGCCCTTTTGAAGGTTGACAGCGCGAGCATTTGCTTGGCGTTGTTTTTTCAAAATACGATTTTCCATAGGAGCAGCTTCTTCAAGACGTTTTCGAGCTTCAATAATTTCATGCTCTTTGACAACTTTGTTTGCATTTAAACGCATTTTGTGAAGTTCAGCGATCACTTCTTCCGCTTCTCTTTTTGCATCTTCAACAATTTTACGCGCTTTTTCCTTCGCCTTTTTCGCTAACTCTTCTTTGTTTTCTTCGTAATCTTTTAACTTAGCGTCAAGTTCAGCTTGAAGTTTTTCAGCTTCCTCAAGCAGTTGATGTGAACGCTCTGCATCTGCTTCGGATTTACGACGACTTTCTTCCAATGATGCAATCATTGACTCAACTTCATGACGGTCTGTTCCAGTAAATGATTTTGCACTTTTAATAATATGTTCAGGTAATCCTAAACGCGAAGAAATTTCAAAGGCATTACTTCGCCCAGGAACACCAATTAATAAGCGATAAGTTGGACTCAGTGTTTCAACATCAAATTCAACACTTGCATTGACTACACCTTGACGATTATAGCCGTATGCTTTTAGCTCCGGATAATGGGTTGTTGCCATGACGCGAGCACCCCTACCATGCACTTCATCTAAAATTGAAATGGCAAGCGCTGCACCTTCTTGAGGGTCAGTCCCCGCTCCTAATTCATCAAATAGGACAAGTGAATGTTCATCAAATTGTTTTAGAATATCCACAATGTTCACCATATGGCTAGAGAATGTAGATAAACTTTGTTCAATAGATTGTTCATCGCCAATATCTGCAAATAGTTGTGTAAAGACTGAAAGCTCTGAGCCATCTAGTGCAGGTATTGGAATACCAGCCTGTGCCATTAATGTGCATAAGCCAACTGTTTTAAGTGTGACGGTTTTCCCCCCTGTATTAGGGCCAGTAATTACGATTGCTGTAATATCGCGTCCGAATTCAATATCGTTTGCTACTGCAACATCAATTGGCAATAGAGGGTGACGAGCCTTTCCCAAGTTCATATAACCTTCATCATTCATAAGAGGCATTGTACATTTATTGGCTTGGCCATATTTTGCTTTGGCTAAAATAACATCAATTTCACCTAGTAATTGAACAAGTGTAAATAAGGAGTGCGCCACTTCTTGTACTAATGCAGAAAGATGTAGTAAAATTTTCTGAATTTCTACCTTTTCTTTCGCTTTTAAACGGTGAATTTCATTATTCGCTTGTACGACAGCATCTGGTTCGATATAAAGTGTTTGCCCAGAAGCTGATTGATCATGTACGATTCCACCATAATGGCTACGGTATTCTTGTTTAACAGGAATCACAAAACGGTCATTACGAATCGTAATAATTGAATCTGATAGCATTTTAGATGCATTGCTACCACGTGTTAAACTTGCTAATTTTTCACGTACTCGTGCTTCCTGTGATCGAAGTTGTTGTCGGATGGAACGCAATTCAGAACTTGCTGAATCCATTACACCTGCATTTTCATCAATACAAGAATTAATTTCATGTTGTAATCCCGTTAGAACCGGAATATCATTTTTCTTCTGAATGAAGTGAGGAATTTGGATATCCCCTTCACCTTCAATTTCTTCTATAAATTCACGGAAAATACGACTTGCTCGAATGGTACTTGAAATTTCCATTAATTCTTGAGGACTAAGCATACCACCAATTTGTGCACGTTTTGCATGCGGACGAATATCAAAAATCCCTCCCATTGGTACATTTGCTTTTACTCGAAGAATTGAAAGACCTTCATCCATCTCATCTAATAGTGATTTTACTTTTTCTAAATCTGTTTCAGGAGTTAACTTTTCAATTGCTGAAGTACCAATTGAACTTGTACAATAAGTAGCTACTTGAGCTCGTACTTTATCAAACTCTAGTGTTTTTAGTGCGCGTTCTGCTATCACTTAAAAAACACCTCCTATTTCTTCTCTATATACTTCACAAAGTCATCTAACGACCAAGTGTTAACGATATTTTCTTTTTTCAACCATGCTTTTTGCGCATATTTTGTGCCAATTTCCATAAAACGAAGTTGCTCGATAGCATGTGCATCTGTATTAATGGCTATCGGAACTCCTGCCTCGGCAGCCATTTCTAAATGCTCCATGCAAAGATCTAAGCGATATGGATTTGCATTTAACTCTAAAATTTTACCATATTCTTTAGCCCATGCAATAAGCTGAGCTATATCAGGATTATAACCCTCTCTCTGACCAATAACACGACCTGTTGGATGAGCAATCATATCAACATGTGGATTTTTCATCGCATTATGGAGTCTTTCCATAATCTTCTCTTGTGGTTGTGAAAAACTGGAGTGAATAGATGCGATCACAAAGTCTAGCTCTTCCATTACGTCATCTTCAAAATCAAGTGATCCATCGGGTAAAATATCCATCTCAGTTCCTGCTAACAGACGGAAGTTTGGATGTTTTTCATTAAAAGTCCATATTTCTTTACGTTGTTCAAGTAATCGTTCTGGAGTAAGTCCATTGGCTACCTTTAAATATTGGGAGTGATCGGTAATGACTGCGTATTGATATCTTTTTTCTAGTAATGCTTCACCCATCTCATGAACAGCATGCGCACCATCAGACCATGTTGTGTGCATATGTAAATCAGATTTGATATCGCTTACTTGCACAAGTTGAGGGATTTGTTCTAAACGTTCAAATTCACGATTCCCTGCTCTTACTGTAGGTGGGATAAAAGGTAAGTCAAAATGAGCAAAGAACTCTTTTTCGGAATGAAACGTTAAAACGGATCCATCTGCTTGTTCTACCCCATATTCACTAATTTTCTCACCACGTTCTTTTGCAATTTGACGCATTCGCACATTATGTTCTTTTGAACCCGTAAAATGATGAAGTGCTGTTGCATATTCATCAAATGTTACTAAACGAAAGTCAACATTGATATCATCTGTTTGAAGTGTAACTGAAACTTTGGTATCCCCTGCTGCAATAATTTCTTTTGTTACTAATTTTGATAGTAACGCTTCTTTCACAGCTTCAGGATTACTTGTTGCAATGATAAAATCAACGTCTTTACTTTGCTCTTTTACACGTCTAAAGCTACCTGCCACTGAGGATTGTTCGATTTCAGGTATTTCGTGTAATATCTCTTCTATATCAGCTACTATTTCTTCTAATAACCATACTGGATGAAACTCTGCTCTTTTCCCGAAACTCTCAAGTTCTTTTAAAATTTTTTCTTCTGTTTTCTTTCCAAAACCAGAAAGAGTCGATACTTTCCCTTCTTCACAGGCTTTTTTCAAACTGTCTGCGGAATCTACACCAAGTTCTTGATAAAGCTTAGCGATTTTCTTTCCTCCAAGACCAGGTAATTTTAATAAGGGTGGTAACCCCTTTGGAACTTCTTGTTCTAATTGAATGAGTACTTCTGATCGACCATTCTCTAATAAGTCATGAATAACAGATGCTGTTCCTTTACCAATTCCTTTAATTTTCGTGATATCTTCGATTTCACTTATACTTCTTGTATCCGCCTCTAATGCGGCTGCAGCTTTACGGAATGCTGCTATTTTAAAAGGATTTACACCTTGAAGTTCTAAATAGATGGCAATTTTCTCAAGTGTTTGAATGATTGTCTTTTTGTTCATCGTATATTCCTCCTTATCAACAAAAGACTTCCCTCTAAAGAGAGAAGTCTAATTTAACTTTTTATTTCATATAAACAAACCATAAATTTTGGAATGTTTTGGATATGATTGGTGTGTATTCAAGCATTAACTTCGTTAAGAATGATCCGTCTATATATTTTTGGATTCCTCCAATTGGGAGTAGTGCTAATACATAGAGCACGATGAAAATAAGCAAGTATGCCTCAATAAATCCAAAAACACCACCTAAGATACGATTTAATCCTCCTAGTAGTGGAATATATCTTAAAAAGTCAAATAATGATGCTACTATTTGTATAGCAAACTTAACCACAAAGAATATTAACGCAAACGCTAATAATTGATAGAATGTTTGGCTTAAATCTAATTGCTCTACAGCAAATTTTAAGGTAGTATTTTCATCAACGGAAGGATATGGAATCCAAAGAACTAATTTTCCCGCCAATGGTTTATAATAGATATAAGCCACAATAATTGAGATTAAAAAGCCTGCCATTTGGATTAGCTGAACTACTAAACCTCTTCTAGCACCACTGACTAGTCCAGCAAATAATAAAATAATTATGATTAAATCAACCATTCACTTCATCCTTTAAATTTTTCAATTCTGATTCGAGTATTTCTACTTGATTTTTTAATTTCAAGTAATCATTTACTGCATTACAAGCAGTAAGGACGGCTAGCTTGGCACTGTCGAGGCTTGGGTTGGCACGCTTAATTTCACGCATTTGGTCGTCTACAGTTGCTGCTACAAATCGCATATGACCTGGCGATTCTGTCCCAACTATATTATAAGTTTGACCGTAGATTTCAACTGAAACTCGATTTTTTCGTTGCACAGACATTGCCTTAACCTCCTTTAAAGTCCTATTTCTTATGATAACATGAAGTGTCTAAGTTGTGAATTACTTAAGAAGAAAGGAATATAAAATATGTCTAATATTGTCATTAAACTACCTCCAAAGATGCAAAAAGAAGTGATGAACTACTATTCTCAATATATAGTAGAACGCAAAGCACCTGGTGTTATATTCGCCGCAAAGCTTGCCGACTGTGCGATTACCATCTATTCATCTGGTAAAGTGATGTTCCAGGGTGGCGGTTGCGAACGCGAAGCCGAACAATGGAAAACTCAAGCAGAAGATCCGTCTACTATGACGTTATCAAAAGGAGATACGTTGCCTAACAATCTGTCCTCTCTATCTGTTATTGGATCTGATGAAACAGGGACTGGCGATTATTTTGGTCCAATTACAGTAGCTGCCGTCTATGTACCACAAGACAAAATTGATCTGGTAAAAGAGTTAGGTGTTAAAGATTCTAAATTGTTAACTGACGACTATATGTTAAAAATTGCATCTGACCTAAAAGCAACTCTTCCCCATTGTGTACTAGTATTACATAATGAAAAGTACAACCTTGTACAAGCTGCAGGTACTTCACAAGGTAAGATGAAGGCTCAACTGCATAACCAAGCAATTAGACAATTACTAGCGAAGATTGCACCCGAAAAACCAGAGTATATTCTAATTGACCAATTTGCCGAAAGAAAAACATACTACAACTATTTAAAAACCGAAAAAGAAATTGTGACCGAAAATGTATTATTTGCTACAAAAGCAGAACAAATCCATGTTGCTGTAGCAGCTGCATCTATTTTAGCTCGTTGTGCATTTCTCTCAGAAATGGACAAACTAAGTAAATCCATCGGTGTCACATTACCAAAAGGAGCAAGTCATCGAGTAGATGAAATTGCTGCCCAAATCTTACTTGCTCAAGGTGAGGAATCTCTTCATAGTGTAACAAAATGGCATTTTGCAAATACCCAAAAAGCTTCCCGCATTGCATCTAAAAAGAGATTTAACTAAAACTTAACGTATTAAAATATAGTTGATGACCCTCCATAAGTATAGTTAACTTTTATTGCAGAAAGATAACCATTATATTATTTTTCAGAGAAACATTTTAAGATTGCAAAACAACCGATTCTTTTTCAAACAATAGATCCATAAAAAAATTAAAAGTGCCAATGAGGAGTTGAATTGCACATCCCATTGGCACTTTTTTTAATTCTCTTTTAGATATGAGATTATTTGCTTGATTTTACTGGTTCATCAGCAGTTAATTCAACATCTTGCAGATTGTCTTTTGTTTCTTTCAAATAATCAATATCCCAGTGTTTTACACGTTTGTTGACTGGAATGATTTCCGTACGGAAGTATGTTGGAACTGTAGTAGCTTGCTCACTCATGTAATTTTGCCATTTTGTGAACGCTTCAGCACGGTATTTTGGATCCATTGCTGCTTCAGAATCAATATCATTTAATAATGTAGTTAGCTCATCAGACACGATACGGCTAAAATTAAATTGTGCTTCTTTAGAATATAGACCCATTGGAGATGGGTTAGTCCCTGTTCCCCATGCAGCCATGAACATGTCAATATCTTTATCATCTGCTTGAACTTTATCGTAGAAGCTATTGAATTCGATTGGACGACCAGTAGAATATTCTACTTTTAGACCAACGTCTTTCCAATTTTGGATATAGAATTGATCAATTTTCTCATCCTTATCAGATCCTGCCATGGTAGCTAACTTAATCGTAAATTCTTTGCCCTTAGGATCTTCACGATAGCCATCATTATTTACATCTTTATAACCTGCTTCATCCAATAGTTTTTTTGCTTTTTCTGGATCGTAGTTATAGCCTTTAAGTGAATCATCATAGAAACTTTGGAATACTGGTGGAATTAAAGAATTCGCACGTGTACGAAGTCCATCATAATAAGCTTTTGTTACTTGTTCGATATCCATTGCATAAGCAATGGCTTGGCGTAATTTTACATTGCCCATTTTAGCGTTTGGATCCGTAACATTTATACCTTGTTTAGAATCATATTTTCCTAATTTGAAACCAAGGTATGAGTACGCAAGTTCATCACGACCTAAAACATTGATATTATCAAAATCTTTAATAGCTTTGTAATCATTTGCTTTATAGTTACTTGCTACATCATATTTACCAGCTTTAATCGCTGCAGCAGCTGAAGCAGATGGAACAACTTCTATTACAACTTTATCTAACTTCGGTTTACCCTTCCAGTAGTATTTATTTGCTACCATTTGTACAGATTCACCATTGACAACTTTATCAATAACGAATGCACCAAGTGTTGCAGGGTTTTTACGTACCGCATCAGATTTTACTAAGTCTTTGATTTTAATATCTTTTAACTGATGTTTTGGAGCAGCATAACCCCATAAACCATCACCACCAGAGTAAATTGCTGGAGAGATTTTCTTAAATGAAATTTCCATTGTGTAATCATCGATTTTTTTGATACCAGAAATTTCTTTTGCTTTTCCAGCATGGTATTCTTTTGCACCAACGATATTTTGGAAGTCAGAATCATAACGTACACCTGTATAATCTTTATCCGCAATAATATAGTAAGGGAAAATTACATCATCGATTGTAAATGGTTCACCATCAGACCATTTTACTCCTTTTTTAATAGATACTGTTGCTTTTTTGGCAGGTACATCAACTTTTAGTTTGCCTAATCCATCATCAGAAATTAAGAAATCTTCTTTAGTTGGGAAGATTGAGTTGGAAGCATAATCCATAATTTGTTTATCATAATCATCTTCATAAAGCTCCCAGTTAAATATACCTTGGAATGGCGTATCAGTTACTAAACCAACCTTTAAAGTACCGCCTTTAATAGGCGTGCCATCATTTGTTGCTTCTGCCGGGAGTAAACTTTTGTCTACAGTTTCTTTTCCCGTTTCTTTTCCACCTTCTTTTCCGCTTTCTTTAGTATTTGAACCTGAGCCGCCACATGCAGCTAGTGCAAGCATGAATGCACAAACTAAAGAAAGTAAAAACCACTTCTTCTTCATCCCTTTTCCTCCTTTGTTATCCTAATCTTTGTTTTACATCTGCTGAACGACGTAATGCCTGCCCAACATAATTTATGCCTAACATCAATACTAATATTAATATTGATGCTGGTAACCATACCCACCACTTCTCAGATAATACTGTTGGATTACTTGCATAACTTACAAGTGTTCCTAAACTTGGTGTTGAAGGAGGTAATCCAAATCCAAGAAATGATAACCCTGTTTCAATCCCTACATTACCTGCAAAGTTTAAAGTCATTTCTACAATCAAAATCGAACTTAAATTTGGCATAATACCTTTGAACATTATGGCAAAATCACTTGTCCCCATTGTCTTAGAAGCATTTACATAATCTCTTCTCGATTCGGACAATGCCTTACTTCGGACGAGTCTTGCCGTTCCAACCCACAAGAATAAACTCATGATTAATATAAATGAAGTTACATTGTATTTCGGAACAAGCGTGACGAAAACAATGATGATCATTAATGTTGGTAAAGTCATAAAGAAATCAATAATACGCATAAAAATATTATCAATCAATCCACCGTAGTAACCTGTAATGATACCAATTGCTATGCCCGACACACCCGTAATAAGTGTGATAATGACAGCAATGACAAGTGAATTACGCGCACCAATAATTAATTGCCCTAAAACATCACTTCCACCTTGGTCTGCACCAAGGATAAAGCCGTTTGTACCTGGTTCTGCAAATTCATCTAATAAACTTATTTTCATCAGTTTTTCTTGATCAATAAATGGTGCCCATATTAAAACACCAAAGATTACGACAAATAATAAGATTAACGATATCATCGCAATTTTATCTTTTTTAAATTCACGCCAGATGACTCTAAAACCTGTCGCTGGTGTGCCATCTAGTTCAATTGTTCTTTCTTGTATTTTTTGCATTTCAAATCACCTCTCCTTAACAATTATTTAAGTTTTTAATCTATTCGAATTCTTGGATCGACAATACTCATGATAATGTCGGATAATAGACTACCTAATAATGTTAAGAAGCCAAATAACATAACAAGTGTTGTTATTACACTATAATCTCGAGCCATAATTGCTTGTATAAAAAGCTGGCCCATACCTGGATAACCAAAGATTGTCTCAATGAAAACTGAACCACCAAGTAATCCGGTAATCGTAAAACCTAAAAACGCTGCAATTGGCAAAAGTGAATTTCGGAATATGTGACGAGAATATACTTTTCTCATTGGAATCCCTTTACTGCGTGCAGTTTTCACATAATCTTGTGTCTTTGCATCAATGATCTCTGAGCGTAAGTATTGAATAACGCCTGTCGTACCAAGTAAAGCGTAAGTAATAGCCGGTAACAGTAAATGATAAAACTTATTCCAAAAATAATCGAAAGTCCCTGGATCGTACTTAACATCAACAGTCCCAGAAGTTGGGAACCATTCAAGTTGATACCCAAAGATAAATAAGAAAATCAATGATAAAACAAATGTTGGAATCGCATAACTTATAAAGCTATATAGGACAACTGATTTATCAAGAAATGAGTTTTGATAGCGCCCTGCCAAAACTCCTAAAGGAATGGCAATCAGATAGACTAAGATAACACTTAATAAAGATAACCATAATGTATTCATACCACGTTCACCAATGAGTGAAGCTACACTCACTTTAAAGGAGTAGCTATCTCCAAAATCACCATGTAAAGCATTTGTAACCCAATGCCAATATTGTATATACCATGGATCATAGAAACCTGCAGCCTGCCGCATTTCTTCTAATCGGTTTGGATCTGTTTGTGGTGTAATTAATCCCGTAAATGGATCTCCTGGCATGAATTTCGCCATGATAAATACAAGCATACTAAGCACAAAAAGTTGAGGAATCATCACTAGTACTCTTCTAACAATAGTCTTCCACATACTAAATACCCCCTTTCTCAGTGACCATCATTGCTACATGATGTCTAGGTGATATTTCTTTTAGTGGATATACTTTACCATTTTCATCGTAGTATTTATGCTGTTCTTGGCGGTAAGTGACTTCCACTCTTTGACGAACTTTTTTACGTTCTATTCTAGTTTCTGGTTCAATATTAGGAATCGCAGATAATAAGCGATTCGTATAGATATGGCGAGGATCATGATAAATATCTTCTTTTGTTCCCGTTTCAACAAAGCGGCCTTTATACATTATGGAAATATAGTCACACATATGTCTTACTACACCTAAATCATGTGAGATAAATAAATAACTAAGGCCATATTCTGTTTGGATGTCCTTCATAAAGTTTAGTACCTGTGCTTGTACAGATAAATCTAGTGCTGATACCGGCTCGTCCGCAATAATCATCTTTGGATTACATGCAACAGCTCTAGCAATACCTAAACGTTGACGTTGTCCACCTGAAAATTCATGAGGATATTTGTACATCGCTTCCTCTGACATACCAACAATCTCTAGAAGTTCAATAATACGTCTTCGCTCTTCTTGATCACTCATATTCGTAAAATTACGAATAGGTTCAGCAATAATATCCATTACTCGTTTTCTTGGATTCATACTTGAGGAAGAATCTTGGAAGATCATTTGGATATCCCGATTATACGCACTATTACGTTTTCTTCTTTGATTTGTTACATCTTCACCCTCATATATGATTTGACCAGATGTAATTTTTTCTAATCCGATAATAGCTTTACCTGTGGTTGATTTACCAGATCCTGATTCACCTACAAGTCCGTATGTTTTCCCCTTTTCAAATTCCATTGATACACCATCAACTGCATACACATAATCAACTATCGAGTTAAAAAACCCTCCACGTATTGGATAGTGTACACACAAGTCTTTAATTTGCATAAAGCTCATTTGATGCACCCTCCTTTTCACCTTGAAAGTGGAAATGTTTCCAGCAGGTACATCGAACAAAATGTCCTGGTTTAACTTCATGTAATTGAGGATTTTCTTCATGAGCTGATTGTGGAATCCATGGGATACGAGCTGAAAAGCGACATCCAGTTCGCGGCAATTTGGTAAGAGATGGTACCATCCCATGAATCACTTCTAATCGATCCTTTTCGCTATCCACTTGTGGAATAGAATTCAATAATGAGCGTGTGTATGGATGTTTTGGATTTTTGAACAACTCCTCAACTGGAGCTATCTCAATGATTTCTGCTGCGTACATCACAGCTACTCGATCTGCTACTTCAGCTACAACACCTAAATCGTGAGTGATCAATATAATGCCTGCGTCTGTTTCATCTTGTAATTCTTTAAGTAAATCTAAAATTTGTGCTTGAATGGTTACATCAAGTGCTGTTGTTGGTTCATCTGCGATCATTATTTTCGGCTTGCAGGCAATTGCTATCGCAATCATTACTCGTTGACGCATACCACCTGAAAGCTGGTGTGGGAACTGTTTAGAAACTAATTCCGGTTTATTGATCCCTACTTGATTTAATAGTTCAAGAACGCGTTCCTTGCGTTGTTTTTCATTTAATTTTGTATGATAAACTAACGTTTCTTCAATTTGATCCCCAATGCGCATTAATGGATTTAATGCAGAAAGAGGGTCTTGGAAGATAAATCCTATATCATTTCCACGAATGTGATTTAATTC
Source organism: Rummeliibacillus pycnus (assembly GCF_002884495.1). Taxonomy (GTDB): domain Bacteria; phylum Bacillota; class Bacilli; order Bacillales_A; family Planococcaceae; genus Rummeliibacillus; species Rummeliibacillus pycnus. The sequence goes on along the minus strand of NZ_KZ614145.1, from coordinate 198,559 downwards.
ATCTTCTTTAAAATTCACAATATTTTTTCCGTTATATAAAATTTCACCTGTAACTCTTGTATTTCCTGGTGGATGAAGTCCAACAATAGAAGTTGCCAATGTGCTTTTCCCACATCCAGATTCCCCCACAATTGCGAGTACTTCATTTTCCTTTAATGTTAGTGATACATCTTCGACTGCGTCATAGTAACGATCTTTAATCCTGAAACTAGTGTGTAAATGATTAATATTCAGTATATTTTCAGATGTTTTCAAATGTATGCTCCTTCCTAAACAAAATAAAATATTGAAAATTCAAAATTTTTTGTTTAATATTCTGTTAGTCACCACGCAGTACAGGAGTAGTTTAACGGTAAATATTTCGATTTTCTAAATTTATCATTTTTACTAATATAACATAATTTACAAAATTGTCTATAATTTTAACAAAAAATTTAAAATCGTAGATATTCTCTTAGTATAGTAGTGTTTTCATTGAAGTCTGACAACTCTTTTTTGACATTATAGCATAATGATATAATATGACAAACAATAAATTACTTATATTTTACAAATTTTATTAATTAATATATTTATCTATATATATTCATGAAGAGTAAGATTATATTACAAAATACAGTAATTGTAATATAAATAAATGCGAAAAGGAGGTAGCTTTGATTAGCTACCTCCTTTTAAATTAGGCTTTGTTTTCAATATTATCGATAAATTATCTGTTTTCTCTAAAGTGAATTGGGGTACTAAAAAAGTGTAGTAACGCAAAAACTTATAGTATATATGCTATTAGCTGCGCTGCGTTCTACTCACTTCTTGCAGGAGTCCGTATTACACCTTAAGTAAGGTAATAAACAATACACAAAATAATCTATCAAAGTCTTATTTGTTCTCTTAACGAAGTTCCGCACCTGATTCTGTAAGAGCAGCTACTACTTTATCATGTGCTGCTACTACTTCTTCATCTGTAAGTGTTCGTTCAGGTGTGAAGTAAGTTAGCGTAAAGGCGACTGATTTTTTGCCTTGTTCCATTTTTTCTCCTTCGTAAAGGTCAAATACATTTACATCTTTCAACAGCTTGCCACCTGCTTTACGGATAATTGCTTCTAAATCTGCTGCTTTTGTTGCACGTTCAACAACTAAAGCAATATCACGTGAAATAGATGGGAAACGAGGAACTGGAACATATACTAATGGGTCAATCGAAGCTGCAAGAATTGCTTCTAGGTTTAATTCCATCACATATGTTTCTTTAATACCATTTGCTTTTTGTTCTGCAGGATGTAACTGTCCTACGAAACCAATACGAGCGCCATCTAATAAGACATTCGCTGTACGTCCCGGATGTAAGCCATCTACTACTGCAGTTTCATATGCAACACGATTTGTTAAGTCAAGTTTTGCAAATAGAGCTTCCAGGATTCCTTTTAAGACAAAGAAGTCTACTTTTTTATGTTCACCTTGCCAAGCATGGTTAACCCAATCACCAGTCATTACCGCAGCGATATGTTCTTCTTCATGTGGCAGACCTTCTTCTGTTTCACCTAAGAATACGGAGCCAACTTCATACAATGCAACAGAATCTTGTTGACGAGAAACATTATAGCTAGTAGCTTCGATTAAATGTGGAAGAATACTTTGGCGCAATGTACTACGTTCTTCACTCATTGGCATTAAAAGACGAGTTGTTGGTGCTGTTACTAATGCATATTTTTGTGAAAGTTCATCAGATGTAAGTGAATAAGTTAGAGCTTGGTATAGTCCTGAACCTTGTAGTTGACGATGAACGATACGACGTTTGGCTTGATATTGATTTAAACCACCTGCTTTTGATTCACCTACAGGAACAGTTGCAGGAATTTCATCGTAGCCATATAAACGTGCAATTTCTTCTACGATATCTTCTTCGATTTTGATATCTTGGCGTCGTGTTGGCGCATCAATATATAGACGACCGTTTGCTGTTTCCACATCAAAATTCAAACGGTTCAAAATGGATACCATTTCATTTAAAGAAATTTTCATACCTAAACGTGCATTGACAAAATCAGGTGACACAATAACTTTTGAAGGTGTTTTGTCTAGTTCATCAAAAACGACAGAACCTGATAATACTTCCCCACCAGCTAGTTCAGCTAGCATTTGTGCGGCACGTTCTGCAGCAGGAGTTACACGATTTGGATCGATTCCTTTTTCGTAACGAGCACTTGCTTCACTACGTAAACCAAGGTCTTTAGCTGTGTAACGAACTGATAAGCCATCAAAATAAGCTGACTCAATAACAACTGTTGTCGTTTTTTCAGTTACTTCAGAATCGAAACCACCCATTACACCAGCGACTGCAACTGGCTCTTTACCATTTGTAATGACAAGGTTTTTAGCATTTAATACTCGATCTTGGCCATCTAATGTTTTAATTTGTTCGCCTTCGTTCGCTAAGCGAACCACGATTTCCCCTGTACCTAGTGCATCATAGTCAAAAGCATGTAATGGTTGACCGTATTCCATCAAAATGTAGTTTGTTATATCCACAACATTATTAAGTGGGCGAACACCTGCAGCCATTAAACGTTGTTGTAACCACATTGGAGATTCAGCAACTTTAATATTTTTCACGACTTTTGCTGTGTACATAGGATTTACTTCAGGTGCTTCTACACGAACTTTTAACAGTTTTTCTGCTTGTTCAGTAGATTCCTCATGTGTAGTATCTGGAAGTTTGACGTCTTCTGAAAGAATTGCAGCAACTTCATAAGCAACACCTAACATACTCATTGCATCGGAACGGTTTGGTGTTAAGCCTAATTCAAGAACCACATCATCTAAACCTAACGCTTCAATAGCATCCATACCAACTGGTGTATCTTCAGGTAATATAACGATGCCATCAGCATATTTTTTCGGTACAACTTTCCCTTCGATTCCTAATTCTTGTAGAGAGCAAATCATACCGTTTGAAACTTCACCACGAAGTTTACCTTTTTTGATTTTTTTACCACCAACATAACCATTTGGACGAACTGCAACGATTTTTTGACCCTCAGCAACATTAGGAGCGCCACAAACGATTTGTGATAGCTCTTCTTCACCAAAATCTACTTGGCAAATATTTAAGTGATCGGAATCAGGGTGTTTTCTCAACTCTTTGATTTGACCAACCATAATTTTTTTTAGGCCATCTGATAAATGATGGACGCCCTCTACTTCAATCCCTGAACGGGTAATTTTTTCTGCTAAAACTTCTGGTTCTAAACCTTGTAAATCAACATATTGTGACAACCATTTTAAAGATACTAGCATCCTTACTCCTCCTTACTCTTCAATACGGTGGAATTGTGATAAGAATCGTACATCATTTGTGTAGAAATGACGGATATCATCCACCCCATATTTCAACATTGCGATACGTTCTGGACCCATACCAAAAGCAAATCCAGACACTTTTTTAGGATCATAACCTGCCATAGATAGAACGTTTGGATGCACCATACCAGCGCCAAGAATTTCAATCCAACCTGTATGTTTACATACATTACATCCTTCTCCACCACACTTGAAGCAAGAAATATCCATTTCAACAGAAGGCTCAGTGAATGGGAAGAAACTTGGACGTAGACGAATTTCGCGGTCTTCCCCAAACATTTTCTTCGCGAAGATGTCTAATGTACCTTTTAAGTCACTCATACGAATATTTTCACCAACTACTAAACCTTCAATTTGAGTAAACTGATGGGAGTGAGTTGCATCATCATTATCGCGACGGAATACTTTCCCTGGGCAAATGATTTTAACAGATGCACCTTGTTTTTTCTCCATAGTACGTGCTTGTACAGGCGATGTATGAGTACGCATTAAAATTTCTTCAGAGATATAGAAAGTATCTTGCATATCACGCGCTGGGTGACCTTTTGGTAAATTTAATGCTTCAAAGTTGTAGTAGTCTTTTTCTACCTCAGGACCTTCTGCAATTTCATACCCCATTGAGATGAACAAGTCTTCGATTTCTTCAATGACACGAGTTAATGGATGTGCATTGCCTACTTTCACAGGACGACCTGGTAATGTCACATCAATTGCTTCTTTTTCTAATTGTTCTTGGATTGCTTTTTCTTCTAATGTAGACTTGCGTACATCGTGAATATGTTGAACTTCTGCACGGACCTCATTGACTAAAGCACCCATTTTAGGACGTTCCTCTGCAGGAAGTTTCCCCATTCCTTTTAATAAATCCGTAATCGGACCTTTTTTACCTAAATATGCAACGCGTACTTCATTTAATTGCTTTAAATCTTCTGTCGCTGCGATTTTTGCTACAACTTCTTCTTTTAGTTGAGTTAATTCCTCTACCATTGCCATTTTTAAAATCCTCCTTCCAAAATAAAACAAAAAATCAGGTGACACAGTTAAGTCTTTTTATGCGGCATATATTTTTAACCATAAAAAAACTCGCCCCCTATAAAAGGGACGAGGTTCTATTCGCGTTACCACCCTAGTTATTGCAAATTAAATACTTTGCAATCACTTCATTGACTTAACGGCGTTTCACCGGCACACCTTTACAGTAATCATTACTGGTCCCGGTGGCTGCTAACGGGGTGAACTTCCATCAATCGACACAATATGCACGCTTTCAGTCTATGGCGCGCACTCCCTTAAAAGTTCGAAAAAATGTACTTTTCCCGCTCATTGCATTTTATATTATTATTTACACTTTTTCATTATACGCAAATCAGTTCGTTACTTCAAGTTTAGTTTTCCCCAGTTGCGAAATAATAAAGAACAATACCTGTTGCTACAGCCACGTTTAATGATTCTGCCTTACCCTTAATCGGAATGATCACATTTGCGTCTGTTTTGGTTAATAACTGTGCATTAATTCCGCTACCTTCATTTCCCATAACAAGTGCAAACTTACCCTCTTTTTTCACTTGATTATAAAGAACAGCATTTTCTAAAGCAGTTCCGTAAACAGGTATACTCTTTTCTTTTAATGAATCAATCCAATCACTTAATTCACCACGTACAACAGGTATGTGGAATATAGAACCTTGTGTGGATCGTACTGTTTTAGGATTATATGGATCAGCTGAGCCTTTTCCAAGTATAACTGCATCAATACCAGCAGCATCTGCTGTACGGATCATCGTACCCACATTTCCTGGATCTTGAACTGCATCAACTAGTAATAATTTTGTCCATTTATTTTGTTCTTCTTCAGTAACTGTAGGTTGTTTTACATGAGCGAAAATCCCTTGTGAATGTTCAGTTTCTGCAAACTCATTTGCTACTTGAGTAGTTACCTCCACAACAAAAATATGATCGATGTTCCAACTTGCAGGAATCTCTACATCTTCACGCACCATTAAATTAAGTATTTCACTGTCATTTTTTATAGCTTCTTCAACTAAGTGAAACCCTTCAATTAAAAATTCTCCTGAACGATCACGTTCTTTGCGTGTTGTAGCTAGTTTTTTCCAATACTTCACAAGGGAATTTTGTGGAGATTCGATTCTTTTCATGTATTCTTTACCGCCTTTATATTATGAAATCGTTAAGACAATTTTGCCAAACTGATGATTTTCTTTTAAGTAGTCAAATGCAGCATGCACATCATCCATTATATAACTTCGATCTATTATAGGATGAATTTCATACTTTTCTAAGTGGTCGATGCATGCACGAAATTCTTCTCGGCTTCCCATCGTTGTACCTAAAAGTGTAAATTGACCATAGAAGAATTGGCGTAAGTCAAAATCTACAACATCCTCAGTTGTTGCACCAAACACCACTATTTTACCACCCTTTTTCAAAACAGCCAAAGAACGATTAAATGTAGCACGACCTACACTTTCAATAACAAGGTCAATTTTTTCGTTTTCCAGTTCTTTCTGCCAATTACTACTTGTATCTATTGCAATGTCTGCACCAATCCTCAATGCTGCCTGACGTTTCTCTTCAGAACGTGAAGACACAATAACTCTAGCGCCTACATTTTTTGCCATTTGAATTAAAAAGGTTGCAACACCACTACCTGCTCCCGGTATAAAGACAGTCTGACCTGCTTGGATTTGACCTTTTGTAAATAATGCACGATATCCCGTTAATGGTGAAATACCGATTACCGCTGCTTCTTCATCGGATAAATGAGATGGTTTTTTCTCAAGTTGTTCTGCAGAAATTGCAATTTTTTCGGCAAATGTTCCATCATCCGGTAAACTTAAAATTTCAAAATTTTCAGGCGGAAAATCAGACTCTTCATACCAACGTAGAGAAGGATTAATAATCACTTCATCCCCAACTTTCCAATTTGCAACACCTTCACCTAGCTCTTCTACAACTCCTACCGCATCTGAACCAAGAATTAACGCTTCACTATTATTTCCTAATCTTCCAGGTGTATAGAGATCACGGCGATTTAACCCTGCAGCTTTGATGGCAACCAATACTTCTCCTGCTTTGGGTTTTGGTGTACCGACTTCTTTGACTAACAATTTCCCCTTCTCAAAAACGACAGCTTTCATATTCAGACACTTCCCCTTCGTATGTAGTTTTTTAAGTAAAAAATGATTACACTCAAAAATTCTTTTCTTTTATAAGTTTACCAAATGTATGTATAACAATCGAGTTGCGAACCAAAATATCATTAGGAGGGATGTCAAATGAATTTTCAAATTCGAGATGCCATTAAGAAAAATGTATCAGGAAATAGTCCGGATCAGTTAAAGGATATTGTGGAAGATGCAATTACTCGTGGTGAAGAGCATTTACTTCCAGGGCTTGGCGTATTTTTTGAAGCATGGTGGCAACAAGCAGATCAAAAAGAACAAGACCATTTTATGAGTGAATTATCGAAAGCATTAGCTTAAGAAATGCATGTAGTCCCTTGAACGAGACTACATGCATTTTCTATGTCAAAGTGTATTTTCTTATTTCTACGTAGTAAATAAAATTCAGAATAACAGCAACCAATATTAGTAAAACTACTATCCAAATTTTTGGTAGAAAAGCAGCAACAATTATTAGCATCGGTATTGCACCACTTAAAAATGTATAGACTTTACGCGTAGCTTTATTTGTTACTTGGCTGAACATCTCATCATCTTCAATATATTCATTTGGTATTAAAGAGAATATGTTCACTTTACGATTAGGGTTTTCCTTATTAAATTGTATTGTTTTTAATATTAGAAGAATACAAGATACTACAAAAAGAAAAATTCCGCCTAAACTAATCAAACCGAGTATATAGTCCATCTTAAGGGAAAAAATTAAATCTTTATCAAACCATCTAATATCACTTAATAGCATGGGAATGATAATTGCCCCCATTTCAACAATTGCTGCAATATTCCATAACGGCATTTGAACTCGTAAATCCTTTCTCACTCTTTTTCATCTCCCTCTAACCAAAATAATTCATCTACAGTCGTTTTTAATTCTTTTGCAAGTTTCAGAGATAATATGATGGATGGTGAAAAGCTTCCTTTTTCGATAAATCCTATCGTTTGTCGTGTGACATTTACACGAGCACCTAGCTCTGATTGCGAAAAACCATATCTTGCTCGAAGCTCTTTCACCCGATTACAAAGCATTTTCTCACCTTCTTTTATGTTAAGTATTCTAAACTAAATGTAATGTATACTTAACTTTTTGTCAATCAAACATAACATTTAAAAATAGGTTAAAGAAATCTTCATTTCAATTTATCTTTTGCTGTTCTATAATAATTAGAAAATAAAGATTTTTCAAAAATATACGAAAGAGGCGAACATGAGTATGTTAACAGTTGAAACGATCGTATCTGCATTAAAAGATATCTTAACTGACGAGCAAGTATCAGTGAATGAAACAGTTCGTGAATTACATAGTAAAGACGAATCTTATCACGAAAGTCGATTACCAGATGTTGTTGTCTTTCCATCCTCCACAAAAGAAGTAAGTGATATTTTAAAAATAGCAAACAAGTTTGAAATTGCCGTTATTCCTTTTGGGAGAGGATCCAGTTTAGAAGGTCATATTATCCCGATAAAGAGCAGCATTACAATCGATTTTTCTTTAATGGACAAGATTCTCGAAATACGACCAGAAGATTTACTAGTTCGCGTTCAACCTGGGGTAACAAGAACCCAATTAAACAAAGAATTAAAAAAATATGGATTGTTCTTTTCTGTAGATCCTGGTGCAGATGCTTCACTTGGTGGTATGGCGGCTACAAATGCAAGTGGTACAACAGCTGTACGCTATGGCATTATGCGAGATCAAGTACGTGATTTAGAAGTTGTCCTTGCCGATGGTCGGATTATTCATACAGGTAATTTGGCAGCAAAATCCTCATCTGGCTACCATCTTAACGGTCTTTTCGTTGGTTCAGAGGGTACACTTGGTTGTTTCACCGAGCTTACCTTACAAGTATATGGTATTCCAGAATTTGAAACGGCGGCACGTGCTGTATTCCCAACCGTAAAAAGTGCAGTAGATGCTGTTACATCGATACTTCAGGCAGGTGTCCCTATTGCAAGAGTTGAATTAGTCGATGAACAATCAATTGAACAAGTGAATCATTATAGTGAAACAAATTATCCTATAAAACCGACACTGTTTTTAGAGTTCCATGGAAACGAAGCAGGACTTGCACAAGATGTTGAATTCACAAAAGAAATTATGAATGATCATGGATGTCTAGAAATCGCGTTTGAAACAGATACTGCTGCACGTAACAAACTTTGGGATGCACGTCATAACTTAGCATACGCTTTTATCCATGGCTATAAAGGAAAAAAACTGATGACTACAGATGTCTGTGTTTCCATCACAGATTTAGCTGATGCAGTACTTTTTGCTCGTACCGAACTAGAAAAGGTTGGTTTACCAGGTGGAGTTGTTGGCCATGTAGGAGATGGAAATTTCCATGCATTAGTGATGATTGATCTGAAGAATGCTGAAGAAGTTGAAAGAGCTAAACGATTTAATGAAAACTTGGTTCATTTTGCAATTGAGCGTGGTGGCACTTGCACAGGTGAACATGGCGTCGGAATTGGTAAAATGCAGTACCAAGAAAAAGAACATGGAGTATCACTCGAGGTGATGCAAGCAATCAAACTAGCATTAGATCCAAAGAATATTATGAATCCAGGAAAGCTAATCGATATCGTAAAATAATTTTTTACAACATCTAAACTATTGAAAACACCTTTCTATTTAGGCGATATCCTTAATAGAAAGGTGTTTTTTGTTAGCTTGTTTATCTGCAAAATTTATCTATCTTAAGCTGAAGTAGAAGTAGATTTTCTCCCTAAATAAGCCTCTACAATACGTGGGTCTTCTAATAGATCAGATGCTTTACCTTCAATAATAATCTTACCCGTTTCCATCACATAACCATAATCAGCTATTTTCAATGCTTGCTTCGCATTTTGTTCAACAAGAAGAACGGTTGTACCAGCATCTTTTATTTCTTTAATAATCTTAAAAATATCAGCAACAATCAATGGTGCAAGTCCCATTGATGGCTCATCTAATAATAATAGTTTAGGTTTTGATAATAATGCTCGGGCAATGGCGAGCATTTGTTGTTGACCACCTGAAAGGGTTCCTGCTAGTTGTGACTTTCGTTCACGTAATATAGGAAAACGTTCCATTACTTCTTCTATTTCTCGCTCAACATTCTTATCCTTTCGATGGTAAGCACCCATATCCAAGTTTTCGATTACTGTCATACTCGATAAAATGGCACGTCCCTCTGGAACTAAAGCAATTCCTCTTCGAAGTAGTTGGTCAGGGCGCAATCCCGTTACATTTTCACCTAAAAATTCAACCATACCCTTTTTAGGCTTAAGTAGGCCAACAATTGTTTTCATGGTAGTCGACTTTCCTGCCCCATTTGCGCCCAGAAGCGTAACAATTTTTCCTTCTTCTACATTTAAACTAATTCCCTTTAATGCTTGAATTTGTCCATAGAATGTTTCGACATTCGATACTTTAAGCAATGTCATCTTCCTCCTCTTTCCCAAGGTAGGCTTCAATAACTGCTTCATTATTTTGAATTTCTAAAGGTGTACCTTCCGCTAATTTTTTCCCAAAATTCAGGACGGTGATTCGATCACACAACTTCATGATTAGTGGCATATCATGTTCAATGATGAGTACTGTAATCCCTTTTGCCTGTACCTTTTTAATCAAGTCAAATAAACTATCAGTTTCTTTTTCATTCATCCCTGCTGCAGGTTCATCTAATAATAATAATTTAGGGTTACTTGCTAGTGCACGAGCAATTTCCAATCGTCGTTGCTGACCATAGGCTAAGTTTTCAGACAATACATTCTTGAACTCTATCAATCCTACTAACTCCAATAATTCTTCAGCTTTTTGTTTTAACTCTTGTTCCTCTCTACGTTGCAGTTTTGTACGTAATACCCCTCTTATGACTCCTGATTGAGTTCGACAATGCCCTCCAACCATTACATTTTCTATAGCGGACATCTGCGTGAAAAGTCGTATATTTTGGTACGTTCGACAAATACCCTTTTCCGTTATTTTATGTGGTTTTATAGCCGTGATAGTTTCACCATTAAAAATGATTTCTCCAGATGTAGGAGAAAAAATATTCGTAATCAAATTAAACATTGTCGTTTTTCCCGCACCATTTGGGCCAATTAATCCGTATATCTCTCCTTCATTGATTGAAAAAGAAACATCCGTCAAAGCGGAAATACCTCCAAAGTTTTTAGATACATGTTGAATCTTAAGAACCATGAACATCTTCCCCTTTTACTCGTTTCAACTTTTTAAACCAGTTTAGAACGTTAATATCGATAATTCCTTGAGGGCGAATTGCCATTAATAATACAAGCAGTACTCCGTAAATGATATAACGATATTCACTTAGGAATCGTAATACCTCTGGCATTAGTGTTAAAAAAGTTGCACCGAAAATAGATCCTGTAATCACTTCACTACCACCAAATACGGTAAATATTAATATCTCAACTGCACGATGATAGGCAAAATCAGATGGGGATATATACCCCATTACATGGGCAAATAATGCACCAGCAAGTCCCGCAAATACTGCACTTTGTGCGAATGATAATACTTTATAATAGGTAATATTAATACCCATTGATTCAGCTGCTTTTTCATCTAATTGAATGGCTGAAAAAGCTCTACCTACGCGTGATTTTCTTTGACGAGCGATAAACCAAATAATTAAAATCGTTAACACTAACAAAATAAGAAACACACACAGTCCTGCAAATTGGCTATTTTGTAAACCTAGAACTGTCGGATTAAATCCTTTATCTCTTGCAAAATACAAAATACTTCTACTAATTTGTGGAATATTCGAAATACCAACTGCGCCATTTGTGAGAGATTCCCAGTTTACAAAAATAACGCGAATAACTTCACCTAATCCAAGTGTTGCAATTGCTAGATAAACACCTGATAATCTTAACGCTGGAATTCCTATTAAAATACCGAGAATTCCTGCTACGGCTGCTCCAACCAAAACACCTACAAATATAGGTAATTCAAAATGAATGGTCACTAATGAGGATGTATACGCACCGATCCCCATAAAACCCGCACTCCCTAAGGATAATTGACCTGAAGAAAGCGTGATATATACACTAATCGCCAAAATAATATTAATAAGAACGAAAGACGCTATTTGTAATTGATATGGATTTAAAAGTTCAGCTAACATATGATTACCTTCCTTCTGTAGATGTCTTTGAACCAAAAAGACCTTGTGGTTTTAATAGAAGAATAACAATAATCATAATAAAGGCTATTGCGTCTCGATAACCTGAGTCTCCATAAGCAACAAGGACCGTTTCTGACAATCCAAGTATTAAACCGCCAGCCATGGCTCCTTTCACATTTCCCATACCACCTAAAATAATAATGGCTAATCCCTTTAATCCAATCGATAATCCCATTTGCGGATTGACTGAGTTAAATGCCATTCCTACTAAAACGCCAGCAATACCTCCCATTGCAGATGCAATAATAACTGTCATCGTAATCGTACGTTTCGTATTGACCCCAAGAATACTGGCAGTCTCTAGGTTTTCTGCTGTAGCTCGCAACGCTTTTCCTGCTTTTGTTTTCGAAAGCCAGAAAGAAAGCCCCATCATTAAAAGAATGGAAATCATAAAGATCACAATCTGAACTGCATAGATGGTAACAGAGCCAATTTGAATACTAAGTTCTGCAAAAGGTGTACGGAATGGTCTGTTTCCAGCGCCAAATAATTGATGTGACATATTTTCTAGAAACATTGATACCCCAATGGTACTTATTAAAGGCGCTAAATGAGAAACTCCTTTTTTCCCACGTAATGGACGAAGAGAAAGACTCTCCAATAAATACCCTAAGATTGCAGTTACAAGAATTGCGGCTAAGAACCCCAACCATAATGGCCAACCTAAAACACCTGTTGTCAAAACACCTACATAAGCACCTACCATAAAGATTTCACCATGTGCCATATTGATAATGCCCAATACGCCAAATACAAGGGTAAAACCGAGTGCTACAATTGCGTATATACTGCCTAACGTAATTCCATTAACTAATTGCTCAAGTAGCAAAATAAATCACCCTTTAATTCATTTTTGTGAGTCCGAATATGAATGAAAAAAGTAAAAAATGTGGATTAACTTTTAGTCACTGCACAATACGGTAAGGGTTGTCCAGATCGTCATAAACAAATATCTAATTTATAGTGAGTAGGAATTTTTAGATCAGGTTCATGCATTGAAAAGTGGATGCTTTCTCTTAGCGAGCATTGCGCTTCGTTACAGAAAATCCCACTGCAGTCATCACCCGAAATGTAAATCCACTTAAAAAAATTTAAAGAAAATTGCTCTTCTTCACAAAGTGTGGAAGAGCAATTTTTACTAATTACATTTCCTATTCGACTATACTTATTGGACAGCCTCTAGTTATTTCAATTATTTAAATTCGACGAATTTTCCGTCTTTTATTTCGACAACTTTAGGTTCCATTACTACGTCGCCTTCTTTGTCAAATGAGAACTTACCAAGAATACCATCAAAATCCTTTGTCTCTGCTAATGCTTTATGGAATGCTTCACGATCTGCTTTTCCTGCTCTTTTCAATGCATCCGCATAGATATATAAAGCATCGTAAGCTTGAGCAGCAAATTGGTCTGGTAATTTACCATATGCTTTTTTGTATTTGTTATTAAAATCAACCACTTTTTGTTCTTTTGAATCGCCAAACCATGGTGTTGCAACCACTAAACCATTTGCAGCATTTCCTGCAATTTTAATAACCTCAGGTGAGTTAAATCCATTCCCACCAACAAACGGAACATCAATACCCATTTTTCGAGCTTGGTCCATAATAACAGCACCCTCATTATATAAAGCGGAAGCTAATATAAAATCAGGTTTTTTGCTTTTAATTTTCGTTAACTGTGCATTATAATCACTTTGACCTTTTTGGAAGGTTTCAGTAGTTACGATATCTAATCCCATTTTTTCTGCTTCTTTTTTCATCGTATCATAACCTGATTTTGTAAACACATCATCATTTCCATAAATAATTGCTACTTTTTTGGCACCAGTTTTAGATACTACTTTTTCCATAGCTGCAGGAATGGCCAATGCTTCTGGAATTGAATTTCTAAATACATAATCTCCGATTTGAGGAATACCTTCCGCAGTTGTAGATGTACCCATAATTGAAATGCCTTCTAAATCTGATTCTGGAGCTACTACTTTAAATTCTGTACTTAAAGTTGGTCCTAATAGAGCGATGATGTCATTGTCACTCATTAATTTTTGAGCAGCTGATAGTGCTTGTTCTTGTTTACCAGCTGAGTCTTCAGTTACAAGTTCAATGTTAACATCACCTTGTTTATTGATCTCTTTTTGAGCCAGTTTAAATCCATTTGTAATTGCTTCCCCGTATGCAGCTCCTGCTCCTGTCATATATGCAATAACACCAAATTTAGCATTAATTTTCCCATTAGATTGTTCGCCACTTGTTTTTCCATTACTACTTGATTTTGCGCCACATCCAGCCAATACAATTAACATCAATGCTGAAACAAAAACTAGAATTTTTTTGGTTATTTTATTCATATGTGCCCTCCTAATGTTGGTTTTAATGTAAATACTATTCTATTAAATTATATTTACACGAATATGTAAATAGAAAAATCAAAATTATTATTATTTTCTGATATTTATTTTTATTAATTTTTACTTTTAATTATTAATCACTTACCCAAAAGTCTATCTACTGAAATCACCATGCGATGCTCCAATAAACTTAATTTATGAAAAAAGTTGCTCTTCTACATAATGCAGAAGAGCAACTTTTAATGAATTAAGTAACTACATTTCTTATTAAATTATACTTATGGGAAGTCTCTTACAATAATTATTCTCCCAAGATAGAAGCAAGTACTGCTTTTTGTGCATGTAGACGATTTTCTGCTTGTTCGAAAATAAAGGAATTTGGACCGTCAATTACGGATGTAGCCACTTCTTCTTCACGGTGAGCAGGCAAACAGTGCAGGAACATATAATTAGGTTTTGCATGTGCTACAAGTTCATCGTTAATTTGATATCCTTTAAAGTCTTTAAGACGTTTTGCCGATTCTTCTTCTTGACCCATCGATGTCCATACATCTGTATAGATGATATCAGCGTCTTTTGCTGCCTCAACAGGATCATAAGTATGGGCAACTGTACTTCCATTATTTAATGCAATTTCTGCTGCTTTTTTCATCACATCTTCACTTGGCTCATAGTTTTTCGGAGTTGCAACAACAACATCTATTCCAACATGAGCACAAGCTACCACAAGTGAATGGGCAACATTATTGCCATCGCCAATATACGCAAGTTTTAAACCTTTTAGTTCCCCTTTTTCTTCAGCGATTGTTTCTAAATCTGCTAAAGCTTGGCAAGGATGCGCTAGATCTGTTAAGCCATTGATAACAGGAATTGATGCATGCTCTGCAAGTTCTTTCACCATTTCATGTGAGTTTGCTCGAATCATAATACCATCTAGGTAGCCTGATAGAACGTGACCTGTATCATGAATCGATTCACCACGACCAATTTGTAAATCGCGTGCATTCATATACATTCCTTTACCACCTAGCTGATTCATCCCAACTTCAAACGAAATACGAGTACGAGTTGAATTCTTCTCAAAAATCATTCCCAATGTTTTTCCTTCTAATAATGGAGGACAACTACCTTCCTTCGTAATAACTTTTAACTTCATAGCAAGGTCAAGTAATCCTTTTACTTCCTCACTTGTGTAATCAGTAAGTGCAAGTAAATCCTTATCTTTTAAAGATGTAACCAGCTTAAGCTGAACAAGTTCTAATAATTTCATCAAAATCGCTCCTTACATTTCCTTGTGATAATGAACATTATACATTTGTATATTTATTAAATCAATTGTATTTTTATGTTTTTTCAAAAAATTAAAATCCTTTGCAGTAACGCGTAAAGGATTTTAACTGAAAAGCTATTTTTTATAAAAGTAAGGATCAAAATTATTTTAAAAGCTTAAATGAATCAATTTCATAAATACTATTCTAGTCGTAAAAAACGAATGCTATTGAAATATACGATCCAATAATTCGGATTACACTTCAACTATACTATTTACTTAATATGCCGCTCCAGATGGCGCTTTCCGTGGGCGAGCAGTGAGCCTCCTCGTCCGCTTACGCTACCTGCGGGGTCTCACTTTTCTCGCTTTCCCACAGGAGTCGCCATCTTCCGCTCCTTAGACAATATCCTAATAGGTATTGCACAACAATTTAAACTTTTAATGTTCGTATTTTATATCAAAACTTTAAATTATGACATTGACTCAAGTAGAGCGTATTTCACGAACCTAAACTTTTTATCCGAACTTATTAACTAGGTAACAGTTCAATTTTGTACTAACAAACTTTACTATTTTCCAAAGCCATCACAATGTAAAGATTTTTGCATGTGTGTGAATATTGATATTACAATATTCACTACATAATTCAAAGTTCTATCTAAAAACTTCCTTTTCCGATACTATTTCAGTAGTTCTCTGTTGAAGAAGCAAGTTCAGAAATAACGATTTGGCTTCCAAGTAAAGGAGATTCTTTTGTCGCATCATTAGGTGATTGTTTATGTGCGTTTTTGAAGGCATCACTTTCACGCCAGACGTTAAAATTTTCTAAACTTTTCCAATACATATTTACATCCATTTCATCGAATTCTTCATTGGATGTGCAAACTAATACTTCCGTTTTAATAAATCCTTCGAATTCTCCAATTTGTTTATCAGCTGTAAAAGCTGGCGCCATACGACTAGCGAACCCTTTTTTAGTTTTGATACGATTTGTAATAACAAACATGTTAATCTCTCCTTAATTTTATCATTTATTTTTTATTCGTTTTACAAGTGAAATGATGAATGAACCACTCGTTTTTATAAGGTAGCATTCTTTTTACGAATTGGAATTAAAATAACCGATGCTATTATAATCAAAATAGCTATTACCATAGCGGTATAGAATAATCCTCCATACCCATTTTGAGCAGCAATTTTCGTAATTTGATAAATTGAAGTTTGAATGGTACTTTTTAAAGTTGGATCTTGAATTTGGTTCAGGATTGCTGTGTAATCTTTTTCTACTAGGCGACCACTTGTCATCATATGTTGTAATAGTTGTTGTAATTCGGTGGTAGCCTCTTGTGATAAATTAGCCGTTTTTAAATGATCTTGTAAAATTTGTGGAAACTCTGTTTTAAATAATGATGGAATTTCAGCAAATCCACGTGCGATAAATCCAGCATAAATGGTCGGCGCTAAGGTCATACCAATTTGTCTACTAAGTGATAAAGCTGCTAACGCAGAGCCTTTATCAGATTTTAATTTTTCAGTCGCTAAAATATTTAAAGGAGCACCTAAAATAATACCGATACCAATACCAGCAATACTAGATGAAATGATAAATTGCCATTTCCATTCAATCCATGTTGGGAATAATAGAAACCCAATCGCTGAAATAATCCCTGATAAGAAAACAGCCAATACCGGTCCTTTTTTATCAACAAGTATTCCGCCCATTGCAGCACCAACACCAGAAGCAAGAGCAAGAGGCGTCATCCAATAGCCAGCATTTTCAGCACTCACACCTAATACTTGTTCTGAAAAAGCAGGGATAAAAATCATTCCGGCTAACAAAGCACCTGAAAGAGCACCAATTAAAAGAGTTACTAAATAAGTAGGTTTTATTAATAAATAAAAAGGTAGAATAGGATCACCATCTTCTTTTGCATCTAAATGTTTTTCGTGAATTAATAAGATGATAAAGAAAATAATCCCTGCGAGAATATACCCATATACGTTCAGTTGAGCTATACTTTTAAAGAATTCTGTCCCCTCGATATTTGTAAGACCATACATAAAACCTAAAATGGAGAATGATAGTAGGATTGTTCCAACTAAATCGAGTTTACCCGAAGCAGTGTCCTTTGTTTCCTGAAGTTTGAAAGTACCTAAAATAACTAAAACAAGCGCAATTGGCACATTAATCAAAAATAAATAATGCCAATTTCCTGTTAAATCGAGTAACACACTGCCTAAATTAGGTCCTAATACCGCAGCAATCCCATTCATACCGCCAAGCATCCCTAAAGCTTTACCTTGTTTTTCTTCGGGTAAAGTACTTAAAATATGCGAGCTACCAATGATGAATATTCCTCCACCACCTAGTGCTTGAATAAGACGTGCAACTAAATAAAAACTAAACGATGGACTTAGTGCTACAGCTAATGAGCCTATCCCAAACAACGCAATCTCAACAATAAATAATTTTTTTCGACCATATCGGTCAGATAGTTTCCCGACAATTGGAACACTAATCGCTAATCCTAATGTGTAAAGGGTAATTCCCCAAGCACCCCAGTTTGCAGAAACGCCAAACGAGCTGTTTATAGTCGTAAGAGCAGCTGAAATAATTCCGTTATCAAGCGCGGCTATAAATACACCAATCGAGAAAAGAACAAGTGCCCACGTCTGGCTCGAAGTTTTTTCAGACATAAAAATCCTCCTTGAATTCATCGATTTCGGTTTGATCAACTTTCCTAGTTTAATTCCGTAGAATTGCAACATCTGTTTTTCTTCCTCTGATTTAACATGTGAAATTGCTGTATTGCTAGACCAAATGGTGTTGTATCTTCCATATCTCTATTCTTCTTAATATGATTTATTAAAGTTAAAAGATTTACTAACTGTTACTTTAGCTCCACCTTCACACGCTACATAATCTGTACCAAAGTTTTTATTGTTGCAGCACTTGATGTAGTAAGATTCTTTAATAAGTTACACTTGTGTCACTACAGTATTATTATACATATAAGTTACACTTGTGTCACTTATTTTTTTAGATATAAAGCAAACACCTAATCTGAACATGAAAAGCATCTGGTTAAAGTATCCATTCGTATTTAAAAACCGATAAGAGATTGATGAGATTGAATTATAAATTTAATGATTTAGTTATCTTTTACGAGTTTACAAGTTGATACTGACAGTATATGATATAAAATGTTCTTATTTATATTTATTTATGAATGAAAAGGAGTTGATTTTTTTGGGTAGTCGAAGTTGTAACGATCCTGATCCCAGGGAGTGTAAAGAGGAAGTCATAATTGTCCCACTCCTAAAAAGGTTGATTACTTTCAAAAGAATCAACTCTTTACAATGACTGGAACTTTATCGGCTTTCTCAATCAATGAGGAGGTTAGTTTATGTTGAACATATATTTGACAAATGAAAATTGTAAATTAGAAGAAACTAAAGAAATTACAAAAGGATGTTGGATTAATTTAATATCCCCAACAGAAGAAGAGATAAACGATGTTGCAAGTAAAGTTCAAATTCCATTAGACTTTTTAAAAGATCCACTGGACGAAGAGGAAAGATCAAGGATTGAAAAAGATGATGATAATATATTGATTATCGTTAATGTACCTTTAATGTCAAAGGACGATAGTGGTTTAACAATATATGAT
This sequence comes from Rummeliibacillus pycnus, assembly GCF_002884495.1. Classification (GTDB taxonomy): domain Bacteria; phylum Bacillota; class Bacilli; order Bacillales_A; family Planococcaceae; genus Rummeliibacillus; species Rummeliibacillus pycnus. The sequence continues at coordinate 179,507 of NZ_KZ614145.1, read as the reverse complement.
ACGATTCCTCTAGGAATGATTATCACTAAGGGTTGCTTTATCACAGTTTGTTTAAAAGACAATCCGATCTTCCAAATGTTTGTACAAAATAAAGTAAAACAATTTTTCACCTATAAAAAAACAAGATTTGCTTTTCAAATTCTTTATGTAATCGCAACTTCGTTTCTTAAAAATCTAAAATTAATCAACAAAAAGACAGATGAAATTGAAAAAGAATTACATCAGTCAATGAAAAATAAAGAATTATTTACATTATTAAACTTGGAAAAAAGCTTAGTTTATATTACCACTTCTTTAAAATCAAATAACATAGTCATGCAGAAAATGTTAAAAAGTAATTACTTAAAAATGTTTGAAGATGACAAAGAATTGTTAGAGGATGTAATTGTTGAAAATCAGCAAGCCATTGAGATGGCTGAAACGCATTCATCCATTTTAAGTGGGATGATGGACGCTTTTGCATCGGTTATTTCAAATAACTTAAATATGGTAATGAAATTTTTGACATCCTTTACGATTATCTTATCTTTACCAACTATGGTGGCAAGTTTTTACGGTATGAATGTGCCAGTTCCATTTCAGCATTATAAACATGCTTTTTGGATTGCTATTACTATTTCTATCTTTTTATCTAGTACAACTGCATTTATTTTTTGGAGAAAAAGATTATTTTAATAAATTTCAAAAACCGATGATTCTTCATAAAGAATCATCGGTTTTTACTTTATAGTCACTACATTTCTCTTTTCAACAAAAAACACGCTACTCAATTTAGCGTGTAAAGAATATCAATATTACAGTTTGTTTACTTTATAACTGATCCATGTAAAAATGTTCCTATTAACATACTCTACCCATTAATTCGTCAATTTGATGCATTAACTTCTCTAAGAAGTCCTCATCTTCATACGAACCTAATAAGTCCTTTTCATGAAGAATGCATATGGGCTCTTCTTCTCTAGATTTTGTTTGATACAACGGAGAACCAACAACTGACCATTCCCCATCTAACCATATTGCAATCCGTTCAAAATCCCCTTCTAAAATAACTTCACACAAGGCATCTTTGCCCTGCAATTCCAGGTCAATGTCCAAATTTTATACCTCCAAATAAGGGTTCATCATTATTATATATTGTAAACATACAAATGCAAATTTGGGGTTTCATGATAGTATATTGAATACTCAAAAGTTAAATTCTTGTTCTAAGAAAATTTCCATTTTAAATTGTTCAATTAATTCTTCATTAGATATTCCTAATTTTTTGTGCATAAAAAACTACCCCCTACAAACCCGGTAGGAGGTAGTTAATAGCAAAGTTTAGAGAATTTATAAAATTGGTTTTACTCGTTCTTTACAATTCAACTATTTTCTTTTATTCAAAAATAATCTTATTAACAGTTTCACGATCTAACTTTTTAATGACTTCAATCACTAATTTTACTGTGTTTTCGAAATCATCACGATGTAAGATTCCTGCATGTGAGTGTATATAACGTGTTGCGATACCGATGGATAATGCGGGTACACCATTTGCTGTTAAATGGATGGAGCCTGCATCTGTACCCCCACCAGGAATTGCTTCATATTGATATGGAATTCCGTTTTCTTCTGCAGTATCTACTACAAGATCGCGTAAACCTTTATGAGCAACCATAGAACCATCGTAAATAATAATTTGTGGTCCAGCACCCATTTTACTGTTTGATTCTTTTGAGGAGATTCCAGGGGTATCTCCCGCAATCCCTACATCAACCGCAAAACCGATATCAGGATTAATCTTATGAGCAGCAGTTTTAGAGCCACGAAGCCCTACTTCTTCTTGAACTACCCCACAACCATAAACAACATTTGGGTGTTTCACATCTTTTAATCCTTTTAAAACTTCAATAGCAATTGCACAGCCGATTCGATTATCCCATGCTTTAGCTAGTAAATGTTTTTCGTTTTTCATTACTGTAAATTCAAAATAAGGTGTTACCATATCACCAGGTTTTACACCCCAGCTTAATGCTTCTTCTTTAGAAGATGCACCGATATCGATGAACATATCTTTAATTTCATAAGGTTGTTTACGAGCAGATGCAGGTAAAATATGTGGTGGTTTTGAACCAATAACCCCTACAATTGTTTCACCAGAACGAGTTACGACTTGTACTCGTTGAGCAAGCATAACTTGTGACCACCAGCCACCTACCGTTTGAAATTTCAAAAATCCTTTGTCATCAATTTGAGTAACCATAAAGCCTACTTCATCTAGATGACCAGCCACCATGATTTTCGGTCCATTTGCATCGCCAACTTTCTCAGCAATGACAGAACCTAGGTTATCAGTCTCTACTTGATCAGCATATGGAGTAATATACTTAGTCATAACATCTCTTGATTCTTTTTCATTGCCCGCAATTGCACGTGCATCCGTTAAATCTTTTAAAAGCGTCAGTGTTTCATCATATTGAACCATTATTTAGACCCCCTAAATATTCAGTACTTGTTCATTATAAATCCAATAGTAGGTAAATTCAAAAGAATATTTAGAATTTTCCTGATGAGCCAAATCCTTGTTCTGAACGAGTTGAATCGGAAACCTCTTGTACTTGTTCTAATTGTACTTGAAGAACCGGTGCAATAACCATTTGTGCAATTCGCATATGCTTTTCTACTAAGAAATCCTTCTTACCATGATTAATTAATATGATTTTGATTTCACCACGATAACCTTCATCGACAGTTCCTGGGCTATTTAGTACTGTTACAGAATGTTTTAGGGCAAGGCCACTTCTTGGGCGAATCTGTGCTTCCGTACCTTTTGGTAATTCAATAATAATACCTGTAGGAATTAATGCAGACTCCCCTGCCTTGATTACTTGTTCTTCCACTGCATATAAATCTAATCCTGCATCCCCTGGATTAGCACGATATGGCATTTTCGCCTCTTCATGAATAAGTTGTACTTTTAATGTGAAATCCATCATATTACCTACCTTTTTTAATAAAAATTTCTACTTATTCATCGTATCGAAAAAGTCTACTATTGAAAAGAAATATCGTAGAAATTTAACACCAATATGAGATCCTGTATTACTTGTTATCTTGTCATTTAAATATTATAAATAATAAACGCTTCTGCTATTGCTAAAATTGTAAAACCATAAACAAAATGAAGATGGCGTGTTTTATGATGAAATAGAATCATGCCTAACCAAGTACCCGCTGCTCCACCCATCCAGGCAATTAACCATAATCTCTTTTCTGGAATACGCCATCGATTATTTATTGCTTTCCATTTATCAATACCCATTGTTAGAAATCCTATTATAAACATAAGTAAAAAGTAACCATTTAGTATAGTTGATAAATCAGTATCCATTGCTCCTCCTATAATCTCCTTTCTTATAGTAAATCGTTAAGAATAAAAAAGCATATAGAGAAATTATTCTCTATATGCACTATTTATGAACTGCATTTTATTACTATTAATTATCTAGCTACTACGTATGACTTATTTGCAGTAATGTAGTAACCATTTGATAATTTGAGTCTTGGTGTACCTGCAGATGTAAATGAAACAGCTTTAACCGTTAACTTTTTGCCTTTTGTTAGAACTTTTCCTCGTGTTGCTGACGTAAAGGTTGTACGACTATATTGGTATACACTTTTCTTTAATTGAACAGTTCCAGGATTTACGTAAATATAATTCGTAATCGATGGTGTCACCACTCTTACAAAGTCTTTACTTGCTGTGATGTACGATCCTGAGACTGTTTTTAAACGAGGTGTACCACCTGAAGAGTAGGCAAGATCTTTGATACTCAATACTGTATTTTTCTTAACACTTACAAGTCTCTTATCTAAATCTGCATTGTTATAAGCATATAAATTTGATTTTACTAGAATTTTACTTGGTGTTTTTGTGTAGTATTGATCAATACTAGAGGTTACTTTTACCACATAGTCTCGATTAGCTGTTAAATACATGCCATTTTTTAGCTTGAGTCTTGGTGTTCCAGCAGCCGTTTTTTCAATACCTACTACGTCGATTAATGTATTTTTTGCAATAGATTTTCCTTTTGTAGCATTGGTAAAATTGGTAGACGAATATTGATTCAGTTGTACCTTAGCAGCTATTTTACCTGGATTTGTAGTGTAATATCTTGGTCTACTTGCAGTTGTAATATTACTATTACCTGTTAGGTAGCTCAAACTCACATTAGGATTTAGACGGTTTAAGTCAACATATGTACTAATCCCTGCTACTCTTCCTTGGTCAGTGTATTGCCATAAATCATATGGATGTGATGGTGCAGCAGTACTATTGTTGTACCGTGGAATCCATACAAAATCAAATTTAGATGTATCCAAATTAAAATCATCATATAAATGATTTGCAATGTACAAACCAATTTTCTTATCTGTTTTTGTACGTAATTGCTTTACATATGCATTTATAATCGTACGCATGCTTTCGCCTGATTTACTCGTATTTTGCTCAACATCTAGCACGTAAAATTTCGTATTTTTACTAGCTCTATTATAAAAATTGTTCGCCTCAATTTTGGCATCACTTGACGACTCAGCCAAACTATAAGCATACACACCAAAGGGAACGCCATATTTTTGGGCTCCTGCTTCATAGGTCGAATGCATTGGATCTTCAAACGTACTACCATATTGAGTACGGATTATTACTAGATCTAATACTTTACTTGCTTGACTCCAATCAACGTTCTTTTGATAGTACGAAATATCCGCAATGACTGGTTCTGACGAAGCTTTTTTTAATAGATTATTTGTAATTGGTGCTGTTTCCCACTTTGTTGTGTGGTCTGGGTTTGCTGGTGCAAGTTCTTCTGCAGATGCTGTATGGACGGTTACGAGACACGCAATCGTCAAAAAAAGAATACCCACAATGTTCCTAATAACTTTCACTATTCTCTTCTCCTTGTATGTATTTTAGTAATTTCTAAGATGTCTAAATCTCCGCCAACTAAAGAATACCAAAAGTTGAAGATAAAATATAAAACATCTTGCCTTCAAATAGATTACGATAGTTACACTTACTTTACATTCATCTAACAATGATCCTATTTTTATTAGAGATTGAAATTAAAAACGCAGATTCTATTCTTCGAATCCACGTTTCTATTAACTAATAGGCTACTAAACAACTCTTATTGGCTGTAATATATAAACCATTTGTGAGTTGTAGTCGCGGTGTACCTGCAGATGTAAAACGTATACTTTTAATATTTACTAATTTACCTTTTTTTAGAACAGCGCTTTTTGTAGATGATGTAAAAGAAATACTACTATATTGATTTACATTTTTAGTAAGTTTAACGTAATTCGGTTTTGTTAAAACATAGTCTTTGAACTGTGAAGTTAGGACATTTACATACGATTTGTTTGCTGTAATATAACTACCAGAAACTGTTTTTAATCTTGGAATACCGGTCGAAGTATACGCTATATCCTTAATTGTTAAAATGGTATTCTTCTTGACATTGAACATTTTAGTGGAATTAGCAAAACTAGTAGAAGAATATGCACCTACATCTTTGCTTAAAATCACATAAGACGGCTTTTTCGTATAATATGAATTTATATCTGCTGATAATTGAATCGCAATTTTTTTATCGGCAGTAATATATTGACCATTCGCTAATTGTAATGCCTTTTTACCTTGTGTACTATTCACAAGTGCAGTTGTTTCAAGTACTTGCCCTTTTTTTAAGGTTGCTGTTTTTGTTGTTCCATCTAAATTACTGTTTCTATATTGGGCAGTATCCATATTTAAAACAATCTGTTTAGGATTCGTTGAATGGTAATCGACATGGACACTTGCTGTTTCAGTCTCTGAATTATCTCCATTTGCTTTTTCTTCCGAACTCTCACTATTATCATCTTTTGATGAGTCAGTGTCGTTTAAAAATTCATCTAATGTAAGATTTGGATTTAATCGATTCAAATCAACATTTGCATTAATTCCATCGATTCTTCCTTTGTCTGTATATTGCCATAGATCGTAGTCATAGTCTGGTTTGGATGTACTATATCGAGGTATCCATACAAAATCTGCTTTGGACGTATCTAAATTAAAACTTTTGTACAAATGATGTGCAACATATATCCCAATTTTCTTATCTGTTTTTGTACGGAGTTGTTTGATATATGCGTTTGTAATCGTTCGCATACTTTCTCCTGATAAACTTGTATTTTGTTCCACATCAATTACATAGAATTGAGCATCTTTGTCTGCTCGATTATAAAAGTCATTTGCTTCTACCTTTGCATCTGCAGATGAGACAGCCAAATTATAAGCATATACGCCAAATGGTACACCGTATTTTTTCGCACCTGCTTCATTTTTCTTATGATATGTATCTTCATCCGTACTACCATGCTGTGTACGAATAATTACTAAATCCAACTTTTTACTCGCTTTTGCCCAATCGATATTCCCTTGCCATTTTGAAATATCCGCAATAATTGGTTCTGACTTCATTAAGCGTAATTTATTGCTTGAGGTATCTACTACTGTAGGTGTTGTTTCCCATTTAGTTGTACTATCAGGATTCGCCGGCCCTAACTCTTCAGCATGAGCACGATGCATACTAACTGTAAATACAATCATCGCGACAAATACTGCGATTAATACTTTCATTTTCTTCATCGATGCTAATCTCCTTTTCAATTAATGTATCTATATACCTAACTCTTTACTAATAGAATAACAAATTTTTACTAGGTATAAAGATTCATATATAAGGAAATTAACAATTTTTATTATTATTAATTGATTTTGTTACAATAAATTGAATTTTTTATCAAAATGAATCAATTTAGGCTTTTATATGTGGAATTTTAACAGATTCACTAGCCTGTCTCGTACTGTACACTTCGACTTAGCAGCACTACCTTTAAGGCTCTTATAAGTTTGGAAATCGTATGAATCTGCTAACTTTGCTGTATATATAGAATTTACTTTCCTTCTGGGTTAGCAGCTGCCGACTGACGAGCCCCCTTTTGCTTCACTCGCGTCTTCTACGTTAACTCATAACTCAATATTTTCGGCTAATTTCTAAATTATTTCCCCATTAAAAAGCAGCCAGATATACTTCTCTGGCTACTTTTTTGGCTCTTTGCTATTTTTTTATTTTGCTATTATGCGTTAGCGTTTACTTTTAGTTGCATTGCTGGTCCGAAGAATTCGAAATGGATTTGAGATTCTTTGAAACCAATTTCATATAAATGGTTGATAATTGCTTCCATGAATACTGCTGGTCCACAAACATAAACATCATTTTCAAGACTTACGTTTTCTTCTAAGAATTCTTTTGTGATGTGCCCAACTTCATCTGTATTTAATGCGATATAACTTGCATTAGGCATTTTTTCTAAGTTTGAAGAAATTTCTTTGTCGAAAACATGTAATTTTGCTGTACGTGCACTGTGGATAAGTGTTGTTTTTCTATTTGCATCAAGTGCAGCTAAAGTATCGAACATACTCATTAATGGCGTAATCCCAACACCACCGGCGATGAATGTTACTGGTGCTTTAGATGCAAGGTCTAATTGGAAATCTCCTGCAGGTGCACTAACTTTAATACGATCACCAATTTGCGCTTGGTTGTGTAGATAAACGGATACTTTACCTTGTGGATCGTTTAAATCTTCACGTTTCACTGAAATACGGAAGAATGCATCTTTTTTTGGAGCTCTTGATAAGCTATATTGACGGTTATGAGCGTATTCTTCACCAGGGATTTGAACTTGAACTGTAATGTATTGACCTGGTTTATATTCAGGTAATTCTTTTCCTGCAACTGGTCTTAAGTAGAATGAAGTAATTTCATCGTTTTCTTTCACTTTATCAGCGATTTCAAATTCTTTGAAGAATCTCCAACCACCTTCTTGGCTTTCAGCTTCTTTATACATTTCTTCTTCAGTTGCCATGAATGCATCAGCAATTACGCCATATGCTTCTGCCCAAGCATTGATAATTTCATCAGTTGCTGCATCCCCAAGAACTTCCTTAATTGCGCCTAGTAAAAATTCTCCAACGATTGGGTAATGTTCTGGTTTAATCCCTAAGCTACGGTGTTTTTGTGCAATTTGGCGAACAACTGGCATAATTGCTCCTAAATTTTCAATGTGCACTGCTGCTGCATAAACTGTGTTAGCTAACGCTGCTTGTTGACGACCTTTTGCTTGGTTAGCATGGTTGAAGATGTTTAATAATTCTGGATGTGCTGCGAACATATTTTTATAAAAAGTTTTTGTAATGGCTGTTCCGTGTACTTCTAATACTGGTGCAGTAGATTTTACGATATCCATAGTTTGTTGAGATAACATGATCAACACTCCTTTTCTTTTAACAACTAAAAGATACACCCGTTTTTTCTTTAAAGCAATATTAAAAATACATCTTTAACAAAAAAGACATATTTTAAATATATCTTTTGACGAAAAAGACATATTTAAAAAGTATCTTTTAAAATTAACGTGGGTTTTACTTTACATGGTATAATAGTTATAGAAATGGTGGTGTTTTGGATGCGATTAACTTTATATACCGATTATTCTTTACGTGTCCTGCTCTATCTTGGTGCCATGGAACCTGAGAAGCTAGCCACGATTAAAGAAATATCGGATGCATATGGAATTTCAAAGAATCATTTAATGAAAGTTACACATGAGCTTGGTAAGCTTGGATATATTGAAACCATTCGTGGTCGTGGTGGTGGTATTCATCTTGCAATGAAGCCTGAGGATATTGTTATCGGTAAGGTTATTCGACAAACTGAGGAAGATTTCTATCTAGTCGATTGTTTTAATCCTGAATCTATTGGTTGTATCATCTCTCCCGTATGTAATTTGAAAGGTGCATTAAATAAGGCACTTCATGCTTATATATCAGTTTTAGACGAATATAGACTAAGTGATTTTCTTCATTCAAAAGAGGAAATGGCAGCTATACTTTTCAAGGAGTAGTTCCTAAAATAGCGAAAAACCTTTCGTTCGTTGTGAGCGAAAGGTTTTTCCTTTATTTAATGAAACTTTACTTTTTTCTATTACTCTTCGCTATATTGAATGAATACCCCCAAAATAGAATATAGCTTTAAAAAAAAGCCTATGAATGTATAACATTCATAGGCTTAAAATATGCTAATTGCATATATTATTTAACGATTGCTTTTTTAGCAGCGTCTGCTAATTGAGCGAATGCAGCTGCATCGTTTACTGCTAAATCAGCTAACATTTTACGGTTAACTTCGATTTCAGCAACTTTTAAACCATGCATTAAACGGCTGTAAGAAAGACCGTTGATGCGAGCAGCAGCGTTGATACGAGTAATCCATAATTTACGGAAATCACGTTTCTTTTGACGACGGTCACGGTATGCATATTGACCTGATTTCATGACTGCTTGGTTAGCAACTTTATATAATGTGTGTTTAGAGCCAAAGTAACCTTTAGCTAATTTTAAAACTTTTTTACGACGAGCGCGTGTTACAGTACCGCCTTTTACGCGTGGCATACTAATTACCTCCTGCTATTCAATTACATGAATATATTGTTATTTTCGAATTATTTAATGTTCGTAAGTAAAGATTTGATGCGTTTGAAGTCACCTGAAGAAACGATGTTTGCTTTACGTAAGTGACGTTTTGCTTTTGTAGATTTGTTTGCGAATAAGTGGCTACCGAAAGCACGGTCATATTTTAATTTACCAGTACCCGTTTTTTTGAAACGTTTAGCTGCGCCACGGTGAGTTTTCATTTTTGGCATTTCGAATTCCTCCTAAACTGTTCGACTAAAACTTATTTTTTTTCGTTCTTAGGTTGAAGTACTAAGAACATGCTTCTGCCTTCCATTTTCGGTTTTTGTTCAACCGTTGCAACTTCAGCACAAGCTTCTGCGAAGCGATCTAATACTTTTTGGCCGATTTCTTTGTGCGTAATTGCACGACCTTTAAAGCGAATAGATGCTTTCACTTTGTCCCCTTTTTCAAGGAACTTAATCCCGTTACGCAATTTTGTTTGGAAATCGTGTTCGTCAATAGTAGGACTTAGTCTTACTTCTTTCATCACGATAACTTTTTGGTTTTTGCGTACTTCGCGATCTTTCTTTTGTTGCTCGAATTTGAATTTACCATAGTCCATGATACGAGCGACCGGTGGCTTGGCTTGAGGAGCCACAAGGACAAGATCCAAATTTGCACGTTCTGCAATAGTTAAGGCTTCATTGCGTGATTTTACTCCAAGCTGATCACCATTATGATCGATTAGACGAAGTTCACGAGCGCGAATGCCTTCGTTTACATACATGTCTTTGCTAATAACAATCCACCTCCAAGTAGTGTCGCGAATACATGGTTTGGGCTAGTTGCCCGATGAATCGGTACGGTTATTTCGATGTCCACTAAAAAAGGGCGGACATAGTCGAAATGTCCGCCCGCAAGATATATGTACACGCCGAAATGCGTGATCCGTTCTATCATGTAACCTGTCAACACTAATTGCTTAGATCGATCAGGTGAGAAGCGGGCAGCCTCTTCTTCAACCACAAACTTGTATTCATTAACCTTTATTAGTTTATCATGTCATATAAACTTTGTCAATGATTATTATAATTTCTTTTATATATTTTCTTTTATATATTAGATCGATTTAAATCTGCATTTTCATGAAGTGGAAGTGGATTTAGCATCGCTTTCCGTGGGCGAACTGACGAGCTTCCTCAGGGCAACAGGATGTTGGTCACGGAGTCCTTGCCACAGGACGTGGCGTTCTTAGACTCTGTTCCTTAATCGCTTCCTGCGGGGTCTCGTCTAGTCCGTTTTCCCACAGGAGTCTTCGCTAATTCCACTTCAACTAAGATGGCTATACAAAATTCCCTTAAAAAATTTCATCTATATATTTACTTTCTACCAAATCATATGCCAATTCTATTTCTACTGGAATAGGAGTACTAGAGTTATTTTAAACATTGTCATAAAAAAGCACATTCTTACCTTAGTAGTAAGGATGTGCTTTATCTTCTATTATAATTAGTAAAATAAGCTTTCTTCGCTCTTTAACCTTATCCAGCTACTGGCGCTAGCTTTTCGGACCAGATAACCTCCCCGCTGTGAGGCAAAGAGCGCCTCTTCGCGTGTAGAACATCTGACCGACAAAGCTTAACGAGCGCCATTCGCTTTTAACCTTTATGAGCTACGTCTTCTTGAATGGCTTTTAAGAATTCTTCAAATGGTACTGTTTCAGAATCTTTTGAGCCATAACGACGAACGTTTACGCTGCCATCTTCTAATTCTTTATCACCTAATACAAGCATGTAAGGGATTTTCTTCATTTGTGCTTCACGGATTTTATAACCAAGTTTTTCGTCACGGTAATCCATTTCTACACGGAAGCCTGCTGCTTGAAGTTTTTCTTGTACACCTTTCGCGTAATCGAAGTGTACATCGTTAGAAACAGGAATTACTTGAACTTGAACTGGCGCTAACCAAGTTGGGAATGCACCTTTGTACTCTTCGATTAGGAAGGCTACAAAACGTTCCATAGTAGATACAACACCACGGTGAATAACGACTGGACGATGTTGTTTACCATCTTCACCAATGTAGTGTAAGTCAAAGCGTTCTGGTAATAAGAAGTCAAGTTGAACTGTAGATAAAGTTTCTTGTTTACCAATTGCAGTTTTCACTTGAACGTCAAGTTTTGGACCATAGAATGCTGCTTCACCTTCAGCTTCGTAATAACTTAAGCCAAGGTCATCCATTGCTTCTTTTAGCATACTTTGTGCTTTTTCCCACATTTCATCGTCATCGAAGTACTTTTCAGTATCTTCTGGATCACGGTATGAAAGACGGAATTCATAGTCGTTTAAATCGAAGTCTTTATAAACAGATAGGATTAATTCAACTACTTTTTTGAATTCTTCTTTGATTTGGTCTGGACGAACGAAAAGGTGAGCGTCATTTAAAGTCATGCCTCGAACACGTTGTAAACCAGAAACAGCGCCACTCATTTCATAACGGTGCATTGTACCAAGTTCTGCAACACGGAATGGCAGATCGCGGTATGAACGCATTGCTGATTTATAGACCATCATGTGGTGAGGGCAGTTCATTGGACGAAGCACTAATGTCTCGTTGTCCATTTCCATTGGTGGGAACATATCTTCTTGGTAGTGATCCCAGTGACCTGATGTTACGTAAAGTTCTTTAGAACCTAGTACTGGAGTGTAAACGTGTTTGTAACCAAGAGATACTTCTTTATCCACAATGTATCGTTCGATTGTACGGCGAATTGTAGCACCATTTGGTAACCATAGTGGTAAACCTTGACCTACTAATTTGTTTGTAGTGAATAGTTCGAGTTCTTTACCAATTTTACGGTGGTCACGTTCTTTTGCTTCTTCAAGCATTTCAAGATGTGCTTTTAAATCTTTTTTATCGAAGAAAGCTGTACCGTAAATACGTTGAAGCATTTTGTTGTCTGAGTTACCTCTCCAATAGGCACCAGCAATTGATAATAATTTAAATTCTTTAATTTTACCTGTAGAAGGTACATGTACCCCACGGCATAGATCGAAGAAATCACCTTGTTCGTAGATTGAAACTTGTTCGTCTTCAGGAATTGCTTCAAGAAGCTCTAGTTTATACTCATCACTAATTTCTTCAAAGCGTTTTTTCGCTTCTGCACGTGAAACATCATGACGTACGATTTCAATATTTTCTGCAACAATTTTCTTCATTTCTTTTTCAATACGTTGAAAATCCTCAGAAGTGATTGGTTCTGGAGAATCAATATCGTAGTAGAAACCACCTTCAATTACAGGACCAACACCAAGTTTTACACCAGGGAATAAACGTTTAACAGCTTGAGCTAATAGATGGGCTGTTGAGTGACGTAATACTTCAAGTGCTTCATCATCAGAAGGTGTAATGATTGCAATTGAACCGTCTTCATTAAGAGGAGTCTTAGTATCAACTAATACGCCATTAAATTTACCCACAATTGCTTTTTTACGTAATCCTGGGCTAATTGATAGTGCAACTGCATCAGTAGTAATACCTTTTTCAAACTCTTTTACTGAGCTGTCAGGGAATGTTAATTTGATCATGTCTGCCATAATAATCTCTCCTTTTTTTATATATTCAAGAGCTCTGGGCCACAAGCTGGAGAAATTTTCTATGCACAATTTAAATTGAGAAGCTACAGCACTTTCCTGATCAGCCCTCGAGAGCGCCAAGAATGTGAGTCAGATAGTCGTTGTCACAGGACGCGGCGCACTTAGACGCTCTACCTTAAACCCAAGATCCCTCAGCACTTAAATAATTGCATAAAAAAAATCCCGTCCACAAAGGGACGAGATTATACTCGTGGTTCCACCCTTCTTCCTTCTAAGTAAGCTAAAAAGCATTACATAGATGAAGCTCTAGATCGGCTAACGGGCCGCAACCGTCGACAATTACTTTTCATTCACTGTCGCTGCTCCAAGGCGGTAAATTTTGTGCCGTTACTAAGAAGCTTTCAGCCAAGGCTTCCCTCTCTTTGAGTCGTGCAGAAAATTGTTGTCCTTTTCTAAGCATTTCAATTTAGATTATGACTGAAATTATATACTGAATACTTTTAAAAATCAAGTATCAATTTACGTCTTAATCAATTTGATAAAGTCGTCTATTTTCCCCAATCATTTCAAAGTCTGTCGTTAATGCTTTAATACGTTCCATTATTCTGGCTGCTTTAATCACATCTACGTCGCCTTTTTGAGTTGTTGCAAAATGATTTTCAAGCTGATCGTAATTATAATTAGATGTGATGAAGACTGGTAATCCTTCATTCATACGGAATTGTAAAATCGTTCCGATAATTTCATCTCTAGTCCAAGCAGATAAGCTTTCAGCACCTAAGTCATCTAACATAAGGACAGGTGCTTTTTTTACAAAGTCAACCTTTTCTTGTAGTGACTGATCTTGAATGGAACTTTTCAATTCACTTAGGAAATCAGGTACATAAACCATAACCGTTTTGATCTCCATTGTAGCAAGCTCATTCGCAATTGCTCCAAGTACATACGATTTACCGACACCAAAATTACCATAGATATAATATCCACTTCTCGGTAAGTTCCCTGTATTGCGTACTTTTTGTATAAATAATTCTGCAAACGTTCGAATTGCCTTTTTAGACTCATTGCTCGTATCTAAGTCACTGATTTTCGCCTTGAGAACATCTTTTGGCATATGCATACTCGAAATCATAGAAGCTGCTTTGCGACGGGCATCCTCCATTCTCTTTGTTTGACAAGGAACGTATTCTACATCTATTTGCCCTCGAATAATGGTTAGTTTTGGAACAAATCCGTTTATAGCGTTTTTACAAGTAGCGACAGACTCACATTGGCCACAATCATGTTGTTGATTAACATATTCGTAAAGTTTTCCTAAACCTCTTTCAACCATTTCACGGTTTGCTACTTGATCATGATCAGCTAAGAATTTTTGAACTCCTTTATTCTCAAGTATTTCTCTTTGCATTTCATTGTAACGTGCTTGAAATTGTGAATCCATCATCTTTTTCAATTCATTGTTGATTGGTTCCATTATGAATCCACCTCTCCTTCATTCATACCTAGTTTTTTCAATATTTCTCGACGTTTCTTTTCATAATCTGTTTGCTTCTCTTCGGATGATTGTCCTTCTTTTTTCTTCTGTTGTTTTAATTTGTTTTCATAGTACCAATCAGGAACATTTTTAGGCTTTGCCGTTTGTTTTCCTTTTGGGATAAATTGTTTTCGGCTTTTCTGAACTTGATATTCTTTTGCAAAATCCAAAGCTTGTTCAGCTGTTTGAACACTGTTTTTTTGCCAATTAGAAGCAATTGCTTGCAGGAATGCACTATTTAAGTTGGCATTACTTAGGTAATATGCATAATGAATAAGAACATTCACAACAGGCGTTTGCATATCATACTTAGAAGTAAAATCTTGTACCACTTTTACATCCTTTTCAAAAGGCGTCTTCCCTTTTACAAGCATTGTTAATAAATCAATTGGTTTTACACGATCAAAGATTGAAATTAACTCTTTTTTTAATTCTTCTATATTTGAATACTCCGAATCAACAAACTGTGGTAGTTGATAAAAAACACCTGCCCCAGCTTTTAGCAATTTGTATTCTTTTGAATAATCTTTTGTTTCTTTTATTGCTGTTGTTTTTGAATCAGTTGCATTATTTTCTTCAAACTCTCTTGCTAACTTCATCGCTTCTCTGGCTGTTTTGACGCCTGTATTACGCCAATGGGATGCGATAGTTTCAATATATTTGCGGTTTAATTTCCCATTATTACGTAAAAAAACATAATGAATTAATACGTTCACAACAGGTGTTGGAATTTCATATTGCATCACCAAATCTTCTACTAACTGCCGATCATTAGGAAATGGCTCCTTGCCACCTGCTACTGCAGTCAATACATCAATTGGCGAAGATGTTTCGAACCAGCGTATCAGCTCTGCCTCCATAGGATCGATTTCCTCATCTATTAAAGATGTTTGTGTGAATACTTCTTGTTTCGGTTGATTTTTGATGACAGATTGCATCGATGGAGGTTCTTTCGATACTGTTAGTTTATAATAATCTGCTGCTTCTTTTTTTAAACGTAAATCACTCAAAACCATTTGATCATCCAGCGCTAATAAAACAATTTTCTGCATATCAAGTGGTGTTAAATGATAAAGAAAAGCTAATTTTGCAATCGTTGCTTTGATTTCTGCTGTTAATACGGATGACGGAATAAGTTGCTCCGATAAGCCCGCTCTTAATAGGTTGAAATCAAAATCCTCATAGTGAAAAGGCAATTCTTTTGGCTTTTCTTGTAATCCTGTAAGCTGTATTTCATCAGATGGCAAACTATGCTGAACAGGTCGATAAACATCTGTAAATGTTCTTGAAACTTCCTGATAGCCATAATTGGACATTCCTTTTGAAACAAAACGTTGCCGTAAATTTCGGTATGCTGATTCACCAATTTTACTGAATAGGAACATTGATAGTAGTGGATCATCAAAGAATGTAGCTGCATCTAGAGGTGGCATCACATCATAGATGAAAGAACGCATTTCTTGCTGATCTTTACGCCAAGTGCGTAATAATCCAATCGCTTCAAGAGCTATTCTTGATTTGAAAATTTTACCAATCGGCATGTCTAAAGAGTTCATCAAATGATAGTGTGATCTTGTACTATCATCTACATTTTCTCCCTCAGCCCATAACAAAAAATAGAGGCTAATTGGTTCTGCTCCAATAAGCGGTTGATACAAAAGAGTAATCAGCTTTCGGTCATAACTAGATAGAGGAAAAGGTACGCGAATGGATAGGCGATCAACAGGTTGCAATTCTTTATATAAATTCACCAACGATTCTCCTTCCAAAACCTACACTTACTTTTCATTTTCATGTTCTTTAGATTGTTTTTCGATTAATTCTCTTAACTCATCAATAAATACATTAATGTCCTTGAATTGGCGATAAACGGATGCAAAACGAACATAGGAAACTTCATCTATTTTAGAAAGTCTATCCATTACCATTTCCCCAACATCTTCTGTTTTTACCTCAGCATTACCAATTCTTCGTAAATCTTGCTCAATATTAAACACTAAATCCTCTAACACACTTAAAGCTACAGGACGCTTTTCGCATGCCCGAATAAGACCTCGAAGTACTTTTTCTCGACTAAATTCTTCACGCGATCCATCTTTTTTTATAACAATTAGTGGCATCTCTTCTACTTTTTCAAAAGTCGTAAAACGAAAACTACATGATTCACATTCTCTACGCCTGCGAATGGCTTTATTATCATCAACTGGTCTGCTATCGATGACTTTCGTTCCGTTATACTGACATGCTGGACATTTCATAACTTTTCTCTCCTGATTTCGAAACATATTAGTTTACCTATTATATCAAAAAATAATGATATAAATCGAAAAAAAGAGTAGAAATTGTCCTTTACACTAAAAAAACTGTTCAGAATATGACAAATTTCGATTCTATTATCTATTTTCGCTCAATTTTAGAAAAAAAATCCTTCCAACCAATTCGGTTAGAAGGATTTTATCGAAACGAATAATTATGCGTTTACTGTTTCTTTCAACTCAGCTACAACTTTTTTTGTAAGGTCTACAACGCGTGAAGAGTAACCCCATTCGTTGTCATACCAAGCAAGTACTTTTACTTTACGAGAACCGATTGTCATTGTAGTAAGACCATCAACTGTTGCTGATGCAGGATTTGTATTATAGTCACGAGATACAAGTGGTTCCATTGTGAAATCTAAAATACCTTTTAGTGCTCCTGCAGCCGCTTTTTTGAATGCTTCATTTACTTCTTCAGCTGTAACATCACGTTGTAAGTCTACAACTAAGTCTACTAATGAAACGTTAGGTGTAGGAACACGTAGAGCCATACCATGTAATTTACCTTGTAATTCAGGTAATACTAATGTCAAGGCTTTCGCAGCACCTGTAGAAGTTGGAATAATCGATTCAGCACATGCACGAGCACGACGTAAATCTTTATGTGGATTGTCAATATTTTTTTGATCGTTTGTATATGAATGAACTGTTGTCATTAAGCCGTTATCAATTCCAAATGTATCATTTAGAACTTTTGCAACTGGTGCAAGACAGTTTGTAGTACAACTAGCATTGGAGATAATATCGTGTTTTGAAAGATCTAATTTATCATCATTAACACCCATTACGATTGTAACATCTTCATTTTTACCAGGTGCTGTTAAAATAACTTTTTTAGCACCAGCTTCAAGGTGTAATGCTGCTTTACTACGTTCATTAAATTTACCTGTTGCTTCAATAACGATATCTACACCCATTTCTTTCCAAGGTAAGTTTTGAGGGTTACGATCGTTTACAAGTTGAACGCGTTTACCATTAACAACTAATGCATCTTCTTCTGCTTTTACTTCACCATCAAATCTGCCATGAGTTGTGTCATACTTTATCAAATGAGCCAATGTTTCGGCTGGATAGCTCGCATTTATTGCTACAATATTTAAATCATCTTGCAGTATCGCTTGACGGAAAACCATACGACCAATACGGCCAAATCCGTTAATAGCAATTGAGACTGTCATGAATAAAATCCTCCCTGTTAAACCGTTATACTTCATTTGTTTTATTCTCAAATAGTATAGCACATTTCTCAGAAAGTAAAACATATTATAAGCTATATTTTAATGTTTATATTTTCAGAATATTATAGAGTATTCTTATATAACGTCCCACGAAATGAGTATTTTCAATAGTTGTTCGCGTGTATTTTCAAAATTCCCATTATTATAAATAACTGCATCAGCACCTTTTTCTTTTACAGAAAGTGGAAGCTGCGAGGCGATTCTAGCTTTCGCCTCTTCTTCGGATAAATGATTACGTTCCATTAATCTTGTTAGTTGGGTTTCCTCAGTAACAGAAACGACTAGAATTTTTTCTACAAAATGTTGTAATTTACTTTCAAAAAGTAACGGAATATCCATTACTATATGTTTTTCCCCTTTTTCAAGCCATTCATCCCTTTGTCTCAACATTTCTTTACGAATTGCAGGATGAATAATTTCGTTTAATTCTTTTCTTTTTGCAGGGTTATGGAAAATAATTTCTCCTAGTTTTGCACGGTTTAAAGCACCATTTTCTAGTAAAATATCTTCGCCAAATACTTTTACAATTTTTTGTAATGTCTCTGTTCCTGGTTCTACAACATCTCTAGCAACTACGTCCGCATCAACAATCTTTAAATCTAATTCTTTTAACATATTAGCTACTGTGCTTTTGCCACTAGCAATACTTCCAGTTAAACCAATAATCAATTTATTCACACACCTTTAATGTTGGCATTTCGGACAATACACTGAATTCCTTCCTGAAATAACCATTTGCTTTGTATTAGTATGACATATTGGACACGCTTTCTTCCCATACATCTGTAAACGATCTTGCATTCCACCTGCTTCACCATTTATATTTCGATAATCTGAAATACTTGAACCTCCAGCATCGATACTTTCTTGTAAAATCGATACAATTGTTTGGAATAGCTCCTTTTTTCTTTTATCACTTATGCGAGAAATCTTTCTAGAAGGATGAATTTTCATCCTGAACAACGACTCTGTTGCGTAGATATTGCCACAACCTGCAATGACATGCCCATCCATAATGACTTCTTTCACTGGCTTGTTTGCATATTTAGGTAACTTTGATTTTGTTAAAAAATAGGGCAACGCTTCTTCTAGAAAGGGCTCTGGTGCGATTTCTAAAAGTGGCGGATACTCATCGATAGAATGTAAGAGACGTAATTCCCCAAAACGTCGAATATCAGCATACACAAGAAATTCATCTTGTTCAAAAGTCAATACAATATGAATATGCTTTTGAAACTTATTTTCCGTAATTTCTTTTAATGAGTGAACATGGAACCATGCTCCAGTCATACCTAAATGATTGACCAACACATAGTTTTTGTCACCTTTTTCCAGATAGAAGAAGATATACTTTGAACGTCTTTTGACTTCTCTAATTGTCATGTTTACTAATGCATCCGAAAAAATTTCCGGATCCATTCCCTTAATGATACAGGCTTTTCCTTGATTAATGGAGGTACAGATTGTTTTGGAAACCTGTACATGACGGATTACTTTCTCCGACACGACAGGTTGAAGTGCACGCACAACTCCTTCTACTTCAGGTAATTCTGGCATGCGATCACTGCTCCTTTATTTCGTTTCATACCAAGTAGCACCTGATGCGAAATCTGCTTTTAATGGTACTTTTAGTTGTATACAGTTAGCCATCACTTCTGGTACCAGTTTTTCTAATGTTGCAATTTCTTCCTCTGGTGCTTCAAAGATTAATTCATCATGTACTTGTAATAACATTTTTGCTTGTAAATGATGTTCTTTTAATGCTTTTGCCATATCAATCATAGCTTTTTTGATAATATCTGCTGCGCTACCTTGAATTGGGGTATTCATCGCAGTGCGTTCTGCGAAACTACGCAAATTAAAGTTCGAACTATTTAAATCAGGTAGATAACGTCGACGGTTCAAAATTGTTGTCACATACCCTTTTTTCTTCGCTTCTTCCACAATATTCTTCATATATTCTTGAACACCAGGGAAGCTTTTGAAATAACGTTCGATAAAATCAGCCGCTTCTTTTCGCGTAATATTCAAGTTTTGAGATAAACCATAATCACTAATACCATAAACAATTCCAAAGTTAACTGCTTTTGCTGCCCGTCTCATATTTGAAGTGACATCTTCTGCCTCTACATGGAAAACATCCATAGCTGTTTTCATATGAATATCCATACCATGTTTAAAAGCGTTAATTAGATTTTCATCATTTGACATATGTGCAAGTACCCGTAATTCAATTTGAGAATAATCGGCAGCGAACATTTTCCAACCTTCATGAGAAGGCACAAATGCTTGGCGGATTTTACGCCCCTCTTCTAATCTCACTGGAATGTTTTGAAGGTTAGGATCTGTTGAACTTAGACGACCTGTTGAAGTTAATGCTTGTTGATAACGAGTATGAATTTTTTGATCATCCTGATGAATGACTTTTAAAAGCCCCTCAATATAAGTCGACTGTAACTTTCCTAATTGACGGTATTGTAAAATATGCTGAATAATTTCATGCTCTGGGGCTAATTTTTCTAGTACATCAGCAGCTGTTGAATAACCTGTCTTTGTTTTTTTAATAACAGGTAATCCTAATTTTTCAAATAAAATAACACCTAATTGTTTAGGCGAATTAATATTAAATTTTTCTCCTGCAACTTCATAAATATCTTCCTCGATATCTTTCAATTTAGCTGTTAATTCAGCTCCCATTTCAACTAATCGATGACGATCAACAGATACACCTTGGCTCTCCATTTGACTAAGAATCGTAGCAAGTGGCAATTCTAGATTACGATATAAATCATATTGCTCGTTTTCGTTTAAACGTTGTTCAAGTTTTGGTTGAAGACTAAAAACAGCAGTTGCCTTGCGTCCTGCATGCTCTGCAATAACCTTTTGTTCTGGAATGGCTTTTTTTGCGCCCTTACCATATACAACATCATTTGATTGAACATCTGAGTAACCAAATTCCTTTGCAACGGCTGCTACATCATCAGATGACATTGCAGGATTAAGAATATATGCTGCTAATAAAAAGTCAAAATCAACACCATTTAGTTTGATTCCACTTCTTAATAATGCTGCTTGTGTTGCTTTTGAATCAAATAAGTACTTTCTTTTTGTCTCGTCTTCAAGCCATGCGATAAATTCTTTGGATTTTAAAGCATTTTCAAATGGAATATAATAAGCTATTTCGCCTGCAGTTAGCGCAATTCCAAATTTTTCGCAAGTATGATAATGTTCATCTGCTAACTCTAAATGCATAGCCATTGGGCTTGTCAATTGTTCTTCTGTTAGATCGTTCACAATTTCAAATTTTAATGCGGTTGTTTCTTTAGCTTCTGCTTTATAACTGCTTTTTTCAATTAAAGATTTGAATGAAAGATCTTGCCATAAACCAAATAACTTATCAACATCTGGTCCCTCGTAATGTAATTCATCAATTGTTATTTCAATAGGTGCTTCACGGTTAATTGTCGCAAGTTGTTTACTCATTTTCGCTTGCGCTTCGTTATTCACAAGTTTTTCTTTTAGCTTTGCTCCACTTACTTCATCAATATGTTCATACACTTCTTCAACAGTTGGAAATTGGGTAAGTAGTTTGATCGCAGTTTTTTCACCAACACCTGGAACACCAGGAATATTATCAGATGAATCGCCCATTAAGCCTTTCATGTCAATAATTTGATGTGGCATTAGGCCATATTTTTCTCCTATATGCTCCGGTGTATAGTGTTCAATATCTGTCATACCTTTTCGAGTAATATAAACTGTTGTATTAGTAGATGCTAATTGCGTTAAGTCCTTATCACCTGAAACAATAATTACTTCAAGGCCTTGTTCATCTGCTTGTTTACTCAATGTGCCAATAATATCATCTGCTTCGTACATTTCTAACTCGTATTGTTTAATTTGATATGCATCTAGCAGTTTTCGCAAATATGGAAATTGCTCCGATAATTCAGGAGGGGTCTTTTGTCTACCACCTTTATATTCTGAATAGGTTTTATGTCGAAATGTTGTTTTACCAGCATCGAATGCTACAAGCATTTTGGTTGGCTTTTCTTCTTCTACTATTTTTTGCAACATCGTTGTAAATCCATATACTGCATTCGTATGGATACCATGGTCATTTGTTAATAATGGTAACGCAAAAAACGCTCGATACGCCAAACTATTACCATCTAATAAAAGTAACTTTTCCTTTGTCATATAGGCACACTCCTAAATAGTTAAATCGCTTATTCTTTATATTCATTTTCTGCATATTATAGAGATTTCATTAGCTATTTCTCATTCTCTATTTTAACATGCTTATTAGCGGAAAGGAAAAGAGTGCTGTTCAATATACGAAAAAACGTTCGGTTTTATAATAAAATAAAAAGAGAGCGCTATGAAACTGCGACTCTCTTTTTAGAAAGAATTTGAAGGGGGCTTCAACTATTAGTATAAAGCTGCTATTTTTGGTTTATATAAAGACATTGTAAAGATATTGTAAAGTCAATAAACATAGCTATCTTTTTCTTATTTTTCCTTTAAGGGAGTCCATTTCATAAATGCTTTTCCAGTTAAAAAAAACGAATGATTTATAAATGTACAAACCATAATTCGGATTATACTTTATATATAGTTTTTCTTAATATGCCACTCCAGATGGTGCTTTCGTGCTAAGCGAGCGGTGAGCCTCCTCGTTCGCTGATGCTACCTGCGGGATCTCACCTGTCTCGCTTTCCCGCAGGACATTGAATAAGCTTCCTTGAATTACCACCGCACAAAGAAAATGCGAATGCATTTTCGAGGACTCGCCATCTTTCGCTTCTTAGACAACGTTCAAATAGATATAGCGTATCTTTGAATTATGAAATTGATTTAAGTAAATACAAAAAACGAGGAATTCCCCGTTTTTTGATCTAACTTAGTTTAACCATAAAGTTCATCTTATCTTTAGTTTTTATCTAGCTATTTAAGCAGTAATATCACTTTTCCCCTAAACAGTCCTATAAAATAATCTTAGAGTTAAATTTTTGGAAAAATGAGACGCATTGTTGTTCCTTTTCCAACAACACTATCCACTTGTATTTTCCCATGATGCGCTTCAACTAGGTGTTTTACGATTGCTAACCCTAATCCCGTTCCACCAGAATTTCGACTTCGTGCTTTATCTATACGATAAAATCGTTCAAATACTCGTGGAATTTCTTCTTTACTTATCCCAATTCCTTCATCAGAAATCTCAAGAATGGCATTTTGATCTTTTTCAAAAAGATGAACCGTAATTTTCGTTCTTTCTGGTGAATAGTTAATCGCATTGACCATTAAATTCATCACCACTTGCACTAAGCGATTGGGATCACCATAAATATAAACTTCTTCATCAATTTTCGCTTCAAACCGCATATGTTTTTCTTCTATCTTTTGATGCGTCATTTCAATTGTTCGTATAATCACATCACGTAAACTTGTTTTTTCCATATTAACAGTAAAGCCCGTCTTTTCAATTTTCGATAAATCGAGTAGATCATTCACCAATATTTGTAATCGATTACTTTCTTTATTTATGATTTCTAAAAAGCTTAGAAGCGTTTCTTCTTCCTTATATGCACCATCTAAAAGTGTTTCCGAAAAACCTTTTATAGATGTAATCGGTGTTCGAAGTTCATGAGATACATTTGCGACAAAATCTTTTCTTATTTGTTCTAACATTTTTAATTCTGTAATGTCATGCATCACAATCACAACGCCAAGCCACAAGCCATGCTCTCCAACTACAGGTGCACCATATACTTCCATATCACGGTATTCATGTTGAATTTTAATGTGAATTTGTTTTCTATATGGTACTTCTGTTCTAAAGACATAATCTACAAATTCTTCTAATTCATGAGGTAACCCTAATTCACGGAAAAGTTGGCTTTGTACATCTTCGTATTGTTGATCAAATAACTCGGTAAAAACTCGATTGACAATCGTAATATCTCCTTCTCTACCGATCATAATAAGAGCGCTTCCCATATTTTCAATTAATGTCTTCAAGCGTTCTTGTTCAATTTCACGAACAATCATGATATCTTGCAAATTTCTTGCAAGTCCATTCACTGCCTTGCTCAATTGTAATGTTGGCGATCCAGTTACTTCATATGCCCTAGCAAGATAATTTCCTTTTGAAAGTTCATGAGCAGTCATCATAACATTATCAATCGGCTGAGATAGGTTTTTGATAAGTCGATATGTGATTACTATTAAGATAATAAAAGTAATCACAAAAATTATAGCCAGTAAGATCCATAGCTGTAGGCGAATATCCGATATATCTTGAATCTTTGTATGATAAGTAATCGCATCAAGGATTGAATTTTTTTGTGAGTTTGTTAAATCTATTTGTCCTTTTTCTATAGCATGTGTGACATTTTCTCTTGATTTGATAACATTTGTTCTGATTGAGTCTTTCACTAGAAGTGGAAATAGCTGACCTAATGTAAAGCCGAGGCCAGCTAAAGTGATGATATATAACAATCCAAAAGCAAACAATAAACGTAAACGTAATGACTGTATCAATTTTTTGGCTCCTCAAATTTGTAGCCTAATCCTCGAATTGTTTTAATAAATTTTGGTTTTCGGCTATTCTCTTCAATTTGATCACGCAAATGACTAATATGCACATCTACTATACGCGTATCACCCGCAAAGTCATAATGCCACACAGCACTTAATAATTGATCGCGTGTTAACACCCGATTTTTATTTTCTAAAAGATACAACAGTAATTCAAACTCTTTAGGTGTAAATTCTAGTAATCGGTCATCCAAGAACGCTTCAAAACGATCAGGATAAACGTTTAGATGGCCTATATGATATGATTTTTCACCCATAGCTTGTTCATTTTCATCCTGAGGTTGATCGATAACTTTTGAACGTCTCAATACTGCTTTTACACGTGCCATTACTTCTCTTGGACTAAATGGTTTTGTCATATAATCATCTGCACCTAATTCAAGTCCTAGCACTTTATCAAATTCATCATCTTTTGCTGTAAGCATAATTATAGGCGTGTTGATTTTCTTCATACGTAATTCTTTACAAACTTCCATGCCATCCAATTTCGGTAACATTAAATCTAACAAGATTAAATCCGGTTTTTCAGAAATAGCTTGATCTAAACCGGCACGTCCATCGTTTGCTGTAACAACTTCATAGCCAGCTTGTTTTAGATTATATTGTAATAAGGTTGCAATCGATATTTCATCTTCTACTACTAATATTTTGTTTGTCATTTTTATGCCTCCGCAGCTGATTTGAAACCCCCATCTCAAATCTACTTGCTTTAAGTTGAAATTTATTTTGGATGAATTGGTGGGATTGCTACAACAGTTCCCACTAGCACAATCTCTTCCTTATCATTTGTACCTTCTACCTTTATGATAATTTCACGATCAACTAAATTTATTTGCTCAACAATTAGTTGTATTTGAATGGTTTCATAATGGTATAAAGGCTTAGGAAATTGGAATGTTTGTTCACGTATATATGAACCTGCACCAGGTAAATATTTTGAAATAGCTGATGTCACAATTCCTATCAACATAATAGTTGGTACAACTGGTTTTTCATAAGTGGTTTGAGCAGCATAGTCATGTTGTATGTACAAAGGATTATTATCATTTGTTATTCCTAAGTATAATAACAAATCTTTATCCTCAATTTTTTCTGTAAGCTGAATCGACTCCCCGACTGATAATTCTTCAAGCTGTTTGCCCAGCTTTCTTTTTTTATCAAGTAACACAGGATTCCCCCTTTGAAATATTCAGTAATTTCATAGTATCAATAATCCAAAGAAAAATCGAGTACGAAAGCGAAAAGTATTATTTTCAGTTGATCCTAATCCATTCCCAAAATCTATTCTCTAGTTTTTATTCGTTTTTGCATGATGAAATTGATTAGAGTGATCCTTTTAGTTTACTTAATAAGTTTCTTTATCTTTTAAAACTGAATTTTCTATAAAAAATCGGATAGGCAAATGCCTACCCGATTTTTGGAAATAAAATTATTAAGCAAGAAGGCTCATAACGTTTTTAACTGCCTCAGCAGATTGATCTAAAGCAGCTTTTTCTTCAGCAGTCAAATCTAATTCGATAATTTGTTCAATACCGTTACCACCTAATATAGTTGGTACACCTAGGTATATACTATTGTAACCATATTCTCCTTCTAGGTATGCAATTGAAGGTAATACACGACGTTGATCTTTAAGGATTGCTTCAGCCATCTCTACAAGAGAAGCTGCTGGAGCGTAGTAAGCAGAACCATTACCAAGTAAGTTAACGATTTCGCCACCACCTGTACGAGTACGTGCTACGATTTCATCTAATCGCTTTTTAGAAATTAAAGTTTCTAGTGGGATACCGCCTGCATAAGAGTATCGAGTAAGTGGTACCATCGTATCACCATGACCACCAAGTACAAAACCAGTTACATCTTTAACAGAAATGTTTAATTCCTCTGCTACGAAAGTACGGAAACGAGCAGTATCAAGAACACCTGATTGACCTATAACTCGGTTTTTAGGAAATTCTGATTCTTTATAGACTGTATAAGTCATTGCATCCACTGGGTTCGTTAATACAATAATCGTTGCGTTCGGAGAATATTTAACCACTTCTCCTGTTACCGTTTTCATAATATTTTGATTGATTTGAACTAAGTCGTCACGGCTCATACCAGGTTTTCTGGCAACACCTGCAGTGATAATAATAACATCTGAATCTTTCGTGTCTTCGTAATTTGAAGTGCCAATGATATGACAGTCAAAGCCTTGAACTGGAGCAGCTTCAGCCATGTCTAAAGCTTTCCCTATTGTTGGTTTTTCAGCTTGTGGAATATCAACTAAAACAACATCTCCAAGTTCTTTTTGTGCTATTAAGAATGCAGAAGTAGCACCAGTGAAGCCAGCGCCGATTACTGAGATTTTTTTACGATTAGAAACCATTATAAAAAACCTCCCTTAATAATATAAAAAAGGGAAAAGGGATGAACCCTTTTCCCTCATATGTTACACATATGTGAATTAAAGATTTTTGATTAATTCATTAGCGAATTCAGAACATTTAACTTCTGTAGCGCCATCCATTAGACGAGCAAAGTCGTAAGTTACAACTTTAGAAGCAATTGTTTTTTCAACTGAAGCAGTGATCATGTCAGCAGCTTCCTTCCATCCTAAGTGTTCAAGCATAAGTACGCCTGAAAGAAGTACTGAAGATGGGTTTACTTTATCTAAACCAGTATATTTTGGAGCTGTACCGTGAGTAGCTTCGAAAATTGCATGTCCAGTTACATAGTTAATGTTAGCACCTGGAGCAATACCGATACCACCAACTTGTGCAGCAAGTGCATCAGAGATATAGTCACCGTTTAAGTTCATTGTTGCAACAACATCGAACTCTTTAGGACGAGTTAAGATTTGTTGTAAGAAGATATCTGCGATAGAATCTTTTACTAAGATTTTGCCAGCAGCTAAAGCTTCAGCTTGAGCTTTATCAGCAGCTTCTTGACCTTGTTCAGCTTTAATAGCATCGTATTGGTTCCAAGTGAAAGTTTTATCAGCGAATTCATTTTCAGCTACAGCATAACCCCAAGCTTTGAATGCACCTTCAGTGAATTTCATAATGTTACCTTTATGAACTAAAGTAACTGATTTACGGCCTTCTTTGATTGCATAGTTGATAGCAGCACGTACAAGACGTTCTGTACCTTCTTTTGATACTGGTTTAATACCGATACCAGAAGTTTCTGGGAAACGAATTTTGTTTACACCCATTTCGTTTTGTAAGAAGTTAAGAACTTTTTTAACTTCGTCTGAACCTTCTTTGTATTCGATACCAGCATAGATATCTTCAGTGTTTTCACGGAAGATTACCATATCAATATCATCTGGGCGTTTAACTGGAGAAGGAACACCTTCAAAGTGACGCACTGGACGTAAGCAAACATATAAGTCAAGTTGTTGACGTAATGCTACGTTTAGTGAACGAATACCTCCACCGATTGGTGTTGTAAGAGGGCCTTTAATAGCGATTAAATATTCATTGATTTTATCTAGAGTTTCTTGTGGTAACCATTCGCCAGTTTTGTCGAATGCTTTTTGACCAGCCAAAACTTCAAGCCATTGAATTTTCTTTTCGCCATTATAAGCTTTCTCTACTGCTGCATCGATTACACGTGAAGCAGCTGCCCAGATATCAGGGCCGATTCCGTCACCTTCGATGAATGGAATAACTGGGTTGTTTGGTACATTAAGTAC
Organism: Rummeliibacillus pycnus; assembly: GCF_002884495.1. Lineage (GTDB taxonomy): Bacteria > Bacillota > Bacilli > Bacillales_A > Planococcaceae > Rummeliibacillus > Rummeliibacillus pycnus. The sequence goes on along the minus strand of NZ_KZ614145.1, from coordinate 150,998 downwards.
ACCGTTTTCTACTACGATTTTCTCGTTAGACATTTGTTCCTTGCCTCCTATATTCATACACGTAGGGCAGGAGCTAAATAAGCGCCGCCCTACGATAATACCATTATAACAATTATCTTTCTTCAACTGGTACATATTTTTGCATACCAGGTCCAACATATTCTGCACGTGGGCGAATTAAGCGGTTATTAGCATATTGTTCTAGGATATGAGCTACCCAACCAGATACACGTGAAACAGCGAATACTGGAGTGAATAAATCATGATCAATACCTAGTGAATCGTAAACTGATGCTGAGAAGAAGTCTACGTTTGCTGGTAAATGTTTTTGTTCTTGAATCATGTCATGGATTTTAACTGACATTTCGTAAAGTTCAGGTTTACCTTTTAGTTTAGTCAATTTTTCAGACATTAAACGTAAATGTTTTGCACGTGGGTCACCTTTACGGTATACACGGTGTCCGAATCCCATGATTTTTTGTTTGTTATCCAATTTGTTTTGGATGTATGATTCTACGTTATCGATAGAACCAATTTCAGATAACATTTTCATAACTTGTTCGTTTGCGCCACCGTGAAGAGGTCCTTTAAGAGCACCAATTGCAGCAGTAACACCTGAATACATATCAGATAATGTTGCTACACATACACGAGCAGTAAATGTAGATGCATTCAATTCATGGTCTGCATGAAGAACTAAAGCTTTGTTGAAAGCTTCTTCTTCAATTGGTTCTGGTTCTTTACCAGTTAACATGTACAAGAAGTTAGCTGCATAAGATAAATCTTTTTTAGGTGCAACTGGTTCTTTACCAGCACGCATACGACCAAATGCTGTAACTACAGTTGCCATACGAGCTTGTAATTTGATAGCTTTACGGTAGTTCGCTTCATCTGACATATCTTCTGCGTCTTCATCATATAAAGCTAATAAAGATACTACAGTACGTAGAGCTGCCATTGGGTGAACTGATTTAAGATCGTAAGTTTTGAAGTGATCTAATACTGCTTGTGGCACTGCCATATTATCTGCTAGTTGTTGTTTAAGTTCAGCTAATTCGTCCGCTTTCGGTAAACGTGTGTGCCATAGTAAGTAAACTACCTCTTCAAAAGATGCGTTTTCTGCTAAATCATCAATGTTGTAGCCTACATATGTAAGAGTATCATCAATGATTGAGCTAATCTTAGTTTCAGCTGCTACAACGCCTTCTAAACCTTTAGTTGTTGCCATTATTTCTCGCTCCTTTTTAGGTATTAAAGTAGTGTAAAAAATCAAATTTCGACACTTAAAAAATCAATATGAACCTATAAGTAAATCGCTTACATTGATATTATAATAAATTATGACGTCTTTGTGAATGAAAAACCCTCAAATCATGAAAAAACGCTTTTATGGAGAAAATATAAGCATTTTATAGAAAATATTAAAACTATTAAGAAAACATAAATTGGTAAATAAGGAAGCTGGTGACCACATTTTTAAAATTTCAGACAAAAACATCATAAATAATATAAAATTATGGAGTTTCATACTCTTTTTAGTTCTTTTCGCATGGCTCATTCTTCCAGTAACTTTAGCAATCGTTCTTGCTTATTTTCTGTCTCCTTTACTTCAATTATTCCATAAACGAGTAAAATTACCTTCATTTCTTTCTGCACTTCTAACTGAAATACTTATAGTTGTAGGCTTAGCAGTAGGATTACTATTCCTCGCTTCAGTACTTATTGATACATTACCTGTTTTAAAAGAAAATTTATCAGAAGCCTCATCATTCATTCATATCCCTTCGGCGATCGTTACTCAAATTAGAGAACAATTATTTAATCTATTCGATATAATGTTGAGCAAAATTTTTCAATCTATACAGGATATCATGCAAAATCTTGTTGAGGTTACTATTTTTATCGTTGCTTTTTACTTCGCATTATACGAAACGAGCAGGAATAAATATTGGTTTTTCACCTATATTCCTGCTCGTTTTCGAAAGTCTTTTCAAAGTATTTTTGAAGAGGCGACTACAATATTTAGTTATTTTATCTCTGTTGAAGTTCGTCTATTAATGATCACTTTAGCGTTATTATCAATTGGCTTTTTTATACTAGGATTTTCACAACCAGTTGGAAAAGCACTACTGATTTCAATTTGCGATTTCTTGCCATTTTTAGGAATTGGCATTTTCTTAATTCCTATTAGTATTATTTTCATAACGATAGGAAAAGTAGCATTGGGCATCCAATTACTAATTTTATATGTAGTGATACAGCTTACAAGGCAATTCGCCGAATCTATGATGTGGGCGTCTACCATGCAGATTCGCTCGGTACACGCCTTCATCTTAAGTGCAATCAGCTTACTACTATTTGGGGTTGCAGGTATAATTATTAGCCCATTCATATTATTAATCGCAGTTAAATTAAAACGTCACCCTATTTTTGCATCAAAATAATTTGACCTTTTTTCATTTTTTTACGCAACCAATAATAAATCATTGGTTTAAATAACTTTCTTGTTGCTGGCATTACCAATAAAATACCAAGAATATCTGAGATAAACCCAGGTAGAACGAGTAAGACGGAACCAACAAATGTTAAAACTCCATCAATAATCGCATCTCCTGGTGCTTGCCCTCTTTCAATTGCTATCTTTAGTTGTTGGAAAGCTTTTATACCTTTTGTTTTAGCTAGATATACACCAAGCATCCCTGTTACAACTATTAATAATAGAGTTGGAAAAGCGCCAATTAATTTACCAGATAATAAAACAACACATATTTCAATAATCGGAACTAAAATTAAGAACATTAAAAATTTCCGCATTGTCTTCACCTCTTTTTTAGAGTTCTATAGATTTAAAATCTATATGAATGCGGTTTTTTGTACTATAGAATTCTGGAAGCACCATAGTAGATAACACCTGAAACGGCATCCATTGAAACTTCTTGGTTATTTTTTATTAGTTTAGTTGCATCTTTAACTCCAACTATAACAGGGATGCCTAAACTTAAACCTACCACAGCAGCATGGCTTGTTAATCCGCCTTCTTCTGTTATCAAACCAGCACAATTCGAAATTGCAGGCATCATTTCGCGATCTGAACCAATTGTCACAATAATACGATCTTTTGTATCTTCTGCTAATGCTTCAGCTGCATTACGCACAACTAATGCTTTACCAATTGCAGTAGATTTTCCAATGCCTTGTCCTTTTGTAAGCATATCTCCAATTACATGTAGTTTCATCAAGTTAGTTGTACCTGCCTGACCTACTGGCACACCAGCAGTAATCACTACTAAATTGCCATGTTTTACATAACCCTTATCTAAACTTTGTTGGACAACTTGTTCTAATACTTCATCCGTTGAAGTTACTTGAGGAGCTACAATAGGAATGACGCCCCACACAAGTGCAAGGTTTCGACAAACTTCATCTGAAGATGTCATTGCAATAATTGGTACACCTGGTCGATATTTTGCAATCATCTTAGCCGTATTACCACTTTCAGTCGGTGCTAAAATAGCAGATACTTGAAGATTCAAAGATGTGTGAACAACAGCTTGGCTAATTGCTTCAGTCATGTTAGATCCTTTTTCTTTACTACGCTCATTTACAATTCGTTTATGATCTAAGGTTTTTTCTATTCTGTTTGCTATTTTATCCATTGTTTTCACAGATTCAACAGGATAAAGGCCAGCAGCTGTTTCACCTGATAGCATGATGGCATCAGTACCATCAAGAATGGCATTAGCAACGTCACTCGCTTCAGCACGTGTTGGACGTGGATTACGTTGCATCGAATCTAACATTTGAGTAGCTGTAATAACAGGTTTTCCTGCTCTGTTACATTTATGGATTAAATTCTTTTGAACAATTGGTACTTCCTCAGCAGGAATTTCAACACCAAGATCACCTCGAGCAACCATGAGACCGTCTGATACTTGAATAATTTCATCGATATTATCGACACCTTCTTGGTTTTCGATTTTTGGAATGATGTGAATATGATTACCACCATTTTGTTCAAGTAATTCTCGAATTTCCATAACATCTGATGAACGACGAACAAAGGAAGCAGCGATGAAGTCTACTTTTTGTTCAATACCAAATAGAATATCTTGTGCGTCTTTTTCTGTTATACCTGGTAATTGAACAGAGACTCCTGGTACATTGACACCTTTTTTATTTTTTAATACGCCTGCATTTTCAACTCTTGTATGGATTAAACCTGCTTCTTGATCAATACCTGTTACATGTAATTCAACTAATCCATCGTCAAGTAATATAACGGATCCAACCTCTACATCTTCGATTAGTCTTTCATAAGTGATAGAGAAGACTTCTTTGTTACCAAGAACTTCAGTCATCGAGATATCAATATTTTGGCCTGTTACAAGTTCAATTGCTCCATCTTCCATATTATGAGTACGTATTTCAGGTCCTTTTGTATCAAGTAAAATAGCTACAACCTTCCCTGTTTTTTTCGCTGCTTCACGAATTGCTTTAATACGTACTGCATGTTCCTCATGACTACCATGAGAAAAGTTTAAGCGAGCTACATTCATACCTGCTTCGATTAATGCAACTAATGTTTCTTGCGATTCACTTGCGGGTCCAATAGTACAGACAATTTTAGTTTTTCTCATTGATTTACCACTCCAATTTGTTAGATCGATAATTCTTTCGATAAAGTATACATTGATAATTCCGCTTTATGTTCCTTGTTAAAGGCTTCATTCAAATCATAGTCTACCACCTCATGATTGCGAATGCCAATAGCTACACCTCCGCGGTTTTCCATTAAAACTTCTACCGCCTTTGCACCGAGTTGACTTGCAAGTACACGATCTCTAGCAGTTGGCGAACCTCCACGTTGAATATGTCCTAAGACCGATACACGCGTTTCGATGTCGGCTTTTTCTTTAAGAATTTTTGCTAATTCTCCACCAGACATTACACCTTCTGCAACAATTATAATACTATGTTTTTTTCCACGTTCATGCCCTTGTTCTAAACGATTTACCAATCCATCTATATCGTTTGGAACTTCAGGGATTATGATTGTTTCAGCCCCGCCTGCAAGACCTGCCCAAAGTGCTAAATCACCTGCGTCTCTTCCCATTACCTCGATAATAAAAGAACGCTCATGAGAAGTAGCTGTATCACGAATTTTATCGATACATTCTATTACTGTATTTAAAGCTGTATCAAAACCGATTGTATAATCTGTACCAGGAATATCATTGTCAATTGTTCCCGGTACACCAATGCATGGGAATCCCTTATTCGATAGAGCAAGTGCCCCACGGTAAGATCCATCTCCTCCGATGACAACAAGTCCTTCAATTCCATGTTTCTTTAATTGTTCGATTGCCTTTTGTTGACCTTCATCTGTTTTAAATTCTAGACAACGAGCAGAATATAACATTGTCCCACCCCGTTGAATAATGTCCCCTACATCACCAGCGCCTAAATTTTCGATAGTTCCATCTAGTAGGCCTTGATATCCATGATAAATTCCTGCAACTTCAATGCCATGATAAAGTGCTTTTCTGACAACTGCACGGACAGCAGCGTTCATGCCAGGAGCGTCTCCACCGCTAGTTAATACGCCTATTTTTTTCATCTTGATCAACCTCCTGCCCATTCTTCACTCGAGCATATTGTAAAGACTAGATGTATATGTATAGCTTTTCAAAATGTTCGAATGTCTGAAAGAAAGAGGCTGATTCAAACGATCGTAAACATTCGTTTAAAACAGCCTTTTATCTTAATATAACATTATTTTAACTTGTCAGACGTCTTTTAGAAACAATTATTCTGAAAAAATGCCTATTTTTCTAAATTTATTGTAACGTTGATCAACTAATTCATCTTCTGATAAATCTTCTAATTCCTCTAGTGATTTTAATAAGATTTCTTTTAAGAATTGTGCTTGCTTTTTAACATCTTTGTGTGCTCCACCTAAAACTTCAGGTACAATAGCTTCTATTATATCTTCTTCTTTTAAGTTTGGAGCTGTGATTCTCATAGCCTCAGCTGCTTTTTGTGCAAGGGCAGCATCTTTCCAAAGAATTGAAGCAGCACCTTCTGGTGAAATAACCGAATAAGTTGAATTCTCTAGCATATGAACATGATTAGCAACTCCCAATGCTAAAGCTCCACCACTTCCGCCTTCACCAATTATTACACTGATGATTGGAACCTTTAATCCAGCCATCTCTAATAGGTTTCTTGCAATCGCTTCACTTTGACCACGTTCCTCAGCTGCTTTACCAGGATAGGCACCTTTTGTATCAATGAAACAAATAATCGGGCGTCTAAATTTCTCTGCTTGTTTCATTAAACGTAGTGCTTTTCGATATCCTTCTGGATGAGGCATACCAAAATTACGGCGAATATTTTCTTTTGTATCTTTACCACGTTGGTGACCGATAATAGTGATAGGAGTTCCCTCAAAGGAAGCAATACCTCCAACAATTGCTGCATCATCGCCAAAATTACGATCGCCATGCAATTCGATGAAATCGTTAAAAATTTCATGAACATAGTCTAGTGTTGTTGGACGTTCTGGGTGTCGTGCAATTTGTACTCGATCCCAAGGTTTAAGATTATGATAGATTTCTTTTTCAAGTTTTGTAAAACGTTGTTCTAACTGATTAATTTCTTTAGATAAGTCTACTTCAGCATTTGATGTAAAATCTTTCAACTCTGTTATTTTAGAGCGTAATTGAACAAGTGGCTCTTCAAAAGGTAATGTCTTTACCATTTAGATTGCCTCCTTTACATGCAATTTCACAATTGTGCTAACTGTCTTACGCAAATCGTGACGATTTACCACAGCATCTAATTGACCATGAGCTAACAAAAATTCAGCTGTTTGGAAATCGTTTGGAAGTTTTTCTCTCACCGTTTGTTCAATAACTCTTCTTCCAGCAAAACCAATCAAAGCTTGTGGTTCTGCCAAATTTATATCGCCTAAGGAAGCAAAACTTGCAGATACACCACCAGTTGTTGGATGAGTCATAATTGAAATGAATAAGTTACCTTTTGCGCCGTGACGTTCAAGTGCAACACTTGTTTTTGCCATTTGCATAAGTGAGATAACTCCTTCTTGCATTCTAGCGCCACCACTTGCAGTAAAGATAATAAAAGGTACACCGAGCTCTGTAGCCTTTTCAATTGCTCGTGTAATTTTTTCCCCTACAACAGACCCCATAGATCCCATTCGGAAAAACGAATCCATTACTGCAACCACAACTGGACGATTTTCAATTTTACCTACACCTGTCAAAACAGCTTCATTTAATCCAGTCTTTTTCATATCTGATTTTACTTTTTCAACATATCCCGGGAAATTGAGCGGATTTACAGTTTGTAAATGATCATCGATTGATTGGAATGATCCTTCATCTAAGAAGTCCTCGATTCGTTCTTTTGCTGTCATTTTATGATGGTACTGACAATTAGGACAAACCTTTTTGTTCTTTTGTAAATCTTTTGTCAGCATTACATGATTACATTCTGGACATTTTGTCATGATACCTTCAGGTACTTCATGTTGTTCACGCGTAATCGTTATATTCTTATTAGGTTTATTTTTTTTAAATAAATCTCGAATACTCATAACTATTCTCTCCCTTTATGTAGTATCTTTGTCCAATCTCCATAGGCCTGAATTGCCTTTTTGGTATGTCCAAGCATTATTTCACTTATAAAAATTTGTAGTAGTGGTTGTTCTTCTTCTGTAGATAGTCCACTATATGGTTCTTTTCCATATTGTTTTAAAAGTATCCAAATTTTAAGCACTAGTCGGTTATTTGAGGTAATAATGATTTCTCTCATCAAATCTTCACGTGCAATCCGTCCCTCAGCAATCACATTTGTTAACAAACTCTCCCACACCGGTAAATTCCGAAGTGTTTCATCTTCCGCTACAATGCGGATTGCATCACGTTCTAAAATCATCCTTGTTTCGTGAACATTTCTTAAATCTTTTTCCTCTTGTAAAATAAAAGTCGATAACACTTCGACTAATTGATGATTGTTAAAATCCGCTACAAAGGTACCCCCACCTCTACGGGTTTCAATCAAGCCTAGTAGTTCTAGACTGCGTAGCGCTTCTCTAATGGATGAACGGCCTACATTTAATCGTTCTGCAAGAACACGTTCAGACGGAATTTTACCCCCAGGCGGAATTTTTTCATCTTGAATAATCCCACGTAATTCACGTACAATTTGTATAAACATTTTCGAAGCAGCTTTTTCTACGCTCATACCTAGTCTCCTCAGTGTTCCTTATATACTCAAAAGTGGTCTGACCACTTTTGAATAATATGATACAGAAATTGTTATAGTTAGTAAAGCAAAAAGTAAAAAAACTGTGCGATGGTCACACAGTTTAGACATTTTTCCTATAATTTCATAGTAATATTTATGATGAAATAACTGTATATTTCTTTAATATAATTTGTGGTTGTCCTTTTCTTACTTCAACAAACCCTTCTACAATAAGTATTTGGTCCTCTTTTATCCATTCTACTAACGATAAATATTCTTTGGGAAAAATAGTTACAGAGATACTCCCGAATTCATCCTCTAATTCTATAAATCCCATTAATTCGCCTTTTTTCGTTCTAATTTGTTTAACAGAAGCTATTAATCCTACAATTTTGACATATTGTCTACCTTTCATATGTCTAATCAAATCTGTAGTTGTTGATTGAATCTGTTGATCTTGCTTCACCTTTTGAACCGGGTGTGTAGAAATATAGAATCCTAACACTTCTTTTTCAAATTGTAATTTTATTTTGTCCGGAATTGGACTTGCTTTAGCATGTTTAGGTTTACCAAAGAAGAAGGAGAGATCATCTAATAGCTGATTTTCTTCATCTGGTCGATACAATTCTGCATGTTTAACAGCCGCATCGATTGTTGCTAGTAATTCCGCCCGATCTTTCCCAAACTCATCAAGAGCACCAGCTTTTATAAGTGGTTCTAAAGCTTTACGTGTAAAATGTAATGCCGTCAAGTCTAGTGCCATATCGAATATATCTTGCCAATTCTTATGCGTTTCCTTACGAATTTCCATTACTTTGTTCAAAAAAGTATGCGGTACGCCTTTAATTGCAGTTAATGCAAATCGAATAGCACCATTTTGAACACGGAAGGATTGCCCACTATGATTAATGGAAGGAGGTAAAATAACAATTCCTTTTTTCTTTGCTTCTTGTAATATTCTATTAAACTTCTCATGATTCCCCATGGTCGAAGTCAGTAATGCTGCATAAAAATAGGCTGGAAAATTTGCTTTTAGATACGCCATTTGATATGAAATCATGCTATAAGCTACTGCATGACTTTTTGGGAAACCATAATTGGCAAAACGAACAATTAAATTGTATATATCTTCTGCAGTTTGTTCTGAAAATCCATTATTAATCGAATTTTTTACAAAATGATCTTTTTCAGCATCAAGCACTTCTTTTTTCTTTTTACTCACAGCACGGCGTAGTATATCTGCTTCTCCCATTGAGAAACCTGCCATACGTGAAGCAATTAGCATGATTTGTTCTTGATATACGATAACACCATACGTTTCACCCAAAATAGGTTCTAGTACTGAATGTGGCATTTCTATTTTTTCTTGTCCATGCTTTCTTCTACTATAGATCGGTATAAAATCCATTGGACCTGGACGATATAATGCATTTACTGCTACGATATCCTGAAATATTGTTGGCCGTATTTCACGTAATGCCTGTCTCATTCCTTCTGATTCTAATTGAAATACACCAGTAGTATCACCATTTTGAAGAAGTTCAAATGTTTTTTGATCGTGTAATGGAATTTTTTCAAATTGTAAAAATCGCTTTTGATCATAGTAAATCATTGAACGAATTCTTTCTAATATCGTTAAATTACGCAAACCTAAAAAGTCCATTTTCAATAAACCGATCGATTCTACTTCCTGCATTGGCCATTGTGTTAAAAAAAGTCCTTCATTTCCTTTTTCAATAGGAACAACGTTAACTAAAGGTTCAGGACATAATACAACACCTGCCGCATGTGTAGATGCATTCCTTGGTAATCCTTCTAAATTCATGGCCACTTGCATCCATTGTTGCCTAATTTCACTTGAATGTGCAAAACCTCTTAAGGCCTCTGATTGATCCAAAGCTTCTTGCAGAGTGATTCCCACTTTCCCAGGTATTAGAGCAGAAATCTGAGCAAGTTCTTCATTGCTAAAGCCAAATACCCTTGCAACATCCCGTGCTACAGCTTTTGCTGATAATGTTCCAAAAGTGATGATTTGTGATGTGTAATTGGCTCCGTATTTTTCTGCTACATATTCAATTACTTCTTGTCTACGATAATCTGCAAAATCTACATCAATATCTGGCATGGTAATACGCTCTGGATTTAAAAATCGTTCAAATAACAAACCGTACTGTAATGGATCTACATCTGTAATACGAAGCGTATATGCAACGAGTGAACTAGCTGATGATCCACGGCCAGGTCCTGTTAAAATATGCTTATTTCTTGCAAATTGGATATAATCAGCAACAATGAGAAAGTAATCAGCATACCCCATTTTTGTTATAATACCTAATTCATAGGACAATCTGTCATGATATTCTTTTCCTGCATCAGGAATACGATTATGTAATCCCTCTAAACAGTTTTTCCTTAAAATTTCCTCTGCTGTTTCACCATCTGGTACAGGAAATTTCGGCATATAAAAATGGTGATAATCTAGTTCTACTCTGCAAGACAAAAGCATTTCATCCGTTGCCTTTAGCCATTCAGGATGATCATTAAACCAATCGATATATTGCTGAGAAGTCGGTAAAAACTGCTTACTTTCTCTTAAAGTAAGTTTTTCCTGATCAGCCATTTTAACGCCTGTTGAAATCGCCTTAGCAACTTCAAAAGTAAAAGCATCCTCTTCTTTAGCAAAAGTACTTAAATGAGTAGCGCAAATTTTAATAGAGTGTTCACTACAAAATTGCACGACTTCATCTTCCATATGATTTTTTATACCACCAGGCCTATCAATACCAATTACTAAGTGGTTGACTTCTAATAAACTCAAAAGCTTTTCAATTGCAATGAAGGGCGATTCTTCTTGTTGCCAGGCATCACTGGTGACTGGTACTAATGTGATACAACCTTCTCGATAACCTTCTAGCCATCTTAATGGTATTGATTCATTGTCTCGTAAAGAAGTAGAGGAGGTAATTTTCAATAAATTTTTATAACCATTCATATTCTTTGCATATAATACGAGAGGTCTAATATCTCCTTGACTAACTTCAACTTGCACTGTTAAACCAATTACAGGGTGAATCGATGTCTTTTTCAGAGCACGCCAAAAAGGCAGCAGCCCATATAATTTTGAATTCGTAATAGCTACTGCCTTCGCATTTTCATGTTGAAGGAAGGAAATGAGCTCACCTATGCGAATTGTACTCTTTAGCATGTCCGCAGCTGTTACAATTTGTGAGTATACAGGTTGCAACCTCATCGCTTCCTTTCTTTTCTATACTTCCTTACAAAGCAACTGTAGTTTTTCAATCATTTCTTCTGCTTCAGACCATTCAAAAATTTTAGCCCCTGAAGCCATTGGATGACCACCGCCACGATATTGTTTGGCTAAAGTATTAATAACAGGTCCTTTTGAACGTAAACGAACACGAATTTGATCTTCTTCCTCTACGAACATAAGCCACGCCTTTATTCCTTTTACATCCCCTAGTGAGCCAACTAATGCTGAAGTGTCACTTGCTGTAACACCAAATTCCTCTAAAATATGGATCGGTAATTTAATAAAAGCTGCTCCATTCTCGTCAATAGAAAAGTTTTGATAAATATAACCTTGTAAATGTAAAAGCGAACGATCTAATTCATACATACCATTGAATAGCTCTGTACGATCAAAATCATACTGAATAAGCTCACCTACTACATTGAATGTAGTTTCAGTAGTACTCGGATAAATAAAACGACCTGTATCACCAACTATACCCGCAAACAGTAGTCGTGCACCAGTAGCATCCATTTTCCATCCTGCTGTTTCTTGACCTTCTTTAAATAATTCGTAAATCATCTCACTACATGAACTTGCCGCAGTATTTACCCATAACAAATCACCATAAGCATCGTCATTCGGATGATGATCGATTTTAATTAAAAATTTTCCATTACGATAACGTTGATCATCTATTCGCTCTGTATTTGCGGTATCCGTACAAATAACTAATGCATTTTCATAGATATCATCAGCAATATTTTCAGGATGTCCTAAATAATCAAATGCTTGATCATGTTCACCAACTGCATATATCTTTTTTTCTGGATAAGTTGTTTTTAATATAGCTTGTAAGCCTAATTGTGAACCATATGCATCTGGATCCGGACGCACATGGCGATGCAAAATAATCGTATCATACAATGAAATGGTTTCAATTATATCTTTTTTCAAGAAAACTCCTCCAATGATTTGTTTTTTACTTATAGTAATATCTCCTAGTTTCTACTATCTTTTTTTTACCAGTATCGTTAAAATAAAGGTAGATTTACTTTTTAGGAGGAACACCATGAGTAATATCTTAAATATTATTTTAGCATTTTTAATCGTTATTTCATTTGTGTTTTACTTATATTTTAAAACAAAACAAATTCGCACAAACTTACCAATTCGTAAAAAATGGTATACGAACCGTGCAGGCGTTGCACTTGGTATTATTCTGATTTTATTTGGCATTAATCAAATAATTTTATACCATACTGTTCTTACATATGTAGTTTGCCTCATCATGATTGTATTTGGGTTATTTGCATGTATCAATTATTATAAACGAGTTCGCCACTATGGACAGTATATTGCTGAAGAAGAAGAATTGAACAAAAAGTGATGCGCATAATGCGCATCACTTTTTTGTTGTATACATTAACGTTCAAGTAATTGGAAGGTAGCCATTGCTTTTCCCACTAACATATCTTCACTAAATACTTCAAAATCCATCTTGGCGAATTTACGACTCATATCTAATATTCGCGGTTTGACTGTAACTAAAGTTTCCATTTGAATAGGTTTGATAAAGTAGATCGTCATATTTTCTAATACACTCTCACCACGTTTTACTTTTTTCAATGTGAAGGAACCTGATTCAACGACTAAAGTTGTGAATGCACCGTAGGAAATTGCACCGAATTGATTTGTCATTTGAGGCGTTACAGAGAATTTAATATCTATTTCATCTTCTGATAAATCCATTGACATCTCATTTCGTACTAAATCATCAATTGTTTCACCATGTTGTGGTTGTCTTTGAGCCATTTGTAATGCTTTAAGTACATCTTGACGACTTACAACCCCTTGTAAGATTCCGTGTTCGTCTGCAACAGGTAATAAATCTATACCTTCCCAAATCATTCGATGCCCAGCTGTTGCAACACTTGTTTTCATGGTTACAGTTATTGGATTTCTTGTCATTAAACGATCAATTTGATCACTCTCTTGTTTTCCAATTAAATCACGTGAAGTGACAATGCCGACTATTTTCCCGTGTTTATCGACTACTGGGTAGCCACCATGTGTAGTTTCAGAATTGAGCAGATTATAATCTTTGACAGTATCCGTTGACCTTAAATAAGATGTGTCTTTAATTGGAATAACAATATCTTCAATTAATAAAATCTCTTTTTTAATCAATTGGTCATAGATAGCGCGATTAATCATTGTTGCAACTGTAAAAGTATCATAACTTGTCGAAATAATTGGCAACTCCAATTGATCTGCTAATTTCTTTGTTTCTTCTGTTGTATCGAAACCACCTGTAATCAGTACTGCTGCACCTTCTTTGAGGGCATATTCATGTGTACGTTCGCGATTTCCAACAATTAGTAGACTACCTGCATCTGTATAACGCATCATATCTTCAAGTTTCATCGCACCAATAACGAACTTTGTCAATGTTTTATGAAGACCGCCCTTGCCACCTAATACTTGTCCATCCACAATATTGACAATCTCTGCAAATGTAAGTCGTTCAATATTTTCTTTTTTCTTCTTTTCAATTCGAATGGTACCTACTCGTTCAATTGTACTTACCAAACGTCTTGTTTCAGCTTCTTTAATCGCACGATATGCTGTTCCTTCACTAACAGACATTTCTTTTGCAATTTGACGAACTGAAATTTTGTCGCCTACTGGTAATGATTCAATAAATTGAAGAATCTTTTCATGTTTTGTAGCCAAAAAATCACCTATTTCTCAACATCATTCTGGCTTAAGTGTAACATATTTCATTCATTTTCTTTAGTATTTTGATAATAGAAATAAATATTCTTTCAACAATTTCAATTAAATGTCAAATTTATCTCCTGGTTTCATCACTTGAACAGAAGTTGTTGAAACCATTTCGGCAAACTCTTCTGGATCTTGTTCAATGACAGGAAAAGTATTGTAATGTATTGGTACTACTTCTTTTGGTTTCAAAAATTGAGCAGCTTTTGCTGCATCTTCTGGTCCCATTGTAAAATTATCACCTATTGGTAAAAAAGCCACATCAATTGGATGGTTTTCTCCAATTAATTTCATATCACTAAATAGCGCTGTATCACCTGCATGGTAAATTGTTTTACCCTCTACAAATAATAAAATTCCTGAGGGCATACCTGTATAGATTATTTGTTGATCTTCTGTTATATAAGCTGAGCCATGAAAAGCCTGTGTGAGTTTTACTTTACCAAAGTCGAATTGATGTGCACCTCCAATATGCATTGGATGTGTATCTATGCCTTGCCAAGATAGATATACTGCTAATTCATTAGGTGCTACAACGAGCGCTCCAGATCGTTTTGCAATTTCCACAGTATCTCCAACATGATCATTATGACCATGCGTTAATAAAATCACATCTGGTTTTTGCTCTTCCACTTTTAAATCTGTCAGACTATTGCCTGTAATAAACGGATCAAATAAAATCGTATAGCCATCATTCGTTTCAACTTTTACAATTGAATGTCCATGATAAGAAATTTGCATAGTGTACCAATCCCTTCAATGTATATTCTCCAATTTTATTCGTTATTGTTACTTATTTTCCTCTTTTTTGTTAGACTAGAGTTGAAAAGAGTTACTTAAATTATAGATTTAATCATTTATCATTATTCAAGAGCTCTGAATTTCTAAGGAGGATACTTATGAACAAAGTCCAAATTATTCAAAATTATTTACAAGAAAAAAATATTGATGCTGCATTCATTACAACACCTGATAATGTATTTTATCTTTCAGGCTTCAGCAGCGATCCTCATGAGCGTCTCCTTGGCGTAATGGTATTTAAAAATGCAGAACCTTTTATGATTTGCCCTAAAATGGAAGTTCCAGATGCAAAGGCTGCGGGCTGGTCATTCGAAACAGTTGGTCATGACGATACTGAAAATGCATGGGAAATCTTCCATAACACTGCTAAAGCTCGCAATGTTCAATTAAACAGTATTGCAATTGAGAAAACTCACCTAACAGTTGAACGTTTAGAAGCGCTACAAGCTTTTTATCCAACTACAAAATTTGTTGGTCTAGATGAACAATTAAACAATATGCGTTTAGTAAAATCAGAAGATGAATTAGAAAAATTGCGCGTTGCTGCTAAATTAGCTGACTATGCTATTGAAGTTGGTTGTAACGAATTAGCTGAAGGTAAAACTGAAATTGAGGTATTATCTGCAATCGAATCTGCAATGAAAGCAAAAGGCGTTTACATGTCTTTTGATACAATGGTACTAACTGGATTAAATGCCGCTTCACCACATGGAACACCAGGTACTCAAAAAATCCAAAAAGGTGATTTAGTATTATTCGACCTTGGTGTTGTATATGAAGGTTATTGCTCTGATATTACGCGTACAGTGGCATTCGGTGAACCTTCTGAAGCACAAAAAGCTGTTTACGAAGCTGTAAAAAAAGCCAACGAAGCTGCAATTGCTGCAGTTAAACCAGGGGTTCCTGCGATGGACTTAGATAAAATTGCTCGTGATGCTATCAGTGAAGCTGGATACGGTGAATACTTCACTCACCGCCTTGGCCATGGTTTAGGAATTTCAGTACATGAATTCCCGTCTGTACATGGTGCAAACGAAATGACCATTAAAGAAGGTATGGTCTTCACAATCGAACCAGGAATCTACAAAGGTGATACAGCAGGTGTCCGTATCGAAGACGATGTCTACGTAACTGCTAATGGTGTAGAAGTACTAACAAGCTTCCCTAAAGAACTACAAATCATTGAACCAAAATAATAATATAGATTAGTTAGAACCGCAACTATGGTGAATAGTTGCGGTTTTTTATTATTTACATTTTCTAAAAAGCTTTAAGTAAAATTCAATAATTTGTTGAATATGAGGATATGAATTGTAAAGTTCGCGGATACAATTCAAAAAGTCGAGAGTATTTGATGAAAGAACGCGAGTAAACACTCTTAAAACGAGAGTAAATAAAAACTGAAAATCTCCCTATTTTAACTGATATAAAAAAATAGACCTCTCATAGTTTGAGAGGTCTACGCAAACATATTATTATAAAAGACTATCTACAGCAACATATGGATAATCCAAAGCTTCTGCTACTGCTTCGAATGTAACATGTCCTTCTAATGTATTGATTCCTTTTTTCAAAGCATCATTTGTTAAGCATGCTCGTCTATAACCTTTATTCGCAATTTCTAATGCATAAGGAACTGTGTTATTTGTTAATGCAATTGTTGATGTGCGAGGTACAGCACCTGGCATATTAGCTACTGCATAATGTACGACGCCATGTTTGATATATGTTGGATCGTCGTGAGTCGTGATACGATCAGATGTTTCAAAAATACCACCTTGGTCAATCGCAATATCTACAACTACAGAACCAGGAGACATTGATTTAATCATTTCTTCAGTAACTAATTTTGGTGCTTTCGCTCCTGGAATTAGCACTGCTCCGATTACTAAATCAGATTGTTTCACTGCCTCTGCTATATTATATGGATTCGACATTAATGTTTGCACATCATTGCCAAATTGATCATCTAATTGACGTAAACGTTCAGGACTTAAATCAATAATGGTTACTTCTGCGCCCATGCCGATTGCAACTTTCGCTGCATTAGCACCTGCCATACCACCACCGATAATGGTTACTTTAGCACGTGGCACCCCTGACACGCCACCAAGTAAAATTCCTTTACCGCCTTCTTGCTTCTCTAAATATTGTGCTCCGATTTGTGTAGCCATTCGCCCTGCTACTTCACTCATTGGTGTTAATAATGGTAATGAGCGGTTTGGTAATTGCACTGTTTCATAAGCAATTGCTACTACTTTTTTATCAAGCAGAGCTTGAGTTAATTCAGGCTCAGGAGCTAGATGTAAATAAGTGAATAGAATTTGTCCTTCGTAAAAATAATCGAACTCAGAAGAAATTGGTTCTTTCACTTTCATCACCATTTCTTGTTTCCAAGCTTCACCTGCTGTTGGAACTATTTGAGCACCTGCAGCTTTGTAATCCTCATCTGTAAATCCTGAACCAAGACCAGCGCCTGTTTCAATAAATACTTCATGTCCAAACACTGTTAAGTTCAGCACACCTGCTGGGGTCATTGCTACACGGTTTTCGTTGTTTTTGATCTCCTTTGGAACGCCGATTTTCATACTCCATCCTCCTCATACTAAAAAAAGTAATCCTTTGTTTTTTATGTATATATTTGTACCTTACATAAAAACAAGTTAATTGTATCAGATTTATCCATACTTTTGTTGATTATTTAGAAAATTATCTTTTTTAAGATAACGGCATTGAAACATTGGAAATTATTTTGTCCAAAAAATGAACATACAGGCTACATTCTATTGGATTTTTAGACTTTTTTACAAATTTTCAAACTTGGAATTAAAGGGATTTTTTTAAAGACGAAGAATGGTATAATGGATTTATAAAAAGGAGGAATCGATTATGGCATTAACTTATAAACACATCGTTGTGGCAGTAGATGGTTCAAAAGAGGCTGAATATGCGTTCAAAAAAGCAATTGCTGTAGCAAATCGTAATGAATCAACTCTTAATTTAGTAAACATTATTGATACTCGTTCATTTGCTGCAATTGAAGCTTATGATCGCTCTATTCAGGAACGTGCTCAAGAGTTCGCTGAAGAATTATTAGAAGGATACAAAAAAGAAGCCGAAGCTGCAGGCGTAAAAAATGTAAATGTATTAATTGAATATGGTTCACCTAAAACAATTATTACAAGAGATATCTCTAAGAAACTTGAAGCAGATTTAATTATCTGTGGTGCTACTGGTCTTAATGCTGTTGAAAGATTCTTAATTGGTAGTGTTTCTGAAAGTATTGTGCGTTCTGCTAAATGTGATGTTCTTGTTGTCCGTACAGATTCTGTTACAGAATAATTCATATCCTTTCAAATACAAAAGCTTACAGAGCATAAATGTTCTGTAAGCTTTTTGCTTATTATTAGACTACTTTTGCTAAACAAGCACTTTCCGCTTTTATTCTATCCAGCTACAAGTGCTAGCTTTTCGGGGCAAATAACCTCCCCGCTTTGAGGCATAGAACGCCTCTTCGCGTGAAGAACATTTGACCGACAAAGCTAAACAAGCACTTTTCGCTTTTATTCTATCCAGCTGCAAGTGCTAGCTTTTCGGGGCAAATAACCTCCCCGCTTTGAGGCACAGAACGCCTCTTCGCGTGAAGAACATTTGACCGACAAAGCTAAACGAGCACTTTCCGCTTTTAATATTACTTTTGTTCTTTTTTCCATTTTTGGACTTTGGCAAAGAATAATTCTAGTGCTTTCATGTTTTTCATATTTGGAACTTTTGCAAGAAGTACCTCTTTTACAGGTTTTTCTGTTTCACTTTTCTTTTGTATAATCAATAAGCTTTTTGCATGAGCTTTACTGGAAAATAGTTCACTAGGTAATTGTACCAAAGCTTGAATCCAAGCTTTTTGTGTAATCAATTTGTTAAGTAATGCGGATTGTTCTGATTCAAAAAGATGATCAGGTACGAGGAAGAATAGATAACCGCCGTCTTTAACATATTTTAGAGATTGTTCTATAAATAGATGATGTGCGTAAGTCATTCCTTCTTGTGCCTTTACTTCATACTCTTTTGCAACTTCATCATTTGGATAATAACCAACTGGTAAATCACAAATAGCAGCATCTACAGGATCAATCATTAGATTTTCTAGTGCGTCTTGTCGATAGAGTGCAATCGGCTGTTTCTCTAATTCTGCTGATGCTGCTGCAAGTTGAATTAACAAATCATCAATTTCAACTCCGACCCCTTGAATCTTATCTCCTACCAAGTTCATTACTGTTAATAGTAGATTTCCTGTTCCAATTGCTGGGTCAAGAACAGTTATTTTATGATTTGTTTTAAATTCTTTTTCATAAAATTGTTCCACAAAATAACCTAGTAGTAAACCAAGTGAATCAGGTGTCATTTGGTGGTTTGGTTGTGCACTTTGACGCATACCTTTTAAAATGCATAGTTGAATTGCTTTTCTAATTTCTTCTTTTGTAGGTTCACTTCCTGAGGGACTGATTTCACCATCTAACCATGTATTTAATGTTTCTAGAACACTATCTAAATAAGTTAAATCGTGCTCTTTTGATAATTTTTCTGCATATTCATCTATAAATGAAAATAACTTTTCAATGTTTTCCATTTTTTTCTCCTTCAAAACGGAAACCCACTCTTCAGATACGAGTGGGTTTCCCATTGTCTATTGGCATTAATCGAAATTATTTTGCAAGTGTTTTAACAGCTTCTAATGCACTATTGTAATCAGGATGATTTGTACCTTCAGATACATATTCTACGTAAGCAATTTTGCCTTCTTGATCAACAACAAAGATTGAACGTGCTAATAAACGTAATTCTTGCATATGTACACCATATGCATCACCAAATGATAAATCGCGATGATCTGATAAAGTATAAATATTTTCGATGCCGTTTGCCCCGCACCAACGTTTTTGAGCAAATGGAAGGTCACAAGAGATAGTTAAAATAACTACATCTTCACCCAATCCTGTTGCTTCTTCGTTAAAGCGACGAGTTTGTGCATCACATACACCTGTATCTAGTGAAGGAACTACACTGATTAAGACAGTTTTACCTGCAAAGTCTGATAAGTGTTTTTCTTCTAGACTAGTTGACAAAACTGTAAACTCTGGTGCTTTGTCACCTATTTTAATTTCTGGTCCTACTAATGTTACTGGGTTGTTTTTAAATGTTACTTGTACCATTTCAACGCCTCCTCGATATAATATTACTCGAATCTTTCTGGCTCTTGCAACTGTGAAGGCTCATCATCATTAGGGCCTTTTGTCGCATACTTATTTTCAAAGCTTTTTTGTGAATTTTGGCTTTCATTTTTTTCAACAGCCATGACTTTTTCTGTTTTTTCATAGTTTCTCTCATAAACAACTTTTGTATCTGCAATAAAATCATGAATTGCTTTATGATTCGGTGTAAAAGCTACAATAATATACAAAAGTTTAATCGTAACTGAGATAAATCGTCCAATGCATTCACGGAAAAGCACAGTTCCCCACGTTAATGGTTGCCCATTCTCCGAAATAACTCGGATCCCAAGTACCATTTTCCCTATAGTTTGACCCCAAATTTTCGTCATAATAACAAAATAACCATAAAAAATGAGACCTGTGGCAAATGTATAAGGTGTGATATACATGATTTGAAATTCTTCCCAACCAGTAAAGTAAAATAATGGCTTTACTGTGATAGCAGTTAGGGATGAAATAACGATCAAGTCAATGATATAGGCCCAAAATCTAGTCCAAAATCCTGCAGATTTCAAGTGATACTCTATAACTTTCTCTACTTGCACTGGCTCTGGGCTTAGTGTTCTGACATCAATTGCTTCTGACATAGTCCCATCCCCCTTATTCTTCACCGTATAAATACATCATTCGAGGTGCACTATTTTTTGATAATAATTTAGTAATAGCTTCTTTTTCAGCTGATCCACCTAATAATGTATTTATTTTTGAAGAAAATAGTGATGTCCAATCTTGA
Organism: Rummeliibacillus pycnus; assembly: GCF_002884495.1. GTDB lineage: Bacteria > Bacillota > Bacilli > Bacillales_A > Planococcaceae > Rummeliibacillus > Rummeliibacillus pycnus. The sequence continues at coordinate 129,889 of NZ_KZ614145.1, read as the reverse complement.
GAAGATGTGTATTCATAAACTTCTGCATCTTCAAGATTATTCTCCTTTTTAAGTGCAGCAAGTGCATCTTCACTATATCCCAACTTATCTACTAATCCAGCCTTCACTGCTTGAGAACCATTCATAATACGACCATCAGCAATAGCCTTCACTTCTTTGATAGACATACCACGTCCATCTGCTACTACTTTTACAAAGCGATTATATGAGTCATTCACCATCCCTTGCAAAAGTTTCCGATCTGCATCTGTCATACTTCTCGCGCCACTCATAATGTCTTTATATGGACCCGTTTTAATGGTGTTAAATTCAATTCCATATTTTTTTGCTAACTTACTATAATCCATCCCTTGCATAATAACACCAATTGATCCAGTGATTGTTTCTTCATCCGCAAAGATTTTATCAGCTGGTGCAGAAATATAATAACCACCTGAAGCAGCCATTGATCCCATTGAAACATAAACCGGGATATTTCTTTCTTTTTGTATTTGTTTGATTTTCTCATAGATTTGTTTTGATTCGTTTGTACCACCACCAGGTGAGTTTACTTTTAAAAGTACACCTTTTACTTGGTGATCATCTAAAATATCATCTAATTGTTTGATAAAGAATTGGTGATTATATGTTTCAGAACTAAATAAAGAATTAGAATCACCTGTGTCTTGTATTGTTCCATTAACTGTTAATATCGCAATTTTCTTTGCAGGATTCCCAGTTTTTATCACATTTTTATCATATGTACTGCTCATATTAATCGCAGAGTCAAAACTCTTCTTAAAATCCAATTTTGCAAATGACCATGCAATACTTGCGATGGTAGATACGACAAATAATAAGGCTGCAATTCCTAGTGCAACCCATCTTTTTGCTGTCATTACTTTTCCTCCTTTTATCCTTCTACTACTTATACGATTGAAAACTCCAAATGTTTCATGCTTTTTGATGAATTCGATGTGACTTTCTTACTCCAGCAATAGTTGATATGGAGAAAATTACTAAAGCCAACCAAATGAACGAAAACGAAACGAACTCTGTTCCACCGAAAGATTCATGATAAACAATAACCCCTAAAATAAGTGTCATTGTTGGAGAAATATATTGGATAAAGCCAACCAAATACAATGGAATATTTTGAGCACCAGTAGCAAATAAAATAAGTGGAATTGCTGTTACGATACCTGTTCCAATTAAAAACAAATTAGTCGTCATATCGACATGGAGAAACGACATATTTCCCTGGAAATAAAGATACATATTATAAATTAAAGCGACCGGTAAAATAAACATCGTTTCAATTACCAATCCTCTGGTTGCATCTAATACGATTTGTTTTTTTAATAATCCATAAATCCCAAAACTTAATGCTAAACCAATTGCAACCCATGGAATCTCTCCATAAGATACACATAGAATTGCAACACCAATTGCAGCAAGTAAAAATGCTACAATTTGTGATTTAGATAATTTTTCTTTCAAGAAAATAATTCCTAATAGTATAGATATAATTGGGTTCATATAATACCCTAAACTTGTTTGGACTATATGATCATGATTCACTGCCCATATGTAGATAAACCAATTTAACGAAACTAAATAAGCTGCAAAAAATAATGACCAAAAGGCTTTTTGATGACGCCATAATTCTTTAAAATCTACTATCAATGTTTTACCTTGTTTTAAAAGTAATACAAAGATTAACGTTAAAACAAATGACCAAATTACCCGACTAGCCAATATTTCTTCACTCGATACGTGTTGAATCACTTTCCAATAGAGTGGAAAGAGTCCCCATAACAAATATGCTCCTATAGATGCTAAAATGCCCTTTTTTTCATTATGCAAAGTATATTCACCTCATTTACTTTAATAACCGATTTAATCATTATAATTTTTTAACATAAGAAAGTAAATGTCACTAAACTAAAAAAAGAACCACCATCAGCTGGTGGTTCTTAACTTTTTTAAATATGTTGTTTATTTTTTTCTTGTTCACGTAATTCAATTCTTCGGATTTTACCAGATGTTGTTTTTGGTAATTCTTCCACAAATTCAATTGCACGTGGATATTTATAAGGTGCCGTTAGATTCTTAGTATGCTCTTGTAATTCCTTTACTAACTCATCAGATGCCTTTGATGGATTTTTTAATACGATGAATGCTTTTACAATACTACCTCTAACTTCATGTGGACTTGCGATCACCGCACATTCTTGAACTTCTGGATGTTTTACAAGGGCATCTTCCACTTCAAATGGCCCAATTGTATATCCCGAACTAATAATTATATCATCACTACGTCCTTCAAAGAAGAAGTAACCGTCTTCGTCTTTTCTTGCACGATCTCCCGTTACATAATAATCTCCACGGAATTGTCTCGCAGTACGCTCAGGATCATTAAGATACTCTTTAAATAACGCTGGTGTTGAACGGTGTACGGCAATATCTCCAACTACACCTACTGGACATGGTTGCCCATCTTCATCAATTACCTCTACAACATTACCCGGCGTAGGTTTTCCCATTGCACCTTGTTTTGTAGGAACATCTTTTAAATTACCAATAAGTAGCGTATTTTCTGTTTGGCCATAACCATCTCTAACATGAAGATCAAATACTCGTTTAAAAATGTTAATAACTTCTTGGTTTAAAGGTTCACCAGCTGATACTGCACTATGCAAAGCTGATAAATCATAATTTGCTAAATGGTCAACTTTTGCCATTACGCGGTATTCAGTTGGTGTACAACAAAGTACTTGGATTTTGTATTGTTCAAGCAATGATAAATACTTATCTGCATTGAATCTTCCGTTATAGACAAATCCAGTTGCCCCGCTACCTAATACCGATAAGAATGGACTCCAAATCCATTTTTGCCACCCTGGACTCGCAGTAGCCCAAACAACATCGCCTTCGTTAATTCCTAACCAATGGGCTGCTGCCGTTTTTAAATGAGCATATGCCCAACCGTGTGTATGAACAACGCCTTTTGGATTACCTGTCGTACCACTTGTATAAGATAAAAACGCCATATCTTCTCTTTTGGTTTTCACGTTTTCAAACTTTTCTGACTCTTTTTCAGCCTCTTGAATCATTGGAATCCAAGGCTCATGTGCTTGGCCAATCACGTATTGTTGGATATTCTTTAGATGCTGCACTTGATCAAATTGGTCAATAAATGGTTCGTATGCAATAACTGCTTTAGCATTACTATGCACTATTCGATAGTCAATTTCCTTTGCTCTTAACATTTCAGAACTTGGAATTACAACTAAACCTGCTTTTAATGCCGCTACATATGTAATATAGGCATCGATTAATCGTGGCACCATTATTAGTACCACATCCCCTTTTTGTAAACCATGATTTACAAATACATTTGCTACTTGATTAGCTCTTCTTATTAAACCATCATATGTTATAGTCTCTTTGCTGCCAAGATCATTTTCAAAAAGAATAGCTAGTTTTTCTGGATTTTCTGCAAATCTTTCAATTTCTTCTACTAAATTGTAATTTTCAGGTGCAATTAAATCCTCTCGTTTCATAAATAATCCCCCTTGAATAACGAATTGGAATAGCAAATTAATTATATCGGATGTGATGAAAGATTACAATTAAATACCAATATCAAATATTAGTAGTTGGTACTAAAACTGAGTTTTCTACTATTTAAGTTATTTAATACCAGATTCCACTAACACTTCTTCTTTTGTTTAAGCAAAAAGATTTTTCTGAGACGAACCCTGCACGTGATGCAGTATACAATACTTTTATATACGAGAAGGCAGTTCGTTCATAGACAGCGGAGCTAAAAGCAGATAAGCTTAAAAATTTTGTGTTACACATTTTTCAGCGACCAAAGGTATTAGTAATGCTCTTTGCTCAGAAAACAAGAAACCGGAGAAGAATGTTATTCTCCTCCGGCTCTAAAGCGTTTAGCTTCTTATATATTTAGTTATTTTCCATTTTGATACCCGCTCATTTGTTGTTGGGCCATTGCAACTAAACGCTTAGTGATTTCTCCGCCAACGGATCCGTTAGCACGCGCTGATGCATCTGCGCCAAGACTTACACCAAATTCTTGTGCGATTTCGTATTTCATTTGGTCTACTGCTTGTCTTGCGCCTCGTACTTCAAGTTGGTTTGAACTACCTGAATTGTTGTTTGCCATGTCAATCACCTCCTTTGTACATATAGAATGTACCGGAGAGAAAAAATCATACACACAAGTTTAAAATAATTAATTTATGGAGATGAATAGTTGTTAACCAAAAAAATCTTAAAAAGGTGTTTTAAAGGAAATGAAAACCGAGGAAAAATTCAATTGAATTTTTCCTCGGTTTTTTTTACTACTTATGAGTATACTAAATACTCAAGACTTTTTATTTTGAATAACCATTCAGCTGTTGTTCAGCCATTGCAACTAAGCGCTTAGTGATTTCTCCGCCAACGGATCCGTTAGCACGCGCTGATGCATCTGCGCCTAGCTGTACACCAAATTCTTGTGCGATTTCGTACTTCATTTGGTCAATTGCTTGACGAGCACCTCGTACTTCTAATTGATTTGAACTTCCTGAGTTGTTGTTTGCCATGTGAATCACCTCCTTGTGCATATAGAATGTGCTGGAGGAAAAAAAACATACAACAATATTTACAGGAAATTTATTCTTCTATTAGAGTAAATCTAGAAATTCATCTGTTTTCTTTTTAGGGAATGAATGAATTTCACGGTTTTTCACAGCTCTTTCAATCATTTCATCAAAATCAGTGAAGCTTTCGTAATAATTCATTTTTTCTACACGAGGTTTTGTTTTTGGATTGGCTGGTGTAAAAACTGTACAGCAATCTTCAAAAGGTCGAATTGAAATATCATAAGTACCGATTTTTTGAGCAACTTCGATAATTTCTAATTTATCAAAAGTGATCAATGGACGCAAAATAGGTGTAGTCGTTACATCATTAATAGCGGCTAAACTTTCTAAAGTTTGGCTTGCAACTTGTCCTAAATTTTCACCAGTAACAATTGCCTTTGCATCAATTTCTTTACGAACTATATCTGCAACTTTCATCATCATACGACGAGTTGAAGTCATTGTTACATTTTCCGGAACACTACTTTGAATTTTTTGTTGAATTTCTGTAAAAGGTATAACATGTAAGCGAATATTCCCACCGAAGCGGCTTATTTTTTCACAAAGTTCTTTTACTTTACCTAGAGATTGATCGCTTGTAAATGGTGGACTAAAGAAGTGAATTGCTTCTACTCTTACGCCACGTTTCATCATATAATAAGCTGCAACTGGACTATCAATACCACCAGATAGAAGTAATAATGCCTTACCATTTGAACCAATAGGTAAACCACCTGCACCGTGAATAACGTCAACCATCATATAAACAGCTTTTTCACGTACTTCCACACGTAATTCAATATCAGGATTTTTCATTTGAACTGTCATGCCTGGGAGCGATCCTAACACATAGCTACCGATAGTTTGTTGAAGTTCGTATGTTTCCATAGGAAATTTTTTAAAAGATCTTTTTACATTTACTTTAAATGTTTTTCCTTTATAGTCCATTCCTTTTACAATTTCAACTGCTAAATCTTTCATCACTTCCAATGTAGGTTCACATTGCGCCACTGGGCTAAATGAATGAATTCCGAAAATATGTGGTAAACGTTCAATGAGTTCTTCCATTTCAGTATCCACTTCACTGCTTAAATACATTCTGTCACGTTCTGAACGAATGCGCAGATTTGGAATATCGGCAAATGTATATCGTAAATTTTCTTTTAAGCGATTGATAAATAATTTTCGATTTCGACCTTTCGTTGTAATTTCACCGTAACGAATTAAAATTTCATGCCATTTCATGTTGTTACATCTCCTTCACTTGATGCATCACTTTACTAAAAACTGCTTTAAAAGTTTCAATGTCAGCATCTGTAATTCCTTCACCCAAACTCATACGAATGACTCCTTTTTCATAAGATGGGTCAAGTTTTATTGCACGTACTACATGGCTGACTGTATGTTCTTTTGATGAGCATGCACTAGAAGTAGAAATAATAATCCCTTCATGTTGCATGGCATTTACTAGTATTTCACCTTTTAATCCTTTCACTGCACAACTAATTATGTGCGGTGCTCCTTCACTACCAGAAAGTACATGTACATAAGGAAACTGTTTAAAGAATTCATGTAAGTCATCACGCCATTTACTGTATTGCAAAGCTTTTTGCGGTTGTTTTTCAATTGCTAAGCGAGTAGCTTTTGCCAGTGCTACATCTTGTGGAACTGCAACTGTTCCACTTCGATAACCCATTTCTTGTCCACCACCATGAATAATTGGATTAATATTCACCTGTTTACGTAATGCTAAAAAGCCTGAGCCTTTTAATCCATTAATTTTATGTCCAGAGACAGTAATTGCATCTGGACCATCTTCTCCTTTAAATTGTACAGGAATCTTACCAAAACTTTGAACCGCATCCATATGATAAAATGCCCGACTATTTTGGTGAATAATATTAGCAATTTCAGTTACTGGTTGAACAGCACCCATTTCATTGTTCACATGCATAATGCTAACGACAACTGTATCTTTTGTTAGTTTTTGTTTTAAGTCTTCTATTAAGATTACACCGTGTTCATCAACATCAATAGTATCTATAGTAAATCCTTCTTTTTCCAAAGCTTTAGCACTTTCTAGAACAGATGCATGTTCAATTGCAGAAACAAGTATTTTCATACCTCTATGTTTATTTGCTCTTGCTAATCCTTTAATAGCAAAATTGTTGGATTCAGAACCTCCAGAAGTAAAGATAATCTGCTCCGGTGAAGTTTTTATAATATCGGCAATTTGTTCCCTTGCTCGAGTTAGTAATGCGTTTGCTTCCACACCCATTTGATGAAGTGATGCTGGGTTTGCATAATAGCGTTCATTGGCTTGTATAAACGTTTGCAGAACAGCTGGGTCTGGTTTAGTTGTTGCACTATGATCTAAATAAATCATTGTTTCTCCTTCCTTCCAAAAGAAAACCACCAGCACAGAACCGTGCGGTGGCTTAATGCTTTTCTTATTATGAACGTCAAACCTCGCTTTTGGCAAGTACCTGAATTTTTTTCATAGCACCCGGTTCAACAGCTTCAACAGCGGTTGCAGCATATTCTAGAGCTTTTGTGTATCGCATTTCACGGAATGCATCTTCTGCTTCTAGTAAACGTTGATGCATGGTTAGATTAGAATTTCTGTAACGATTACCATACTGAATAATTTGTTCAATTAATTGTACATTTTCGAGCATTTCAATAGCAGTATTATGTACGTCTTCTATGCATTTTTCTGCAATTTCAAGATTTTTATAAACCGTATTCATATTTAGTGGTATCTCTTGAAGATTATTAACCACAACAAATATTCTTTCTGCAGCTTCTTCTAAACGTGCATCCATTTCTTCAGGAACACCTGGTATATTGGCCTTATGTAACATTCGTTCTGTATCATGAAGTAATTTTTTTAGATGATCTAATTTAGCTCTCGCTTTATTTTCATCTATTCTCAAGTTTTCTATATTATCCGCAAATTGATCTTGTTCTTCAAACAATTGTTCAATGGATGTTTTTATCTCTTTTAAAGCTTCTTCCATACTAGAATAGGCTGATTTTTCCTCTTGTACTTCAACTGCTAATAATTCATATCTTTGGCGCAAAGAAAGTAGTTGTTGTTTACAATTAGCTGGTACTTCAGCTTCTTTTTCTGAAAGATGATAGCTTTTTTGCACAACATTTGCTTCTTCCACCGTTTTTTCAGTTGCTTCAATTGCAGATTCAAGTTGTTCGCCAATTTTTACAAAATAATCATCAACATACTTCTTACCAATTACTTCTTTTTCTAATGCATCGTAGAATGATTCAATTTCATCCTTTATTTCGTTTACACGGTGTTGTACTAAAGAAATATCTAGTTCAGCTATTTTTTGTTTAAATTCAGCTAAACTTTCTTCTATCTGATCGAGCTTTTCTAAAATTTCTAGATGAACTAGGAAGTATGATTGACCTTCCATTTCACGATGTCCATTACGAATTTCATGAATATCAGAAGGAATTTTATGTTGAATTTCCGTCAATAATGTCGGAATTTCATTAATTAGTTTAAAGATTGTTTGACCTTCAGTGTTTAAGTTCACGACAATTTCTCGAGCCTTTAAATAATTCCCAGCAGCCGTTAATTGATCGTATTCCTCGAACTGTGGATTAAATGTTTCCAATCTTTTTTCTAATGGTTCAGCTGCCGGACCATATGAATATTGGTGAGCCAGCAACGTTTTTCGAGCCGAACGATATTGTTCCTTTAGCTGTTCAATTTCAATTCGATTCTTTTCTTCACTACCAATCAATTCATCTAGTTCTTTTAAAATTTTCACCATTTCTTGATCGTACTCTGCAATTTGAGATTCGATTTCTCTTTCAATCTCTGTAGCTTTACCAAAATTAAATTTATCTACTTGTTCTTCTGCATCAAATAAAAGGACGTCTATTTTTGGCATTTCAATATCCATTATTTCTGTCCATTTGTTTCGCCAACGTTCGAACATTTCTTCAGTTTGTCCATTCATGTTCAATGATTTGACTTTCATCAATTCTTCTAGCACTGGCTTATTTTGAATTTGTAGTTTCTTTTGGTCAAGTCTTTGAATTTCTTTTTTATGTTTTTTACGAAAAACAAAGATAATTGCTATAATTACAAATAGTACGATGATGGTAGGAATGATATACTTCATCGTAAGCCTCCTGTCCCAAAATCAGTTTTTCAGCTTCTAATTAAGCTTAATAGTACCATGTTTTAGGGTATTTTGTTTACCCTTTAAGAGAGATTTCTCTTAAAAATATCTACTATTCTATTAAATTAAATTATTTGGAGGGATTTTATTGAAACGTGATGCACATATTCATACCCCATACTGTCCACATGGCACTAAAGACTCTTTAGAAAATTATATCAAAAAAGCTATAAAATTGGGATTCAAAGATATAACTTTCACAGAACATGCACCATTACCTACCAATTTTGAAGATCCAACACCCGAAAAAGACAGCGGTATGGATCCACACTTTATCGTATCTTATTTAAATGAACTCAATACGTTAAAGGAACAATACAAAGACGATATACATATACGTATTGGCTTTGAAGTTGATTATATTGTTGGATATGAAGTTGAAACAACTAGCTTTTTAAATCTTATTGGCTCACAAATTGATGATGCCATTTTGTCTGTTCATTTCTTAAAATTTAATGATGAATATACATGTATCGACTATTCCAGTGAAACATTTTTGGAATTTACTAAGAAAGTTGGTTCTGTAAAATCTGTTTATGATTTATATTATGAAACTTTGAAAAAATCAATTTTAGCTGACCTTGGACAATATAAACCAAAACGAATCGGTCACCCAACGCTAGTACACAAATTCCAGCTTGCGCATGGTGAACAAATTGATGATGATGCTAATATTAAAGAAATACTTCAACTGATGGCAGATCACCATTATGAACTTGATGTTAATAGTGCTGGTCTAGCAAAAACAGATTGCAAAGAGCCTTATCCACCATTACGATATATTAAACATGCAAAATCATTAAATATTCCATTAGTTTTCGGTTCTGATGCTCATCAAGTTACAGATTTACATCAATATTATGATAAAATATTTCCTATTGATTAAAACGGAGGTTTTATGATGTTTCAAAAAACAAATTATAGCGGTGATTTAGCTGCACGATACAATTTATTGGCAAAACAATTAGATGCTTTACTAGAAGGAGAAAAAGATATTGTTTCAAATTTAAGTAATGCATCTGCACTACTCAATCAATTTCTTGATACTATCAATTGGTGTGGATTTTATTTATTAAAAAATAACGAATTACTGTTAGGACCATTTCAGGGCTTACCTGCATGTATGCATATCCCTATTGGCAAAGGTGTTTGTGGAACTTCAGCTCAATTAAAAGAAACACTTGTAGTTGAAGATGTCCATGCATTCCCAGGGCATATTGCTTGTGATAGTGCATCTCAATCTGAAATTGTTGTACCCATTATCATTGATGATCTTCTATACGGCGTACTTGATATTGATAGTCCTGTAAAAGGTCGTTTTTCTAAAGAAGATCAAATTGGTCTTGAACAATTTGTTGCAGTTTTAACTAAACATATTCACGCCTAACACAAAATGGATGTCTTCTATTTATTTAAAATATAGAAGGCATCCATTTTTTATTTATACGTTTTGTTTATAGGTTATATATTGTTAGTAAGAATTCATTTAAGCATTTACTTGTTGATACAAGCAATAACGGTTTTTCCCATTGTTTTTAGCTTCATATAAAGCAACATCTGCATGTTGAAACAATACTTGATAGGTAGATTCTGTATCCTTTTTCCAAAAGGCAATTCCTGAGGAGATGGTAACTGATGGATTTGTCGTTTCAGGTACTAGTTTAATAATATTATTGACAATTTCAATTGTATCGCAAAGGTTTTTATTCGGTAGGTAGATAGCCATTTCCTCTCCACCCCATCGAGCACAAATACCTTCATTTTGAATTGCCTGTTGGAATTGTTCCGCAATTGTTTTTAAAATAAGATCGCCAGTTTGATGTCCAAATGTATCATTTATTTGTTTAAAATTATCAATATCACATAATACAAAGGAACCAAATTCATCAACTTCCATTGATTTTTCAACATAACGATCTAAATATTTACGTGCATATAACTTTGTTAGATGATCACGATCCACCATTTCTTGTAACTGTTCTCGTAGTAATATATTAGAAATAGCTAATGAAGAATGGCGAATAATAGATTGCATTAGTTTAAAACTATCGAAAGAGAAATAATAAGGTTCTTCATGTAAAATAGCACAATATCCTTGGACATTTTCTCTTATTACAATCGGTACTGCCATCATAGAATTGTATTTGACATGTTGATCAATTAAGTTATCAAAATCTGCTACGAATAAAGGATCTGCGGATTTCTCAAAATGATTTGTAATATAGTTGCTGTAGATATCGGCTTCTTTCTCATAGAAAAATGCTGAGGTTCCTTTTTCATTGTGATACTTATTATTTTCAATCAATGCAAAACAAATTCCAGAAGGAGTAAATGATTTGTTTAATTGCTTCGTTAGAAAAGATAGTATTTCTTCTTTATTTAATTTCATATTTAATCTCTGAGATGTTTCGTTAATAAGCTGTAAATCCGACACTAAACGATGTGATTGATGATAGAGTTTTGCATTTTCAAGGGCATTACCAGATGTTTGTGCCAAATGCTGGATAAACCTCTTTTCCCTTGAATTAAATTGATAACCAGGTGGCGCAAAAATTTGAAGTACACCATAAATACCTTGTTTACCTTTGATCGGTGCATTTAGTAAACGATAATCTATATCTGTAGCTTCTTCAACCGTCATTTCTCCTGATACAAATGATTCGATCGTAGAAGGTCGTTCTAATAGGTAATCAAAGACATATACATCTTCTATTTGTCTACGATCTTGGTCATTAGATAATATCAACTTCGATTGAAACTTTGGAAAAATTTTTTTAACACCATGAATCATCGCTTCAAGTATATGATTGACATCCATAGTAGAGTGAAAAATCTCTGTCATTTCAAATAGTTCGCGGTTTAACTTTTGCTCATAGGTATTTCTATGATTGCTCTTTATCATCCTAACAGTTTCAGATATAAGTTTTTCTAATTCCAACTTATAAGGAGTTTGTGCAAAAGTTTTCCATATCTGTGTTTCCTCTAGCACTAGTACCCCCAGAATTATACTATTTTCCCCTTCTAATACAAGGGCATCTCCAGCGTATTCAAAATATTGTTTAAATTGATCTACTAATAAATTCGGAGATTGATGTCTTTGTTCGAAATAAGGTGCAACAGATACATAAGGAATGCCTTTAGATATGTGATTGCCTTCGCTGAACGTTGTTAGTGGATAAAGGATATCATGTTTAAGATTTAGAAATTCTACATTTTCTATTTTAAATTCTCGGAAAACCATCCCTTTAAATAGTTCCAAATACTCAATTGAAGCAAGTGGATTTTTAGCACAATTTATCCACAAATCAAGCAGTTGACACTTAATATTTTGCATTATTTGTAGATTTCGCAACGTTCCATCACCTTTTTCTTCGATACAACATATATATTTTTAACTATTTATAGTATACACTAAATAAGTCTTTTACACTATTAACATTTCTTTTTTTCTATTTTTTAACACAAAACACATTATAAATTACTATTCCCTTTATTTCTATAACATTTACTTTAAATAAATAAGCAATTATACTTGACACTATATCTTCCAACAGATAGAATGAAGCTTGTGTAAAATAAACGCAGCGGTTGTATGGTTTGATTGATTTATTTTATTCCTCTACTATGTAGACGGTGTATTGCGTAACTCTTCGGCTGCAAGAGCGAAGATACATGAAAATAAAATGACAATGAAGCTAAATACATCTGGTTTTTATTTTATGCCAAATAAAAAACCAAAGGAGGAGACTTCCTAATGTCTCGTTATACAGGTCCTTCTTGGAAATTATCACGTCGTTTAGGTATTTCTTTAAGCGGTACTGGTAAAGAAATCGAAAAACGTCCATATGCTCCAGGACAACACGGCCCAACTCAACGTAAAAAATTATCTGAGTACGGCTTACAATTACAAGAAAAACAAAAACTTCGTCATATGTATGGTATGAACGAACGCCAATTCCACAACTTATTTGTTAAAGCTGGTAAAATGAGCGGTGTTCATGGTGAAAACTTCATGATCCTTCTTGAAACTCGCTTAGACAACCTAGTTTACCGTCTTGGTTTAGCTCGCACTCGTCGTGCTGCTCGCCAATTAGTAAACCACGGTCACATCTTAGTTGATGGCAAACGCGTTGACATCCCTTCATACAGCGTAAAACCTGGTCAAGTGATTTCTCTTCGTGAAAAATCTCAAAACCTTGCAATCGTTGAAGAAGCAATCGAAGTTAACAACTTTGTACCAGAATATCTTTCATTCGATGCAGACAAAAAAGAAGGTACTTTTGTACGTCTTCCAGAACGCAGCGAATTATCTGCTGAAATCAACGAATCATTCATCGTCGAATACTACTCTCGTTAGTCTTCGAGTATTTCAAAGGATATTTTTGAAAAACCTTGTATCCGTTATTGTAACGGTTACAAGGTTTTTTCTTTTTGTAGAAATCCTAACATTCATCTACAATAGGCAAACGTTTTATATTTCACATAGGGTAGGCACACAACTAGTCCTTCCTCCTAAAATCTCATATGTTAATAATGAAATTACCCTTATTATAAAGGAGGTCATAAAATGTACAACAGACAATGGAATCATCCTCACGGTGGAAAAGGTTGTCATGGTATGATGCCATACTGCTGCCCACCACAAACATTCCCTGCACAATTCGATCCACCACAAATTTCACCGACAAGACAAATCGTAAAAACAAACATTATTAATACAGTCGTTCCACACATTCATCCTACTCATACAACTACAGTGAACAAACACATGATTAATCATGAACATTACTTCCCACACACAGAATCTGTGGTAAATGAATGTTACGAAAACCATATAATGTGTGAAATGCCACATAAACCTTGCTGTCCTCCAAAACACCACGGTATGTGGAGATAAATAGTTGATGCCTATCTCTTAAGTTTGAATTATAATATAGCTCAATATCGTCCATTCTCTCCCTTGTACACCAATCTAACAATGCTTATCCCCTCGCCAGGCTACTTTGCCTGGCCTTTCCTTTCTATTTATCTCCAATTAAAAATCTTCAAACATCTATATTATCCAAAAGATCTATTATAATATATATTTGTACATATCTTACCGAGGATGGTTACCAATGAAAAAAAACACTACACTATCGAAATTAAAAGACCATGCAAAAAAACTAAAGCACTATCTATTTGTGCTTTATCTATCTTACAAAGACAATAGAACCCCATGGTACGCTAAAATTATAGCAATTTGTATAGTTGCTTATGCTTTTAGTCCAATCGATTTAATTCCCGATTTTATTCCTATTTTAGGCTATTTAGATGACCTTATTATTGTTCCATTAGGAATTTACATTGCTCTTAAATTGATCCCATCTCAAGTTATAAATGACAATATGGCAGTTGCAGAACAAGTTAAAAAAAATGGAACACCAAAGAATTGGTTTGTTGGTAGCCTTATTATAATTATTTGGTTCTTGTTAATTACATGGATTAGCCAGATCATTATCGAATTTGTCTGACAAAAACTAGTGTATCAAGACTCCCCACCAAATTTTTATAGCTGTTACGATTAAAAGCGCAGAAAAAATCCATTGCAGTTTTTGTACAGATAATTTTTTGCTTATGCGAACACCAATTGGCGCACCAATTAATCCAGCAATAGCTAGATAAATCGCTAAATGATAGTCAATATTATGGGAAAAAATTTTCCCAATAACTGTTCCTATTGAAGATAAAAAAGTGATTGCAAGTGAAGCTGCTATTGCTAAGCGAGTAGGCACTTTAATCACTTGAATCATTAATGGTATAAAAAGAAAGGATCCACCTGCTCCTATCATTCCAGCTACAACCCCAACGAAACTCCCTACTAAAATAGATAATACCATTTTGCTTTTTTGAGGCATTTCATTATGAAGATTATCTTTATCTGGCTTAAACATTAATACGACAGCCACAACTGCTAATATTCCATAAAGCATATTAAGATAAGAATCTGGCACAAATTTCGAGAAGAAGCCCCCTACAAAGCTACTGATCAATGCCGGTATGCCTATAGACCAGACAAGACTTGAAGGTAATTCCCCTCCTTTTTTATAAGTAATGACACCGCTTAAAGTTGAGAAAAAAACTTGAAATGATGTGAGTCCAGAAACCTCTAATGAGGAAAAACCTTCAAATCCAAACAGAGGTGGTATAAACAACAATAGTGGGTACATGACTATTGCTCCTCCAACACCAACCAAACCGGAAAAAAAGGATCCTATAAGCCCTAAAAGAATCAGTAATAGGATTAAGTTCAAATGAATCACTCCTTATATCTAGTTTCCTTATCATCCTTTGCGTTTTTACATAAGAGACCAGAAAGAAATTCCCCACAGTACGTGACATACTTTTTCTTTTCTTTCAGGTAGAACTCTTTCTACACGCTTCCATTTGGACCTTTTAGTGTTTTGACCAGTCAGACACTCTCCGTTTTTTACTTTATCTAGCTGATCAATAAAATAAAAAACGGAGTATGTCCTATAGAAAACATACCCCTCTTTTAATTCATTTTATTCAATTGGACCTTCCCATGCTAACATTCCGCCATTCATATTAACCGCTTTATAGCCTTGATCCTCTAAAAACATCGTTGCTTGTGCACTACGTCCTCCAGAATGGCAAACCATAATGTATTCTAAGTTTTTGTCTAACTCATTCATTCGGAATTCAAGTAATCCTAATGGTATATTTTGAGCAATAGTGATTTTCCCTGTAGTCACTTCTTCTGGTTGACGAACATCGATGATATTGATTTCTTCCCCTTCATCCATCATCTTTAATACTTCATGTGGTGAAATGGTTTTCATCATGCATATCTCCTTTAGCGACTTTTCACAAGTAAATCAACAGCTTCTTTTATAAGTGTTTCTCTGTCTTTATCTTGTAGCTGGCGTTCATCCGACATACAATGCACTAAATTAGTGCTGACAATAAGCCCTATTGTACGATCAATAGCTGAACGTGAAGCCGATAGTTGTGTTATCACGTCTTTACAATCTTTTTCCTCATCAATCATTCGGATTACACCTTTTAATTGACCTTCAATTCGTTTTAGGCGATTACGGATTTGATCATTATACTCCATATGCTTCACTCCCTTTCATACTTTACTTATAACTCGTTACGATATTATACCCCTTAAGGTACCCTGTCAAGAACATCGAATACAATGTCACTTTCATCTGGAGATTTTCTTCCATCACTGATGCTTAGCTAAAGCAATCTATGATTTCCACCTATCTTCTCTCTCAACTTTGTATCACCTTAATGAGAGATAAAAATAAATAACTTGAAAAAATATACCCCTAGTAGTATATTATAAATACCTGATAGGGTATATAAAAATTTGACGTGTTTCCCAATAAAAACATCTATGAATTTTATTCAAGAAGCTGATTTTATCAAAATTTGATGTTAAGTTTATACAATCACATTTATTTAAAGAAACGAAAGGAGCTTTGAGATTATAAAACAATGAAAGACTTAGACGTAACGATCTATTCAACTAGTAACTGTGGTTATTGCGAATTGATGAAAAATTTTTTACAAGAACAAAACATTGAATATGAGGTTATTAATATTCAACATAATCCAGATATGGCGCAATATTTAATGCAACAGACAGGTCGCTTAGGAGCACCTCAAACATCGATTAACGGTGAATGGGTACTTGGTTATGATCCAAATACTGCAATGAAAATCATTGAAAAACTAAAACACTTTTCAACAATGAATGGAGACTAAAGCTAATGGAATGGATATTTATAGTACTTGTTGTTGTCGTCTTTTTTTACTTCCGTACAAGAACAGCAAAAGGGGTAAAAAATATTTCAACAAATGATTTAAAAGGAATATTAAAAGGTAAAGATAAACAATTCATCGATGTTCGTACACCTGGTGAATATAAAGCTCGCCATATACCAGAATTTAAAAATATTCCGCTTGATCAGCTACCAGGAAAATTACAAACGTTAAAGAGCGATAAGGATATTGTTGTTATTTGCCAAAGTGGTATGCGTAGTTCTCGAGCAGCGAGTATATTAGCAAAAGCAGGCTTTCAAAATGTATATAATGTCAAAGGTGGCATGAGCCGCTGGTCATAAAATTCCATCCATAAGTTGTGTTATAATGACGCATAGCTTATGGATTTTTTTGTTAGAGAGGAGTCATACTATTTGAAGCTTATATCTATATGCCCAAGCAATACTGAAATCTTAGCGTATTTAGGAATAGAAAAATGGCTAGTTGCTGTTGATGATTATTCTGATTGGCCAGCTAGTGTGAAAGAGTTACCAAAGTTAGGACCTGATTTATCAATTGATATGGATATGCTTGAAAAATTGGAGCCTGATTTAGTTTTAGCTTCATTAAGTGTACCAGGTATGGAAAAAAACGTGTCTGAATTAGAAAGACGTGGTATTCCTCATATCGTATTAAATCCCAATAGTTTAGCAGAAATTGCGGAAGATTTAAGAGCAGTAGCTGATGCCTGCCATATTCCAGAACGAGGCATTACAAGAGCAACTCAATTCGAAAATTTTATCGACCGTATGCGAACAATCTCAAAGAGCTGTTCTGAATTACCATCTTGTTATTGGGAATGGTGGCCAAATCCAATCTTTACTCCAGGTCGCATCAATTGGTTGACAGAAATCAGTGAGATTGCTGGTGGTTATAATCTATTCAAAGATGTTGAACTTGCTAGTGTACAGACAGATTGGGAAGACATTTGTTTACGTAATCCTGATTATATTTTTTTAGCATGGGTTGGCGTTCCCTATAAACGAATTAAACCTTCTTTAGTTAAGAAAAGACCGAATTCACTTGAACTTCCAGCAATTGCAAATGATCGCATACATGGCATGGAAGAATGGCTTTTTTGCAGACCATCTCCCCGCTTGTTAGAAGGAGCATTGAAATTAGCAAAGATTTTACATCCTACTGAATACAAAAACATAGAACTTCCTAACTGGATTGTAGGAGCTTAAAAACGTTTAGAATTATTTTTTCTTTTGGGGTATTCCATAACCTTAAATAATTTGTTTTCGTTTCTCATGTAGTTGATTGGAACCGATGGTGAAAACACTTCCCATTAAAAATGCCTACACATAATGAATGTGTAGGCATCAGTGTATAAAGTTTCTTACTTACTTCTTATACAATCAGCTATTAATTAAATTTCACCATATGATATTTTTTCTTACCACGACGAATAATTGCGAATGCATCTTCCATTCGATCTTTAGCATCGATTACATACTCTAGATCTTTTACTTTTTCACCATTTACGGAGATGGCACCGTTTGTCACATCTTCACGTGCTTGACGTTTAGATGATGAAATGTTTGCTTCTACTAATAAATCAACAATATTTTTATCTGCTTTCGCTACTTCTACTGATGGAACACCTGAAAAAGCAACTTTCATTTCTTCTACTGAAAGTGATTTAAGATCCCCAGAGAATAATGCAGCAGTGATACGAAGAGCTTGTTCTAAACCTTCTTCACCGTGAATTAGTTTTGTCATTTCAGCTGCTAATGTTTTTTGTGCTTCGCGTAAATGTGGCTCAGTTTCCACTTTTTCTTCCAAAGCTTCAATTTCAGGGCGGGTTAAGAATGTAAATATTTTTAGATATTTAACAACATCTGCATCTGCAGTATTTAACCAAAATTGGTAGAATTCATATGGGGATGTTTTTTCAGGGTCTAACCAAACTGCTCCACCTGCTGTTTTACCAAATTTGGTACCATCAGATTTTGTTACCAATGGAATTGTAATCCCAAAAGCTTTTGCGTTTTCATCATGCGTTTTACGAATCACTTCTAGACCAGTAGTGATGTTACCCCATTGGTCTGAACCACCAACTTGAATACGTACATCGTAGTTATCGTAAAGATGATTGAAATCCAACCCTTGGATTAATGTGTAAGTGAATTCAGTGAAAGATAAACCTGATTCTAAACGTGATGAAATTGTATCTTTACTCAACATGTAGTTAATATTAATTAATTTACCGTAATCACGTAAAAATTCGATGGCACTTAATTTTCCTACCCAATCGTAGTTATTAACCAATTGTGCACCGTTATGATCTTCTGAGAAATCAAAAATACGCTCTAATTGTTTTTTAATACCTGCAACATTGTGATCAATTTGTTCAGCAGTTAGTAGGTTACGTTCTGTTGAGCGACCTGAAGGGTCACCAATCATACCTGTTGCACCACCAACTACAAGAATTGGACGATGACCTGCTTGTTGGAAGCGTCTTAGTGTTAACATTGGTACAATGTGACCAATATGCATTGAATCTGCTGTTGGGTCAACACCTACGTATAAAGAAACTTTCTCTTCATTCAATAATTTTTCCATACCTTCAGCATCTGTTTGTTGGTATAACAAACCACGCCATTGTAAATCTTCTAATAATGCATTTGTCATGATAATCCCTCCAAAATAAAATATATCCTACTTTAGCGCTGAATAAAAAAAGTCCCTGCATCATAAATGCAGGGACGTTAAGAACAATTTTAACGCGGTACCACCCAGCTTGAAGAATACATGATTCTCCCGCTTCAAATCGCTTTATCGCAGCGCCTACGTTCTCGCTCCAAATGTGTAATTCGCGTCCATACTATGACTAGCTTGCACCATCCGCTAGCTCTCTAAACAGGGAATATGTTCACTACTTCGCATTTTTCAATGCCAGAAAACTATTATGACTATTGTACTTCATTTTCAATAGTTGTCAATAAGGGAATAAGTATTATTATTGTCTTTTTGGATTATGGTATAATAGACAATATTTCAAAGTGTTATGAGTATCCATTTTTTTTACTTAAATCTATATTATAAACACTGTTTTTTTGATTGATTAAAAGAAAAAAAGTGGATAAAATTGCTTAAAAAAGGAATAAAACACATAAAAAGAGGTAATTTTATACATATGGGCTATTAAATAGCGATTGTATTATTACATACTTTGTTTAGATGATTATTCTTTTTACCAGCAATTATTGCATCATAATAGCCTTTACTCCATGATCCTGATTAACTCAGACATATCATGCTTCTTATATAGGAGCCACATTGAAATTGATCGTTGATGGTTGCAACAATGGTTATTTCATTGAAAACATTTTAAAGGAGGTAGGCCAACTGTCAAAGCGCACCATCCTATCTTTAATTTAATAGAGATATAGATTTTTGGCATTGGTCGTAAATGATCGAAAATATGAAAGAATGGATAGCCAAAATAAATCAAAAGCTCGATGAATTATCAAAAACAACCTGGATGAGATATTTCCGAATTACATCAAGTGTTGTATGGAACTTATTACTTATCTTTATCATCTTTGTTGTAATGGGTGCTGTATTTTTCGGGTCAATTGGTGCTGGTTACTTCGCTTCACTTGTTAAAGATGAGCCTTTGCGTTCTAAAGCTGACATGCGAAGTGCAGTCTTTAATTATGATGAAACGAGTACACTGTATTTTGCAAATAATAAGTATCTAGGTAAAATGCGTACAGACCTTGAGCGTCAAGAGACGACTTTGGATAAAATTTCTCCAAATGTCATTAACGCTGTACTTGCTACAGAGGATGAATATTTTTATAAGCATAACGGAATTGTACCAAAAGCAGTATTTCGTGGTCTTTTGCAAGATGTTAGTAACTCAAACACGCAAACAGGTGGTTCAACCTTAACACAGCAATTGATTAAAAACCAAATACTAACCAACGAAGTGTCGTACGAGCGTAAAGCAAAAGAATTATTACTAGCTATGAGACTTGAACACTTTATGACCAAAAATGAAATTTTATAGGCTTATTTAAATGTTATACCATATGGTCGAAATGCTAGCGGACGTAATATTGCCGGTGTTGAAACTGCTGCTGATGGCTTATTTAACAAAAGCGCCAAAGACCTAAACTTAGCGCAAGCTGCTTATATCGCAGGAATTCCTCAATCTCCATTTGCGTATACACCGTTTACACAAAAGGGGATTTTAAAAGACAAAGATAGTTTACAACTCGGTATTAACAGGATGAAAACTGTTTTATATCGTATGCATGAGACAGGTTATATTACAGATAAGCAATATAAAAAAGCATTAAAATATAATATAGTAAAAGATTTCCGTAAACCAGAAGTTCGCCCAGAAGAAAAATATCCTTATGTAACATACGAAATTGAAAGTCGTGCAAAAGACATTATGGCTGAGATTTTAGCGAAAAAAGATGGAATCGATGCCGACCGTTTAAAAAATGAATCAAGACTTAAAGAAAAATATGTCATTTTAGCTGACCGTGAATTACGTTCTAAAGGCTATAAAATTTACTCTACAATCGATAAGAATATGTATGATGCAATGCAAAAAGTAAAAGATAATTTTCCTTATTACGGTACTACTTTTACTAGAGAGATAACAGATTCAGAAACTGGAAAAGTTAGTACTGTTAACGATCCTGTTCAAATCGGTAGTATTGTAATTGAAAACAAAACTGGTAGAATTTTAAGCTTTATCGGTGGTCGTGATCATAAATTAGAAGAATTGAATCATGCAACTCAAGCAAAACGCTCTAATGGTTCTACTATGAAACCTTTACTTGTATATGCACCAGCCATTCAATATGGTTTAATTGGCGCCGGTAGCCCTGTAGCAGACGTTAAATTTAGTGTTGGCTCATGGTCACCATCCAACTATACTGAAACGGATGAACGAGGGTTAATCTCTGCACGTGAAGCCTTAAAAGATTCGCAAAACTTGCCAGCACTTCGTTTATATGCACAAATTATGAACCGAAGACCCGCAAACCTATTGGTGAAAAACGGATTTACAAGTTTGGATGCAGATGATTATACCAACTACTCAACTGCAATAGGTGCCTTAAAATATGGTGTTACTGTAGAAGAAAACACGAATGCATATGCTACATTTGCAAATAAAGGTAAATTCGTCGATGCTTATATGATTTCTAAAATTGTTGATAATAATGGGCATATTGTATATAAACACAAATCAAAGACAAAACAAGTCTATAGTAAACAAACCGCATATATCACAACTGATATGCTTAGAGATGTTTTAAAACAAGGTACAGGCACAACTGCAAATAGCAATTTAAAATTCCGTGCTGATTTTGCTGCTAAAACTGGTACTTCTCAACAGTATAATGATGTGTGGTTAGTTGGCTACAATCCAGATATTTCTTTAGGCGTTTGGATGGGATACGATCAACCTAAAACGTTATATCAAGCTAATGGTATTTATGGTCAACCAAGTACCCGTATAAACTTAATGTGGGCGCGTTTGATGAATGCAGTTTATGATACAAATCCTAAGTTAGCTACAGCAAATGGTAAAACGTTTAAACAACCATCTGGTGTTGTTAGCAGAACATTCTGCGGTATTACAGGTCATGCTTATACAAATGCATGTGCTGGCAATGCTCGAACAGATTTGTTTAATGCCAACGTTATGCTGCCTGGCCCTGAAACTGCATTCTCTGGTGGTGGTTTAACTGATGCCTTTAAGCAAAGTATGCTTTTCCCATTCGGAGGAGACTACTCAAAATTATTCGGTGCGAAGGCTAAAGAAAAACAGAAGGAAAAAGAAAAGAAACAGAAAGAAACTGAAAATACTACGACTAATAGCTCAAGAAAACCGATAAATAACAACAAGCCAAATAACACAAACGGAGTTAACTCCGGCTCAGGTAATTCAAATCACTCGAATGGCTCAAATAATTCGAATAGTAATGCTGGTAATTCAAATTCAGGAAAGCCAAACAATAATAATTCGAATGGATCAGGCGATGCAAATAACTCCGGTAATTCAGGTAACTCCGATAACTCTGGTAACACTGGTTCGGATCACTCCAACAATAATGATAAGCCCAACAACAATGAGAAGCCAGGGAATGATACTAACACCAATGGTGAATAAAGAAAAAGAGTGAGATTAATCTCACTCTTTTTCTTCTCCTTAAAACGGTATATATAACTCTCAAAAAGTTAAACCAAGATAAATTAGTGTAAAAAAGCATCTCCAAAGTCTCCCCTTGACTTTGAGATGCCTCTTTATTAATTGGACACATTGACCATTTTATATTTTAAATATACCCCATTTTTTAAACGTGCTATTTCCCATACTAATCTTCCATTGTCGATAAATCTCCAGTTGGTAGATCAAGCTCCCATGCTTTTAAAACACGACGCATTATTTTACCGCTTCTTGTTTTAGGCAGCTTATCTTTAAATTCAATTTCACGTGGTGCAGCATGTGCTGCTAAACCAGTCTTGACAAATTGTTTTATTTCCTCTTCAAGTTCAACTGATGGTTCAATTCCATCTTTTAATGCAATAAATGCTTTAATAATTTCTCCACGTACAGGATCTGGTTTACCAATTACGCCCGCTTCAACAATAAGAGGATGTTCTAGTAGCTTGCTTTCAACTTCAAATGGGCCAACTCGCTCTCCGGATGTCATGATTACATCATCAATTCGCCCTTGGAACCAAAAGTAACCGTCATCATCCATATAGGCAGAATCCCCAGAAACATACCATTCTCCTGCTAAAAAATAAGATTCATAGCGTGCAGGGTTGTTCCAAATTTGGCGCATCATAGATGGCCAACCTTTTTTAAAGGCTAAATTCCCCATTGTAAATGGCGGAAGTTCATTTCCTTGATCATCTACAATCGCTGCCTGAATACCTGGAATCGGTTTCCCCATTGAACCCGGTTTAATTTCCATTGAAGGGTAATTGCAAATCATTTGGGCTCCTGTTTCAGTCATCCACCATGTATCATGAATACGATGATGAAGTACTTGATATCCCCATTTAACAACTTCTGGATTTAGCGGTTCACCAACAGATAATACGTGGCGCAAAGCTGATAAATCGTAATCTCTTAGAATATCATCACCGGCACCCATTAGCATACGAAATGCAGTAGGTGCACTATACCAAACTGTCACTCCATAATTTTGTAAAGCCGTATACCATAATTGAGGTGAGAAACGACCACCTATAACAACAACAGTTGCCCCTACTAACCAAGGTCCGAAAATACCATAAGCCGTTCCAGTAACCCAACCAGGATCAGCAGTACACCAGTAAATATCATTTTCTCTTAAATCAAGCACCCATTTCGAAGTTTGATATTGTTGTAGCATTGCATTATGTACATGCAATACCCCTTTAGGCTTTCCAGTAGAGCCAGATGTATAATGTAGTACCAGACCATCTTCACGGTCAACCCATTCAATATCGGTTTCATCTGAAGCTGCTTCGATACGTTTTTGAAGATCCTTGATTTGTTCGGTTTCTACAATGTTGTCACCAACAAGAAATACTGTTTTAAGTAAAGGCAAACGATCAAGTGGTACTCTTTTTAATAACGATGGTGTTGTCACTAATGCCTTAGCACCACTATCACTTAATCGATCATATACAGCCCCTTCCATAAAAGCCTCAAAGAGTGGCCCTACAATAATCCCCTTTTTAATACTACCAATAATCGAAAAATATAGTTCTGGTGAACGCGGCATAAAAACAAATAGACGATCTCCTTTTTCTAAACCAGCTTGTTGAAATACATTGGCAGCTTTGTTTGTCCATTTCTTAACCTCTTGAAAAGTATATGATTCTTTTCTAGTCCCATCTTCAAAGTAAAGTGCTACTTTGTTTTTTAGTTCGGATTCAGCATGGCGATCTACTGCTTCATAAGCCATGTTCACTTGACCTGTATGAGACCAACTAAAGGCTTGTTCTGTATCCTTCCAATCAAAGGTCGCTTTTACTTCATCATAGTCATGTAATTGATATTCGTTTTTTTCTGCCAGTAACGGTTCAATCCTCAATATCAATACCCCCTTATTTCAACTATTACTATCTATTATATAACAGTATATGCCTATTGTATAACAAAAATTTATAGATAATTTAATAAATTTATAGAATACTGTTCCAGTTTTATATCAAAACTTCGAATTATGAAATGGACTCAATAATAAAAAGTGAATTTTCTATCAGGAGGTTATCTTCATTCCCATTGAAAAAGAACTATTTAGGCTTTTACAGGCAGTATTCATCCTATCCTTTTGCTTCTCTAACAATCTTGGGATAGTTGTCTAACTTCCCGTTAATGTCGGATAAGTACACACAACTTTCTCATTTGAACGATTTTTTTCTACTTCACTCATGTATAATAAAGAAAATAAATTAAATAAGTATGATGAGGTGAATGAATGGAGCATCCTCGAACATATTATTCAAAAAAATTGGAATCTTCTTTTGGTACCATTGTAGTGGAAGGCCCCATTGCTACTGAAGAACTTCAAAAATTAAAATTTCATAATGGGTTGACAGCCTTTCGGATACCTGAGCAACAATTTGCTGCCATTGTAGAAATTTCCAAACTCCCTGAGGGACGAATGATTATTGCTCGATTAAATCAAACAATTATTGCATATGCAACTTTTCTTTATCCAGATCCTCTTGAGCGTTGGTCAGAGGGAAAAATGGAGAACTTAATAGAATTAGGAGCTATTGAAGTAGCACCTGAATTTCGTGGAACTGGTGTTGGAAAAAGTTTATTACAAGTATCAATGATGGATGATGCAATGGAAGACTATATTGTGATTACAACTGAATATTACTGGCATTGGGATTTAAAAAGAACAGGTCTTAATGTATGGGAATATCGAAAAGTGATGGAGAAAATGATGCAAGCTGGAGGATTAGAGGTAGCAGCTACAGATGATCCTGAGATTTCCTCCCATCCAGCCAACTGCTTAATGGTAAGAATAGGAAATCGAGTCGATCAAGAGTCGATTGAAAAGTTTGACCAATTACGTTTTATGAATCGTTATATGTACTGACGATAAACGAAGGGGTGATAGGATGTTGGTTGAAGAAATTATGAATACAGATGTCATTACATTACAGCCATCTCATACGATAAAAGATGCTGTAAAAATTATGAAAGAGCATAAAATACGGCATATACCTATAACAGATACTGACAACAAATTAGTAGGTCTTATTACAGAAAGGGATTTAAAAAATGCACTCCCTTCCTCTCTTTTAAAAAACAAAGACGAAAGTATTTATCATCAAACATTAGAAAACGTTATGATTTCACAACCAATCGTGGGGCATCCGCTTGATTTTATCGAGGAATTGGCGTTGATTTTATATGAACATCGAATTGGTTGTATGCCTATTGTAAGTGGTGGAAAGTTAGTAGGTATCATCACAGGAACAGATTTATTGTACGCATACATTGAGATTACAGGTGCTACAAAGCCAAGTTCCCAAATTGAAATTCGGGTGTACGATAAAATTGGGATTCTTCACGAAGTTACCCAGATTTTCACAAAGCATCATGCCAGTATTTTAAGTGTATTGGTTTATCCAGATACACAAAATGAAAAACACAAGATTTTATCAATACGTGTAACAATCATGAATCCTCTACCAATCATTGATGATTTACGTAAGGAAGGATTTGATGTGCTATGGCCAAATATGCCGGGCATCAATCGCTTATAAAAAGAGCGGTTTTTGTTTATTCAACAGATCAATTAGACTATAAATTTTCTGATACACATCCCTTTAACCAAAAAAGACTTCAGTTAACAGTAGACCTTCTTAAAAGTATTCATGCACTCGACGAAGCTGATATTGTGAAACCTCGTTCTGCTACCTTAGAAGAGCTTCTATTGGGTCATGATATTCGTTATATAGAGGCTGTTAAATTAGCAGGTCAAGGAAAACTTACTAACAAGCACGGCGAGGCATTTGGAATTGGAACTGAAGATACCCCTATATTCCCCAATATGCATGAGGCCAGCGCGATGATTGTTGGGGGTACACTAACAGCTTGCGACTATGTTATGCAAGGAATGTCACAACACGCATTAAACCTTGGAGGGGGGCTTCATCATGGCTTCAAGGGGCGAGCATCAGGATTTTGTATTTATAATGATAGCACCGTAGCCATTAAATATATGCAAAAGAAATATAATGCACGTGTTCTATATATTGATACAGATGCTCATCACGGTGATGGTGTACAATGGAGTTTTTATGATGACCCAAATGTTTGCACTGTATCGATTCATGAAACAGGTCGCTATTTATTTCCTGGGACTGGAGCTGTTACAGAAAGAGGTAGTGGTCAAGGTTATGGGACATCATTTAACTTTCCTATTGATGCCTTTACAGAAGATGAATCCTTTTTAGACGTATATAGAACTGCACTACGTGAAATTACAGAATTCTTTAAACCTGATGTAATATTTTCGCAAAATGGTGCAGATGCTCATTATTTCGATCCATTAACACACCTTTATGGAACAATGAATATTTATAAAGAAATTCCAAAACTAGCGCATGAACTAGCTCATGAATTTTGTGATGGTAAATGGATTGCAGTTGGAGGCGGTGGCTATGATATTTGGCGAGTGGTCCCTCGTGCTTGGTCATTCATTTGGACAGAGATGACTGATCAACCAATACCAACAGGTAACCTTCCTCAAAATTGGATAGATAAATGGCAACAAGAATCACCAGTGACACTCATTCCAACCTGGATGGATCCTGACCAGTTATATGAACCGATTCCACGAAAGGCCGAAATTACGGAAAAAAATCATCAAGTTCTTGAAAAAGCGTTATATCAAATTCGATCAGAACAAAGAAATTGTTAAAAAAAGGACTGTTTTTTCTCCATCTCTGTTGGAAGAGAAAACAGCCCTTTTCTTTTGTTATTTAGTTGAATTTCTATCTTCGATGCGATAAGGCAAAATAACATTCGCCTCATTCACTTGCTCTTTGTTCATATATTTTGTTAGCAAACGCATTGATACAGCACCAATATCATAAAGTGGCAGAACAACACTTGTTAGTTGTGGACGAACCATACGAGCTAATTTCGAATTTTCAAAACTAATTACTTCATAATCATCTGGAACTTTTTTACCCAAATCTTGTGCACCATGAATAATACCAATTGCTAATTCGTCACTTCCGGCAAAAAATGCAGTTGGCGGGTCTTGTAGATTACTTAAAGTACTAAAGTCCTCCAAACCACTATCATAAGAATCTTCAGATGCAATCACTAAGTTTTCATCTAACTCTATACCTGCTTCTTCAAGAGCTTTTTTATAGCCTTCAAATTTGTAAATTCTATTAATAGTGGATGTAAATGGTCCAGATACATATGCTATGCGTTTATGTCCATTATCGACAAATCGTTTAACAGCTTCATAAGCAGCCTGTAAATAGTCAATATTAACAGAAGATATTTTCATTGTTTCGTCAATTGAGCCTGCTAAAACAATTGGTACCGGTGAATGACTCATCTTCTTCAACAATTCTTCACTCACTTGATCACTCATCATGACGATACCATCTACTTGCTTCCCATACATATTATCTAATAGTTGCAATTCTTTTTCTTCTCGTTGATCGGAGTTTGAAAGAATAATGTTATAGCGATACATCGTGGCAACATCTTCTATCCCACGAGCTAATTCTGCATAGAAAATATTTGAAATATCCGGAATAATAACGCCAACAGTTGTCGTCTTTTTACTTGCTAGGCCACGAGCGACCGCATTTGGTCGGTACTCTAAACGTGAAATAACATCGAGCACTTTTTTTCTTGTGGTTGGTTTAACGTTAGGATTTCCATTCACAACACGAGAAACCGTTGCCATTGAAACATTCGCTTCTCGTGCAACATCATAAATTGTTACGGTCACTTGATGACACCCCTTTTCGTATCTTATGTTAATGATACGATAAATTGGAAGCGATTTTCAAGAAAATAAAAGTGACGATTCTAGTAATTTGAATCGTCACCCCAAAAATGCACTTATAAAACTTACGATTGAACTTGATAATTTTTCATGAAACTTTGGATTTGATCATAAAAATCATCAAATTGTGGAATACTCATTTGTTGTTGAGCATCAGATAGAGCAACTGCTGGATCTGGATGTACTTCTGCCATAACACCATCAGCACCAATTGCAATAGCTGCTTTTGCACAAGGTAGTAGTAAATCACGACGACCAGTAGAGTGCGTTACATCTACAAAGACAGGTAAATGAGTTTCTTGTTTTAATACTGGGACAGCAGAAATATCTAATGTATTACGTGTTGCTTTTTCATAAGTACGGATACCACGTTCGCAAAGAATAATTTGATCATTCCCTTTGGAAATAATGTACTCAGCAGCATTGATAAATTCATCAATTGTTGCAGCAATACCACGTTTTAAAAGTACAGGCTTATTGGTAGCACCTGCAGCTTTTAATAACTCAAAATTTTGCATATTACGTGCACCGATTTGAATTACATCAATGTAATCCAAAGCTTCTTCTAAATGAGCAGGTGTTACAATTTCAGAAACTATACCTAAACCAAATTTTTGTCCAACTTCTTTTAGAATCTTCAATCCTTCAAGACCTAGACCTTGGAAATCATATGGTGATGTACGTGGTTTATAAGCACCCCCGCGCATTAACTTCAGGCCTTTTGCATGGATAGATTCTGCTACTGCAGCTGTTTGTTCGTAAGATTCTACAGCACATGGGCCAAATACAAATGAAGGTTTCCCCTTACCAATTGGTTCACCATTTACTGTGACAATCGTATCCTCAGGTTTACGTTTACGTGATACCAATAACTCTTTCTTATGATTCGTTTCTTGTAATTTTAATGCTGATTTGAAAATCTCTTTAAATATGTGTTCAATTGTACCTTGACTTAATGGACCTTCATGATGCTCTTTCAATAGATTCAACATATGTCTCTCACGAAGAGGGTCATAACGGTTGACACCTTGTTTCTCTTTAATTTTTCCAATTTCTTGTACTACTTCAGCACGTTCATTGATTAAACGTAAAATTTCAAGGTTTAATTCATCGACGCGGTCACGTAAGTGATCTAGATTTTGATGACTCATTGCCGTTTCTCCTCTCTTCCTCGTATCAGGTACTTTCAGAAGTCTGAAAACTATGATACATTTTATGATATTAGGAACATTATAATCAATTATACAAAGAATGTCACGTATTTTTTCTTTAGCGCTTCAACGCGATAAAGTTTGTATACTTATTTTGCTAGAAAGGTTGTGAAAATATGACTTCAAAGCTCTTTGCATTGGACATTGGAACTCGTTCTGTTGTTGGTATTATTTTGGAAGAACAAGATAACCAGTTCCATGTAGTCGATTTAATCGCAGAAGAACACAAAGAACGTGCTATGGTCGATGGACAAATACATAATGTAATCCATGTTGCAAAAGTCATCCAACACATTAAAGAACAGTTAGAAGAAAAACACGGTCCACTTCGTTCAGTTAGTGTTGCAGCTGCAGGACGTGCACTAAAAACCGAACAAGCATCTGTCACATTAGATATTAAAAATCGTCCCACAATGACAGAGGATGATATTAATCGCTTAGAATTAGCAGCTGTACAAAAAGCCCAACAACAATTACTTGATCATAAAGAAAATAGTAACAGTAATCATTATTATTGTGTTGGTTATTCTGTTTTATACTACCGATTGGATAGTGAAGAAATTGGTAGTTTAATGGACCAACAGGGCGAGGAAGTAGAAGTAGAGGTAATTGCTACATTCTTACCAAGAGTTGTCGTAGAATCCCTTTTAGCTGCATTAAAACGTGCTGGCTTAGAAATGGAAGGATTAACATTAGAGCCTATTGCAGCCATTAATGCTTTAATCCCATCGACAATGCGTCGTTTAAATATTGCACTTGTAGATATCGGTGCTGGAACATCCGATATTGCGATTACAAATAAGGGCACAGTTACAGCATACGGAATGGTACCTACTGCTGGCGATGAAATTACAGAAGCATTAAGTGATCATTATCTCTTAGATTTCCCTGTTGCAGAAAAAGTAAAACGCGATTTGTCTAAATATGATGAAATTACCATCTCAGATATTTTAGGGTTTGAGCAACTTTACTCCAAAACTGAAGTAATAGAAGTTTTACGTCCAGCAGTCACGTCTCTAGCAAGAGCAATTGGAAACGAAATTCTCCGTCTTAATAATCATATAGCACCTAAAGCAGTATTACTTGTAGGCGGTGGAAGTTTAACACCTGAGATTACGGATGAATTATGTAAAATTCTTGAAATCCCCAAAAACCGAGCAGCTGTTCGTGGTATCGATGCAATCCAACAACTAACTCGAGAAGATCATGTTCCAGCTTCACCTGAATTAGTCACACCCATTGGTATTGCGATTTCCGCAAAAACTTCACCAATAAAATACATGTCTGTAAAAGTAAATAATCAAATTATTCGCCTCTTCGAATTAAAAGAAATGACTGTAGCAGACGCACTATTAGCGGCAAATGTTAGTATTAATCGATTATATGGGAAACCTGGATTAGCAATGAGCATTAAAGTAAATGGACAAGATATTTTTGTACCAGGTGGACATGGTAGCCCTACTGAGATTTTTGTAAACGGTGAAAAAGCAACTACCAAAGATTCTATTCAAAATAATGATGTAATAGAACTAATTGAAGGGATGAATGGTGAACAAGCTCAAGCAACTATTCAAGATATAATTGAATGCAACGAAAAAATCGTCGTATATGTAAACAATCAACCCTTCACGATCGAACCAAGATTTATTTTAAATGGACAAATTGTTGATGTAGAGACTGATCTACAAGATGGTGATCTATTAACAGTAGAAACAGCAAAGAGTATTGAACAAATTTTAAAATGGGTTGGAAAAGAGGAATTACTAAACCAACTCCAACCATTTACGGTTACTATAGATGGAAAGACTACAAAATTATCAAATTTCAATAACGAAATTCTTGTAAATAATCAACCTGCAAAATCCTATTTCAAAATTCAAGATGGCGATCAAATTCAAATTCACCATGTGGAAATTCCAACTGTGATTGATATAGCAGAACAGTTAAATATATTAATCGAAAATCGTATATTCGTATCTTTCCAAGATGAACAACTAGAATTAAAAAAACAATGCTTTGATATTTTAGTCAATGGGCAAATTGCTAGTGTGGAGACAGTTATTCAAAGTGGCGATCAGATTCAGTTTATAGCAGTAGACTCTGTTAAATGGATTTATCAAGATGTGTTCCGTTTCTCTAATTGGCAACTACCTACTAACTTCAAGGGAACCTTTGAAATATTGAGAAATAACGAGCCATCTCATTTTGATGATGAAATCTTTGGAGGAGACCAACTCATGATTCATCTAATTCCTGCAAAAGTAATTCAATAAGCTAGTACTCCCAGTATATCAAAAACCCCGAAAAAATTACTAAGTAACTTTTTTCGGGGTTCAATTTATTAAAACCTATATTTTCTTTTATTTTGTTTCCTTCTCAGCTGTTTCGTTCAAAGCCTCATCAATTGCAGCAGTGACTGCAGTATGTTCTTTATTTTCAGCTTCATATTCAGCAATTGTTTTTTCCATTGTTTCCATAATATCTATGGGTTCTTCACCTTCATATGAAACAGTACCATCATCAAATGGCGGAGTTGTAGTTGATTTTAGAGATTTTACTTTACCAACCAGTTGACCAGATTGTGCTTGTACTTTTTTAGAAAGTTCTACTGTTTTTTCTTTTGCCGAAGTTGTAAAGCCAGCACTTTTTTCTTTAAATTGACTTGCTTGAACAGCTACATCACTACGTAATTCTTTTCCAGCTTTAGGAGCTAAAAATAATGCCGTTGCAGCACCTACTACTCCACCGACAAAAGCACCGATAATAAAATCTTTTATATTCACGCTTCCATCATCATTTGCATATAAAGATTCTGAACGTCTTTCATATGTTTGTGGTAAATAAGTTTGGCCATTTTCTTCGTAGCCTACGTTTCTTACTTCACTGTAATTCGGTTTATGTTCTACCATTCTACATATCCCCCTTATTATTAGCGCTTTCTTCTCTTTGTTGAATCATCATAAATCGTTTCTTGTTCTTTTGTTTTTTGTTTTTTCAGCTTTTCACGAATTCCTATAAAGGCATTTCCCCATTGAATTACTTGAGCGATTTGATCGCTGTTTTTCGTAACATTCGTATTAATAGATGAAGTTACATGTTTTACTGAATCACTTAAACCATTTACAGAATCTCCAAAACCTTTAACGGCATTTACTACTGAGTTCAATTGTTGAGACTTTTCTTGAATATCTTCAGCAAGCATATTTGTTTTTTCTAATAGGCTTGTAGACTCTCGAGTGATTCCTTCCATTTGCCCTTCAATACCAGCCATTGTATTCGCAACATTATTCATTGTCTTTTTCAAGGAATTTAATGTCATGGCTAAACTTATACATAAAACCAGAAATCCGATAGCAGCTACTAGCGCCGCAATGTATAGAATAACGATCATTTTTTATACCCCCATTCTCTATATATGGATTTTTCCACAAAATAAGTGTATTTAAACATCACTTACCTAATTCCATTCTACAAATTTTTTCTATATCCTTCCATAGGAAATATTATCCCAATAAAGCAGTTAAAAAACAAACATTTTACATCCTCAAATTTTCAATTCAATAGACCTATATTATGTATACATGATTATTTGTATTATGCCAACTACGGTTTCTAATTTATACCGGTAAGTAATGGGATTACGTAGATAAGTGTTCTCGCTACCTCCTCTTTTCTAATGTTTTCATTTAATATACGAACAACTTAACAAAGATAATAATTAATTCTAACATAAAATTCAATCAATTTAATAAACCTTTTTAAGGGGAATTTCGAATTATAAAATTAATTCTCCATATAAAAAACTGTAGAAAACAAATCCAGTTGTTTTCTACAGTTTCACTTATTGTTGAACTTTGTTCTACTATTTTACTTTCAATAATTCCTCAAATGCTTCTTGGAATTTGTGAATATCTCCGGCACCCATAAATAAGAATACGGAGTCTTTATGATCTAATAATTCTGGAACACGATCCATTGTTAATAATTTGCTGTTTTCGATTAAATCGGCTAAATCTTTGATTGATAATGCGCCGGCTTTTTCACGTGCTGAACCAAAAATATCACATAGATATACACAATCAGCTTGATTTAAACTGTTTGCAAAGTTTTGTAGAAATGCTTGTGTTCGAGTAAAAGTATGTGGTTGAAAAATAGCCACTAATTCACGATTTGGGAATTTTTGACGTGCAGATTGGATTGTAGCACTAATTTCAGTTGGGTGATGTGCATAGTCATCAATTAATGTACGTTCACCAAAATCTGTTTCTGTAAAGCGACGTTTTACCCCATGATAAGTATGAAGGCGCTCTTGAATTAGTTCTGCTGGAAGTCCTTCATAATGACAAAGTGAAATAACAGCCAATGTATTTAACACATTGTGGTCACCGAACATTGGAATAAAGAATTTGTTATAAAACTCATTACGTACATAAACTTCAAAAGAAGTACCTTCTGTTGTCTTTTCCACATTACGGGCTTCAAAATCGTTTTCAGAACCGAAACCATAATATACAACAGGAACGTTTGCTTTGATTTTTTGTAAGTGTTCGTCATCACCACATGCAACAATAGCTTTCTTCACTTGAAGAGCCATTGATTGGAATGCATCGAACACATCTTCTACGTCTTTATAATAATCCGGATGATCAAAATCAATATTTGTCATAACTGCATAATCAGGATGATATGCAAGGAAATGTCGACGATATTCACAAGCTTCCATTACAAGATTTTGTGCGTTCTTCGTTCCACGACCTGTTCCATCACCAATTAAATATGATGTCGGACTAGCACCTTCTAAGACATGTGCCATTAAACCTGTTGTTGAAGTTTTACCATGAGCACCTGTAATAGCTACAGATGTAAATTTCTCTAAATAGTTTCCTAAAAATTTATGATAACGAACTACTTCAACACCTATTTCTTTAGCGCGTACAATTTCTGGATGGTTGTCAGGGAATGCATTTCCTGCAATAACTGTCATACCTGGTTTAATATTATCTTCATTAAATGGCAAAATTGTAATGTTACGTTGTCTAAGTGGTTCTTCAGTGAAAAAATAAGTCTCAATGTCTGAGCCTTGCACTTGTTCTCCTGAATCAAATAAGATTTGAGCAAGTGAACTCATTCCTGAACCTTTAATCCCTGTAAAATGATAAACTGTCATGTTGAAACCTCCTGGGAAAGTTTCCTAACCCTTGAATAATCAAATCTATGAACTGCTCGCCGTAATACGGTGGCTTCTTGATTGGATTACTTTATAATTTTTCCAATCAAGCAAACCCTCTTGTTCCTCAAGTTTTGAGCTGTCAAAAAGACTTTATCAATGAACTTAATATCCATTAATTGGTTTACTCGAACCGATCAAACTTACGAAAATAGTAAGTTCAATTTCTTATATTCTAAATTAAAACATCTACCATTATAGCACGATTTTCCGCTGTTCTAAAATAAACACTAATTCCTTAATATTTTCTACTTAAATTAGAAAAAATATGCTTAAACCCACAAAATTTATGCATGGTTAGAACCGAATATTTCATCTATATCGTGCTCTGTCAAAAATACATCTCTTGGCTTTGTACCCTTAGATTCTGAGATAAAGCCTTGAGCCTCCATCATATCCACTAATCTAGCTGCTCGGTTATAACCAATTCGATATTTTCGTTGCAGAGAGGATGCCGAAACTGTACCTTCACTGCAAATAAAGCGACACGCTTCTTCGAATAATTCATCTTGGTCATCAATAGATTCTACTTTTTTCAATAATTCTTCTTGTTCAAAAATATAATCAGGCTCACCAAGAGTGCGAACAAAATTCGTCACAGCTTCAATTTCTTCATCTGTGACATATGTACCCTGTACGCGAACTGGTGCAGACATGCCATTTCCTAAGTAAAGCATATCCCCTCTACCTAATAACCTCTCAGCACCTTGACTATCTAAAATTGTGCGAGAATCAACATGTGATGACACTGAAAATGCAATTCGTGTTGGAATATTAGATTTAATCAAGCCAGTAATAACATCAACAGATGGGCGTTGAGTTGCTAATACAAGATGAATACCACATGCACGAGCTTTTTGTGCAATACGACAAATAGACTCTTCTACTTCTTGTGGTGACATCATCATTAAATCTGCTAACTCATCAATTACAATGACAAGATAAGGCATTTTCAAAGAGAATTTACGCTCTTTTTCTACCATTTTATTATAACGAGTTATATCGCGTGCACCCACATGAGCAAATAGCTGATAACGACGATCCATTTCTTCTACTGCCCATTTTAGAGCAGCCGTAGCAGCTTTCACATCCGTAATAACAGGGCTTACTAAATGTGGAATATGATTAAATGGTGCAAGTTCCACCATTTTTGGATCGATTAACATCAATTTTACATCTTGTGGACTAGCTTTCAAGAGTAAACTGATTAAAAGTGAGTTTATACATACAGATTTTCCTGAACCAGTCGCTCCAGCAATCATACCATGTGGCATTTTTCGTAAATCAATAGTAACAGGTTCTCCAGTTAAATCTAATCCAAGTGCCGCTTCAAGAGGTGATTTGGATTGAACAAAAGATTCATGGGTTACCACTTCTGAAAGCCTTACGGGACGAGATGTACGGTTAGGAATCTCTATACCAATTGAACTTTTCCCTGGAATAGGTGCTTGAATACGAATATCTTTTGCTGCTAATGCTAGTTTTAAATCATCTGCTAAATTACGTATTTTACTAACTTTAACACCGTGACCTACAGTAATTTCAAATTGGGTTACTGCTGGGCCTTGCACAATTTGAACAATTTCCCCTTCGATTTGGAAATAGGATAATGCTTCAATTAGCTTTTCACCTTGAGCATCCATCCATTCAAAGTCTTCAGTTTGTTCTTCAGGGGCTTCAAGGTATGAAAGAGCTTCTTCAAGATGTTCATTTAAAACTGGAGGCTCTTCTTCTATAATATTACTTTGCAGTTCTAAAGTATCTTGCTTTTGTACAGTTTCTTTCTGTTCTTCCTGCTCGCCTTGTATTAAGGTCATATTCGTTTGTGTAACTGTAGACTCAGGTATTAACATCTCATTTTCCCGTTTATCCTGTTCTTCAATGTCAGAATCATGCTTTACAGCGCTTTCTCCTTTGAACACTTTTGCATTGGAAATAGAGTTTGTATTAGCTGAGCCCCAAGATTGTGTACTAGGTAATGGAAGAATCGATTTTGCCAATTTTTCTTTATCTGATTTTAGCATAACAACATTAAATGGTATTCGACTACCAACTTTCGTCTTTTCCTCTTGTATTTCTATTTCAGTACTTGTAGTTTCTTTTTCAGTACCAGAAATCGTTTCATCATCTTCAAATACTTCTTCCTTTTGTAAATCGTGATGTTGTTGAACGAAAGACTCTTGTGTTAACGTTTGCGTTTCTTCAATCGTTTCACTTTGTTCTTCAATCGTTTCATTTTCAGAAGTTGTTTTAGATCCCTCATCTACAATTTCATTTTTTTCTTCTGTTTCAATAGATTGCGAACTAGAGTTTGTCATTACTATTTTTTCTTCTAATTCACTTTCTACAAAAGTTGATGAAAAGGCTGAAGTATCAACCGGTTCTTCTTCAATTACACTTTCTTCAATAGTATTTTGAGATGGAAGGTACTTTTCAGGTGTTTCTTCAACTATATGTTGTATTTCAACATGTTGAACCTGTCCAATGTTCTCTTCTGCTTGATCTAATTTGTCCAATTTGAATTCTTTATTTGGTGCTGTTGTAATCTTTATGTCTTGTCCATTTTTTGTATGGTCTTCTTCTACTTTTGGTTCGTCCCTATCCGTAGCTGGTGTGGCGTATTGCATACTTGTTGGAATAGTAGACGTCTCTTTATTCTTTTCTTCTAGTAAGCTTGTCGCAGCTACTTCTTGTAGCGCTATTTCTTGTTGATTCTTTTGCTCTTTATTTTTTTCATCTAGCAACTCTTGAATATTTCGTTCTTTTTTAGGACGTTTTTGGAAACCGTATATCGGTGAAGGGACTTCTGTTGGGACAAACTTTTTCTTTTTAGGTATATACGATTGTTTTACCACTTCATCAACATCTTGATTCTTTGTCACTAATGGTGATGATACATTATTTTTTCTTTGAGAGTTTGGATTTTTGATTCCACTAGGATTAAATGGATTATAGTTTTCCCTACTTTTCTTTTCTACTATTCCTCTTAAGCCACGTGGTTCACGAGCAAATGGTGAATACTGTTCTGGGCGCTTGTATGTAGGTTGTCGAGGTTGCTCATACTGGACTTTTGTTGATTGCTCTTGTTGCATTGGGCGAATAGATTGTTCTTGTTGCATCCAATCTGGTAATTCTACGTTTCGATTTTGTGATTGTTTATTAGAAGTTTCAGTAGATTTTGTACTAAAATCTACTGCGTTATGTTCATCAGGAATTACTGGGAATTTAAATGAATCTCTTCTACGAATAAATTGAGGCTCTGAACTTGGAACCTGTTGGCTAGATTGTCTTTGATTTTCATATTGTTGTTCATATTTATAGTTATTTTCTATATATTGTGTTTCTACTTCATACTCATTTTCAATTTGATCAAATGATTTATATTGTTCTTCACTGTTGTTATAGTTATTAGCATTATTTTTTGCTGACGTTTCTTCTATCTCGTCGCCTAAAACTCGAGAGATGATTTTTTTAAACCAACTCATATTATGCACCACTCTTTTCTAAATCATTGCCTTCATTTTAGCAGTAATAAACGCTTTCATGCAATGCGTATGAGGCTATTCAGTCAGATATCCTTATTTTTTTACTTGGAATTTGTTTTTTCGAAACAATTTGCTAAGTTATTTTCTTAATTTTGTGCCTAATTAAGGACGCTTTTTAGTATTAAATTCTATAATTTCATAACAAAATATAACAACACAAAGATTTTAACCATGTGCAAAAATGCCTTACTCAATGTTGAGAGCAAGGCATTTCAATTTCTCAATGTCAATTAACCAATAGCTTAGAATTTAAAAGCTGAGCCGACTTTGGAATCGTCATCTAAAATCATTATCCCTCTAACTTGAGGTGCATTTGGGATAGCTAACTCACGAGCTGAACACATCATACCGAAAGATTCAACGCCACGCAATTCAGATTCTTTGATGACCATACCTGAAGGCATTACTGCACCAATTTTAGCTACAACTACATGTTGACCTTCTGCAACATTTGGAGCCCCACAAACGATTTGTAATGGTTCCGCCTCGCCAACATCAACTTTACAAATATGTAGTTTATCAGCATTTGGATGTTCTCCAACTTCTTTCACAAAGCCCACTACAAATTTAGGGGATAGATCAACGTCTAAGCTTAAAGTTGCACCACATTTTGCAATTGCTTCTTCTAATTTTGCAACAAGTTCTTTTGTTACTTCAATATTCCCTACTTCTTCAATAGTTATATATTGACTAGCATTAAAAAGGTTAAAACCTTTCACTTCACCAGTTGCGCCTTCTTTAAGTAAGACTAAATCTCCATGTTTTTCTAATTCTGTTTTGACAATCGCTTCTGTAGCTAGTTGAACTAATAAAACGTCACCTACATGCGCTTTGTTGTACGATACGATCATTGTTTTTCTTGCTCCTTTTTTACTCTGTTTTTCGCTAAGATAAAGATGGGCTCTAATCGACCTTCTTCATAAACAAAGGACAGTGATGTAATTGGTACTGCTCCTACTGTAAAGAAGTGCATCGTCATTTGAGCTAATACATCATAACCTGTATTATTACGAATGTCACCGATAATCAGTACGTCTTGATGAGGAACTGAAACGGTCATGTCACCTTCAATTTTACCACGCATTTCCCTTAAAAAGGAATCATTTAAAATTCTACTTGCGTCATAACCATCATTTTCATTTAGAAAATAAAAGAAATTACCTGCAACTTCATCCTTTTTAACATTAGTTGACAACTTACGTACTTGGAAACGTGCTGATTCTTTCATCTGTTCAACCGATAATTGAAGTTTTTTTACCATTTCTTCATCGATTAATCGGTACGTATTTCCAAGGTCTAATGCATAGTAAATGCGTGTTTCAGCAGTATGCTCTGATGTGATAAAAGCATGTCCTTCTTTTGACTTTTTTGGAAAAGAACCCGAACGAATAACAGGATAAATATTCGTAAATTCTTGAAAGCCATTTTCTTTTTCCTTTTTCATCGCTGCAAATGTTTGCTCAATTGTATATACTACCTCATCAATCGCTAGATCCTTACGTGAATCATATTTTGTTAGCACATCACCTAAAAAAAGGTCCATTCCTTTTCCAAGTTCAAGATGCTCTAATCGTAACTTATTTGTTTTAGAATCTAATTTCCATTCAAAGTGAGCTTCGCCTAGACGCTCTTTTAATCTATTCACTAATTCATTTGCTGTCATCTGGTGACTCACTCCTCCAATTTCTTCTTATTGGGCTTGTAAAAATGTTTCAATTTCTTCTTGTGTTTTGCGATCTTTAGAAACAAACCGTCCTGTTTCTTCTCCATTGTTATAAGCAATAAAGCTTGGGATTCCATAAACATCAAGTTCTCCACATAAATCAATGAATTGATCACGATCTACAGAAATAAACGTGTATTCATTAAATTTTTCTTCCACTTCAGGCATAAATGGTTCGAT
The DNA here is from genome assembly GCF_002884495.1 of Rummeliibacillus pycnus. Taxonomy (GTDB): domain Bacteria; phylum Bacillota; class Bacilli; order Bacillales_A; family Planococcaceae; genus Rummeliibacillus; species Rummeliibacillus pycnus. The sequence goes on along the minus strand of NZ_KZ614145.1, from coordinate 89,290 downwards.
AAATCGGCAATCTGGGCACCATCCAGCTGTAAATAAAAAGACATGTTTTCCTTGTTCTTTTAGTTGATTATATTGTTCTACTGATTGTAAATTTTCCACGATCATAGCCTCACTTGTTTTTCACTTGTACTGAAAGAGCAATTGTCATCAGTTCGGATATCGTTTTGCTGATGTCATTATTATTTGCTAATCCTGTAACCTTGACTCCACCTGTACTAGCAATTACTTCATAGTTTTCGTTATCTTTTTTTAGAACACTTGCAAAGCCAAAACGCCCATTTTTCTTATACGTTTGTTCCTTAATAATATCGTCCTTTAAGTTTTTATTCATGGCATTATAAAAGCGTTGGCTATCTTGTGACTCATTTGGATTAATAAAGATGGAATAAATGCCTTTTCCTTTAGATAAAATGATATTCGTTTCATCTGAAGAAGTTTTTACTTTATAGCCATTGGGTAGATAAAATTGCAAATGTTCGGAAGACGCTGTACTATCCTTTGGTTTCGAATTAAAAATTGTGTCTGCCTCTGAAAATCCTTGTGACATTTGAGAATCTAATGACTTACCACATGCTGCGATATTCAGTATGAACACACATAAAACGAGTAGCTTGGTACATTGACGGAACATATGTAATTCCTCCATTCTACTTGGACTAACATTATTGTATGATTCGTTATAGGCCCTTGCAACTATCGTGCATTATCTTGTTTTTTCGCGTATTTTTGATAAAAGAAATATTGCCCTACCAATTGTTGTAAAATATGTTCGAACATTTCTTTCCGATCAATCATTCCATCTGTAAAAATACCAATAGCTCCTATGTTCTGGCGGGTATCTAATTGATGGACAAATTCATCCATTACCGGGCCTAATTCAAGACCATCTTCTATCTGCACTGCTATTTCTTTTGGTAATGGGATTTGAGCTCCTGCAGCCGTCAGTACTTGTCCATTTGAAAGCACCAATGCACCCCAATTACATAAGTACATGATGCCATCTATCATTGTAACTCCACCCTCTAAACCAAAAGCCATATCAGCATTTGTTTCAGCCAAAGTGTTTTTAGCACGATTAATAGCACCCTGTCTTGTTTCTTCTGTTGAAATTGGTTGTGCAGAGACACCTGAATCTACTGATATATGTTCAAATGTCAATATATCATGAAAATGTTTAGTGACTACGGAAAGTACTGCACCTACTTTTGCTTTATTTGTCGTACCTATTCCTACTTTCATCCTAACACTTCCTTTATTTTAAAGTGATACTACTATTAATAGGTATTTACCCCCATTCCACTTCAATCTTATGGTGAGGATTTTACTGCCCGTGAAGATAAATAAAAAGAGGCTCCAATATGGAACCTCTCATAGTATACCAATTTTAGTTGACGATATCTAACTCCACGAGCTGACTTTGTTATTAACTGTTTCGGATTGTTTCTAAAGTTGAACGATCTGCGTTTTTTACAAGTTTTACAATTAATTCTTTTGCAGCATCGATATCATCTGTGTGAATAACAGATGCATGCGAATGAATGTAACGAGCACAAATTCCAATAACAGTACTTGGTACTCCATCATTTGATATGTGAACATTTCCAGCATCTGTACCACCTGGTGAAACAAAATATTGGTATGGAATATGATTTGATTCGGCTGTATCTAATACATATTCCCGCATACCTTTATGAGTTACCATTGTACGGTCAAAGATCCGAAGAAGTGGACCATTACCTAATTGACCAAATTGATTTTTATCACCAGAAACATCATTTGCAGGACTTGCATCTAATGCAAAGAATAAATCTGGTTTGATCATGTTAGCAGAGACCTTTGCCCCTCGCAATCCAACCTCTTCCATGACGTTGGCGCCTGAATACAATGTATTTGGAAGTTTTTCATCTTTTAATTCTTTTAATAATTCAATTGCTAAACCACAGCCATAACGGTTATCCCATGCTTTTGCCATAATTTTCTTTGGATTAGCCATTGGTGTAAACGGACAAACAGGAATAATCGATTGTCCTGGACGAACCCCTAATCGAATTGCATCTTCTTTATCATCTGCACCTATATCGATTAACATATTGTTAATTTCCATTGGTTTTGATTGCATTTCAGGTGTTAGCAAATGTTTGGGAACAGAAGAAATTACACCTGGAATAGGACCATTAGTTGTATATAGCGTAACTCTTTGAGCAAGCATCACTTGATTCCACCAACCGCCAAGAGTTTGGAATCGAATCATTCCATTATCAGTAATTTGAGTCACCATAAATGCTACTTCATCCATATGACCTGCTACTAATATGCGTGGACCATTTTCGTCACCTTTTTTCAAACCAAAAATACCGCCTAGATTGTCTTGGATTATTTCGTCAGCATATTTTGATAATTCTTGACGCATATAGGCACGGACTGCATGCTCATTACCTGGAGCACCTGGTAATTCTGTCAGTGTCTTAAACATTTCTAACATATCTTGTTTCACAAAAAAGCCTCCCTTATGAGCCATTCATTAATATTGTAGACAAAAAAGTAGAAAAATTCCACCCTTATATTTCGAATATCGAAATGCTGTATTGGGCAAAAAAGTCTCCTCTTTGTTCCATCTTATTGTTACACCATGAAATCTATATGGTACACTAAAGTCATATACAAAAGGGGGCGTATTTAATGAAACTACGTGATTTCTTGCTAGGTGTTGTAACAGGAATTGCTACGGCATATCTCATTAAAGAAGTAAGTGAAAAGGTAAATCCATACAAAAATGCTAACAATGTTTTAGAAGAGATTAAAGATGCATTTAAAGCACAAGGGCCTATTGATGGATCGTGGATTTTCATGGAGCCTCAAACATTCCGTAAAGAAGATATTGAAATACCTATTTATAAGGGTGGAATCTCTCGCGTAGAAAATGGCGAAACGGTCAATTTTGAATTTGCTGCTGATGCTAGAACTGGATCAGTGGTTGATTTGGTAAAAGTATAAAAAGCATTAATTTTATCAATTTTAATATCGAACAAATTTTTTTGAGTGTCTTTAGAATACAAAAACACCTTGCGTAATTTGCGCAAGGTGTTTTCTTATATTCTATTAGGCTTTGATATGAGATTCTCTTGTACGAGGGATTTCTCCAATTACTTCTTTACCTGTTGGGTCCCATTTAATTAGACGTTTATATGCATCATGATAGAAGCTAATCCAATAACCATTATCAAGAGCTTCTTTTACCAATTTTTCTTTGGCAAAAATAGATGTCATAGGATAATCATCATAAGCTAATACCCATAATGGATTTTGATGTGCATGTGTAGGCATGATATCTGCCATGTGTAAAATAGTTTCTCCCTTTTGTGTTAGGTGGATAATACAATGTCCGTCACTATGCCCTCCAGTATGAACCATTAAAATTCCAGGAAGCACCTCAAATTGTTCTTCAAATGGCTTTATTTGATCAACAATTGGTTTCCAATTCGCTTCCCAATAAGTATTTGCTGAACGTATATTTGGCTCACGCATTTCATCCCATTCAATTTGAGATACAAAAATTTCAGCGTTTGCAAACGTAGGCACCAATTTCTTATCTTGCCATTTTGTTAACCCACAAGCGTGATCAAAGTGTAAATGTGTCATTAATACATAATCAATATCATCTGTAGTTAATCCTAACTCTTGCAAACTAGCATCGATATTTGATTGCTCTGTTACACCATAATTACGAAGCTGCTTTTCCGTAAATTTCCCATTACCAATACCAGAATCAATTAATAGATTCTTTCCTTGATATTGTATTAAAATTGGATCTGTCCTTAATTCGATTTGATTGCTTTCGTTTACTGGATATTTTTTTGACCATAATGGCTTAGGTACTACACCAAACATTGCACCACCATCTAAGTAATTAACTCCCCCATTTAACCATGTTAACTTCATGTCATGAAATTGAAATGTATCCATACTTAAGATCCCCCTTTGTTTGGTTCTTTGCATCGTATTTATATTAATTGAATGATGCTTCACATAATTGTAACATGTTTAAAAAATATTGTGCTAATATCCTCTACAAAAAGACAAAATTTACTACAATACAATTAATTAGATCTATTTATCCATAAAATGCCTTTTTGTGTTTATTTTATCAACTAAAGGATACACTATATATAAATAACTTTATGACTAAGCGAGGAAAGAAACGAATGAGAATTCAAGAAGAATATGAGAAAAAATGCATTCAATATTTAGAATTGTTAAACACAATAGAAGAATTAGAATATAAAACAGAATTATCTTTGGACTATCAAAAGAAAATAGATCAGCGTTTGCAAAGATTAGAGAGGGAAATAATGATTCAGCCATTAAGTAAAGAATCATTAAATTAGCCACAAACACAAATGAGTGTCTTAAAAATGTAAAACTCACTTTTAAGACACTCATAATAACAGATACAAAATTTTTAGTTAAGCTTTATTTGTTTGGAATTGCGACTCTAGGCGATAAATCGGTTGACCTTTAGAAGAGAATTTTTCTTCATATTCAGTCATCACATTGTCTTCTGGCATTTCTGCATGCAAATCAAGGGATACATAATTTAACTTCATGCCATAATGCGACATACTTACTAATGAGAATTCAAATAATCCACGGTTATCTGTTTTGAAATGCACTTCACCATTGTCAACTAATACCGCTTCATATAGTTTCAAGAAGTTTTCATGTGTTAATCTACGTTTTGCATGACGTGATTTTGGCCATGGATCAGAAAAGTTTAAGTATAAACGATCAACATCGTTTTTTGCGAAATATTTTTCTAAATCTGCACCATTTACGCATAGTAAACGTACATTTTTAGGTGTTCCAGCCGCTATTACTTTTTCAGCAGCTTTTACGATGACACTATCGAATAATTCAATACCAATATAATTGATATTAGGATTTTGTAAAGCCATCCCTGTTATAAATTGTCCTTTACCTGAACCTACTTCTATATGCAATGGATGATCATTTCCAAAAAACTCTTTCCATTTACCTCTGAAATTTTCTGGGTTAGGCACGATAATTTCGGGATGAGCTTTGATAAAATCTCCTGCCCAAGGTTTGTTACGAACTCTCAATGTATTTCCTCATTTCTATATTTTTCGTACGATTCAACTTTTAATTATTCAAGAAAGCAATCACTTAGTCAAGAAGACTTTCTAGCTAATTGCCAAGCATGTGACTTTAATCGAAAGTGAATTGGGGTTGCTTTAGTATATTCACCTGCATATTCACCATCAGTATGTGCAATAACATTCTGATCCATCATCATTTCAAAATCACTTGCCTTAAATTGTTTAACTGCCTTAAATTTTGTATGTTGACCAAAGAAGACCGTAATAAACAGTAATAATAATTTCATGCTTGATAATTCATTGACAATTGTTAATTCGATTTGTCCATCATTTGGAACTGATTGAGGTGAGATTTTCATCCCTCCTCCAAAGTAAGGCTGATTACTAGCAACAACAAACCAAACATGGTGGAAATTTTGTTTTTTCCCATTATGAATCAGAGTTAATGTAAATCTATTAAAAGTAAATAGGGTTTTAATCAAATAATAAATATAAGAAAGCCTACCTAATCCAACTTTATTTAGATACTTTTTGATTTTTGAATGATTAACAAGTTTACTGATCCATGCATCAAATCCAAAACCTGCACTATTCATGAAATATTTAATATCCATAACATTTTCTAAAACACCAATATCCATCTTCGCCTGATTAATAGGTTGATGCATGAAATGCTGGATTTCTTCAACTGTTTTAAAATACTCGAAACCTCTACCGAAATCATTCCCTGAGCCAGCTGCAATTGCGCCAACTATGATATGTGGGAATTCAATAGCGCCTTGGATTACTTCATGAATCGTGCCATCTCCCCCAACTGCTACTATTAATAATGTTTGCTGATTCACTCTGCCATGTTCCTTTACGATTTCTGTAGCATGACAGGGATATTCTGTGTATACTTCTTGAAAAGGTACAGATAACCTTGATTTTAATCGTTCCCACTTTTTAGCAGCCCCTCTCCCTGCACGACCATTTATGATAAAAAGTAGGTTCATGTACGTTCTTCCTCAAAGCTTTCCGATTTCATAGAAGGTATATTGTGAACTTGCTCATCCTCATCAATTCTATTATAAGAAGTTGTTTGTACTGAATTTAAAAGAAATTGTGCTGCTTTAAATTGCATGTGTTTCATCGGTGAAGGATTTTTCTTCAGATGGGCAAACCAATCCGCATACTTTCTTTTATCAATAAACTCCACTCCAAAACTTGAACCTGGATAGTCAATATATCCATTTCGCGATAGAACAACTTTACGAATCGGCAAATCTATTTCATTTTGCTTAAAAATTTTCTTCACAATGGATTCCATACGATTCAACCCAAGCAATGGACTTAATACTTTTTTATCGATTTTCCCAACTTTTTTCTTCCAGAATCGACTACCATCTTCTACAAATACTGCTTGTACTTCTTCTTCTAGCACTTGTATACATATACATTCAGTTGGTGTAAGAATAATTATTCCTATTTCGACAGGTGCCTTTTTTATTTGAAAAATCGGATAGTAAAATAACAAATAACTATCTGGCAAGCGTTGTGTAAAAGCTCTTAACAAGGAATCTCGATAGTATTTTGGATTTACATAGGATTTTTCCCGCAAGGTTGCACTTGCCCATTTTATTTGAAATTGGAAAAGCTGATCCATATACATTCTTTTTAAGTCTTCAATAGTTTGTGGATGATACAAAATGGTTGGTTGAAACATAAATGTGCTCGACTCTTCGGAATCGATCTCTTCTTCCACTCCATGATTCGTAATTCCCTCATTTATTTGATGGAAAATATCTTCTTTACCTTCTGAGTCTATATCTTCTTCCCAAGAAGACATTTTCTTTTTATGTGTAAATTTCATGATTCGTTTCAAAAAGCCTTTATGTGGTTTTTCCTCAACATCTACTGGATCTTCTTGATCCCAAATTGTAATCTTTTCGCCTGATTCCCATTCTTCCTTCATACGATCCCATTGTATTCTTTTTAATCTTACAAATTGGGTTGGGTATCTTTTTAAGTCTTTTTGATAACGTGATACATAATCTTGTAGTTTAACTAATTGTGCCATAACCTTTCCCTCCCCAAAATCATTTCAAAATAGTAAATCTAAGAAGACATTTGTTTCTATTTTACCATGTTATTAAACGAAAAAAAGGAGAAGTTAGGGACTTCTCCTCAATATTCTTTGTATAATTGGTCCTTATTTTATAGACTGACCATTCAGTTGAAAATACATCGTTTCTTTTTTAAATTTTTACACTAATAGTAACTGCTGGATTTTTTCTTCAAAAGCTAGTTGGATTTTTCGTGTATATTTACCTGGTTCTCCTGATTGAATAATTGTATCGTCGATTTTAATAATTGGCGTAATTTCAGAAGTTGTTGACGATAGGAAAACCTCATCCATTTGCAGTGCTTGCTCTTTTGTAAACGGTTCTTCTACAACTGGTAATTTAATTTTTTTACAACATTCCATCACAACTTGTCTTGTAATTCCGTTTAAAATATAGTTATTGATTGGATGAGTATAGAGTACCCCATCTTTAATACCGTAGATATTAGAAGATGCCCCTTCGGTTATGATTTCACCTCTATGTTGAATTGCTTCATAACAGTGTGCTTCATGCGCTTTTTGCTTTGCAAGAACGTTACCTAGTAAATTTAAACTTTTTATATCGCAACGTAACCAACGAATATCTTCAACAAAAATTGCACTCACACCAAATCGATGATTATTAATAGGTCTTTTAGCTTCTTGCGTATATGCAATAAATGTTGGCATTGTAAATTCTGTAGGAAAAGCATGATTTCTTGGTGCTACTCCTCTAGTAATTTGTAGATAAATATGACCAGTAACTAATTCATTTGCTTCCACAAGATCATAAAGCATTTTATGTAGAACGTCCTTGGTATAAGGAATCACAAGACGAATTTCATCCGCACTTCTGTATAAACGATCAATGTGTTCTGTTGCTGTAAACATTGACCCATCATATACTTTTATGACTTCATAAATACCATCACCAAATTGAAATCCTCTATCATTAATAGATAATTTTGCATCATTTATGTCGATTAAGGAATCATTATATAACATTTTTGTCATTCATTCTTTCATCTCCTTTTTCTTTAATAATAATACATAAAAAAGATGTGGTGAACAAAAGTTCATCACATCTCCATAATTAAAAATGCTTAATGATTATTTTTTCAGGTTTTGTATACACAGCATAAACGGATGAAATTCGAATAAAGTTTTCAGTTGTATTAAATAGCTGATTTGTTTTTAATAATTCCTTTTCTTCATCTGTTAAAACATCTTTAATTTCTTCGTATTGTTCCCCAGGTCCGTTATTTTTCCAAGCAATAAATTGAATAGCTCGTCCAACATTCGTAAAGGTGTTATTTCGAATTTTGGGATTAATCGCGCCGCTGGAAAGTATGCCTCTCTTTTTGGAATCATTGACAGCAACATTTCGAATATCATTTTTTTCAATAATTGGCGTTTTCCAATTCATTATTCGAATTGCGTCATTACGGGTTGTATCAATTAGGTTTCCACGAATCACAACATTTGTATGGAGATGTCCTCCTGAATACTTATGAGTACCAATAGCTCGGTCTAAATTCACAAATTTGTTGTTAATGATATTAATTCTATTATTTGCCGTACAATCGAAATTGCTCCATTTAGAGCTCCAACCAAGTGTTGTTTTGTCGGGTGTATCAATATTAATCGCTTCTTTAATAAAACGATCCGATGGTTTTGAATCAATAAATTGACTATTTGCAATAGTAACATCTTCAGATGCATCCATTTCGATAAAATGCCCTGCATTCATATTACGGAATTGAATATTGGATATATGGACATTTTTGTTGTGTCCCATAATAATCGCAAAGCTACTCAATTTAAAGTTTAAATTAAAGACAACTTTTCCTTTTCCAATAAAGCTAATATTTTTTTCTCCATTATGTCCACTTACAGCACGTTCTTTTTTGGATAGTGATGGACGAATTAATTGGAAGATGGAACTTGAAGGGTTCATCGTAGGTGTTCCTGTTTCATCGCCTTTAACTATTTCTGTACCATCTTCAAACTCTAAAGTAACGTTTGATGGTACATACAAAACATTGGAAATTGTATAAACACCTTTAGTAAAAATAATTTTCCCCCCACCTTGTTTTTCCAGTTGTTCCATGTAAGAGCGTAATGCATAGTATTGCTTTGTTTGAGGAGTATAGGATGGACGTAAAAGGTACTCTTTGTTTAGAGTTACTGTTTCTGGAGTTACTTTATATTCATCTTTGCCAAGATCATTCATATCAGTAATCTCTATTTTCTCAACAGGCTCAGCTGCATTATTCTCTATATGCATATAGAATTCCTGTAAGTCTTTCCCTTCATTCGAAGCTAGCGCCTTTTTAGTTCCATACGTAATGGTATTTACATTTGACTGCTCATTAGAACCCGTTTGTGCTGCTAATAACACAGGAATATCCATATTCAAAAATTGATTATTTTGAATAACTGGCTTATAGGTACCTTTTACATAAATACCATAGCCATTGTTTACAGATTGAATGATATTCTTTTCAACAGTAGGCAACTTCCAATTTTTCATTGTTATTGCATTGGATTCTGTATTTTTTATTTTGTTATTTAAAATTCTCACTTTTAATTGGTACGTGTCTACCGTAAAGTTATTGGAACTAATGGCTTGATAAACTTGATCAAATGTATTTTTTTCAATTAAAACTTGTGAATTTGGTGTTTCGTCATACATACTCCAGTTAACTTTATAAGTACCATATGAAAAGTCAGCGGTTTCAATACTAATTGCAGGTTTCGTAAAAGAGGTTTCGTTTGTAAAACTATTGTTTTGTATCTTGGCGTTTTGATTGGCAACTAATTGGATAAAGTAACCCTCGTTTGCATTTGTAAATTGAATGTTTTTAATGGTCAAATTTTTATTGTGTCCAGTAATGATACCATTTACATTTTCATTTTCTTTTAAATCAATTGTTGCTTTCCCATTACTTGTAATTGTCACATTTTTTGAGCCATTATACTCATCCATCATATCACCATTTTTTGCAATACTAGGTGCAACAAGTTGGAACAGTGATTTGGAGGGTTTTAAGTCATTGCCAGTATCCATACTTTTTTCTAATATCACACCATCATTTAGTTGAATCGTGACATTTGATGGTACAAATAATGTGTTAGTTATTCTATACGTACCTCTCTTTAAAATAAGCGTACCGCCACCATCACTTTCTAATTTTTCTAAGTAGGATCTGATGGTGTAATAATTTTTGGTTTCAGCTGAGTAAGTTGTATACTTTTTCATTTTTTTATTGATGGGTGTTGTACTTGTAGAAATAGTATAGGTATCTTGCTTTGCAGATGCGTGTAATAAAGAATCTTTAAACACTAAAAAACTAATGCAAATTGTAAAAGCTGCTATGTAAACAATCCATTTACCAATATTTTTCATGTATTAATCACTCCTTTTTTGGCAATCACCATAATGTTATTAGTTTTTATAAAATTGTATTAGATCAGCATTAGTATATTTATGTTCAATAATTTTTTGCATCAGAACGCATTTTTTGAAGTGTAGAATTACGATTGATTACTTTATTGGCGCTTTCCTCCAGAATAATTACTTCCCTGTCAAATTGGGTAAACGTATTATTTGCTATTGACACATTGTTATTCAGTCGAGAATTAAATTACTCCAAATTGGCTCCATAGCTTTACTACCCTAGGGTAAATTTATGAAGTAAGTAGTTGATTTTACTTGTATATTTGTTGGAATACTAATCAGCAATACGACTACCCGTGCAACCATCCAGATTCTCTTCTTGTTATAAATTTTTCTATTCCTTTCTATATGTTTTGTGTTCTGATTAGTAGTAGTCTATCTTTAGAAACAATCACACACTCGACCCTATTGAACATAAATAAAAATGCCCCCATAAAAATATGGGGGCTGTTACCATTATTTTACCAATTTTTATAGATTAATAAAAGGGTAAATTTAATTTTTTGTACCTAATTCGACAATTGCATCTGCATAAATAGCTGCAGCTTTTACTAAATTTTCAACAACAACATATTCATCTGCTTGGTGAGCTAGATCCGGTTCACCTGGGAATAACATACCAAATGCTACGCCTTTTGTTAATTCACGTGCGTAAGTACCGCCACCAATAGAAAGTAGCTCTGCTTTTTCTCCTGTATTACGTTCATATACTTTAGATAGTTTTTGGATTAATTCTTCTTGTGGATCTACATAGTGAGGTTTAGAATCATCCACTACAACTAGTTCAAAGCCTAATTTATCTACTGTTAATTTAGAAGCAGTAATTTTTTCTTCATATGGATAGGATACTGAGTAACGCATGCTAACATCAATTTGTCCACCTTTACCATCTTCAAATGAAACAACGCCTGCATTTAATGTTGTATCGCCTGAAATCTCATCCGTAAATGCTAAATCAAGTGCATGACCGCGCGTTTCATTCGCAAAACCAGTTACCAAAAATTGGGTAAAATTTTTAGATTGAGGAGTTGTGAAGACCGTGTTCAAAAATTGAGCAAGTTTCACTGCTGCATTAATACCAACATTTGGTTCCATTGCATGTGCAGAACGTCCTTTAATTGATAGTTTAAATCCGTTGGCATGATCTTCTATTGAACCTTCTAATTCAGCTACTTTTAAGTATGCTTTGAATATTATTTCAAATTCTTCAGGTACATTACGTACGATTGCCTCGGCAAAATCTGGTACCATGTTGATACGATGTCCTGCGTGGAATGAAACTAATTGTTCGTTATCAGAGGATTTTGTTTGTTGTCGGAATGAAAGTTCAGCAATACCTTTTTCTGCATTAATAATTGGAAAATCTGCATCTGGTGCAAACCCTAATGTTGGCATCTCTTCTTTTTCAACATATCGTTTAACACATCTAAAACCACTTTCTTCATCAGATCCCACAATCATACGAACTCTTCGATCTAATTCAATGCCTGCATCTTTCACCATTTTCATCGCTAGCCAAGCAGCCATTGTTGGCCCTTTATCATCAATAGAACCACGGCCAAATAACTTACCGTCTTCTACTACACCGCCAAATGGTGGGTGAACCCAGTCACTTCCTGCTGGCACAACATCTACATGACAAAGAATTCCGACTAATTCTTCCCCTTCACCCATTTCAATATAGCCAACCATGTTGTCGATTAACTTTGTTTTTAATCCTTGATCCTTCCCTTGTTGAAGCATCCAATCTAAAGCTTTTTTAGGTCCTTCACCAAATGGAGCATCATCAGAAGCTGTGCTTTCATCTAACACACTGTTAATTTGTACTAATTCTTGTAAGTTGCCAATTAACTCATTTTGACGGTCTTGGGCTTGTTTGAACCAATCCATAAATAAATTCCTCCTTGATAAATCTCATTCTTATTTTACACCCTTTTCCACATTTCACATAGAGATACCAAAAACACGTACATTTATAACACTTAATTATATAAATGTACGTGTTTAAATGTAAACATATTGTTACAATCGTAAAAAAATAAGCAAAAGTATGGAAAACTGAATTCACTTTCGCTATAATGGAATTGTCAGATAATAAAAGTCTGCCATACAAAATTGAAAAGGGGATGTCTAAGGCAAACTAAATTAGGAGCCTGAATACCTCGCAATTATTGTCGTCCGCTAGTCTTGAGAAATAAGATGAAGGAGTGGTTCAACAATGAAACCAACCACTGATCGGATGCTCAATCGAATTAAAGATGTGTATATGTACATTCATAGTAATGGGATTGTGACTACGCAAGATTTAGTCGATGAATTCGGCATCACTCCTCGCACCATTCAAAGAGATTTGAATGTGTTAGCCTTTAACGATTTGGTAGAAAGTCCAAGTCGGGGCAAATGGACAACGACGCGTAAGAAAGTGAAAATGACATCTTAGAAAGATTCAACGAGTTGGATCTCACGCTTTTCGTTGAATGGACGATGCACTCGCCATATGCTGGTGGCAATTTCGTCTAACATGTTACTATGCAAATAACGAAAGTTTAAAAAAAGAATGACCATGCTGCGTCGCTTGGTCATTCTTTTTGTTTTATTTTCTCGATTTCATCAGGTGATAATTCACGATATTCACCAAGTGATAAATTTTGATCTAGTTGTAAATTCCCCATAGACAACCTTTTTAAATACGTTACTTTTTTACCTACCGCTTCGAACATTCTTTTTACTTGATGAAATTTCCCTTCCGAAATCATTAACTCGATTTCAGATACTTGACCAGATTTTAAGATAATTAGTTTACCTGGCTTAGTAAGATAACCGTCATCTAAAATAACACCTTGATTAAATGCCTCAATATCCTCTTCTGTAACTCTACCTTCTATTTTCGCATAATAGACTTTAGGTACATGTTTTTTCGGTGAAAGCAAATTATGAGCCAATACGCCATCATTTGTAATAAGTAAGAAACCCTCTGTATCCTTATCTAATCTCCCCACAGGAAAAGGGTTAAAATGTGCATGGAAGGGATCAAGTAAATCAATTACTGTTTGATCATATAAATCTTCAGTTGCCGATATTACACCTGCTGGTTTGTTCATCATTAAATAAATGAATTCTTGATAATGCACTCTTTCACCAAGAACCGTTACATTTTGTTTTTCTGGATCAACGTGCAGAGATACATCTTTTGCAATGATTCCATCTATTGAAACAGCCTTCATCTTCAATAATTTTTTTACGTCTTTCCTTGAACCATATCCCATATTGGATAACAATTTATCTAAACGCATAACAACCTCCTACAAACCAAATTTACTTGCAATTTTTTCAATTTTAGAGCCTAACAGTTTTTGAGCAAGTCCGATTCGGAGCGATAAGAAAGCATATATTGCAACTGCAACTGAAATACAAACAACTATATACAGAAGTGCCAGTAATTTTGAATGTGCAGGTCCAAACATAACCACTAGTACTTTATGTGCGACAATAACAAAAGCAGCCATAACAACTGTTAATGCAATGATTAATAATGAACGTCTAATCACCATTTTTGATTTATAATTTAGAGCCTTTTTTAAAACAATCATGTTAATAATGATTGAAACAACATAACCAATTGTTGTTGCTAAAATAGCACCTTTTGTTTGGAATGCTTCAATCAAAGGAATATTAATGGCTAATTTTATTAATATACCTGTTAAAAGACTAAATACAATCCATTTTTGATAATCAATCCCTTGCAATAATGCTGCTGTTACTTGGAATAACGCAAACAAAATGGCAACTGGTGCATATGTTGCTAAAATGCTTGAGCCCATTGCACTTTCAGAATAGAGTAAGTGATAAATATCTGTTGATAAAAGTGAAATACCAACAACTGCTGGTAACGTGATAAACAGCAAGATTTGATATGTTTTATCCATAGCGTTAATCAGTGCACCACGTTGGTTTTTCGTATAGTAGTTTGTAATAGCAGGTACAAGTGCCATTGAAAAACCTGTCGCAAGCATGACAGGGATAATGACTATTTTTTGTGTGGTAAAGTTTAACATACCTAGATAATCATCTGATACTCTAGCCAATCCAATATTAGACATTGCTGTATTAAAGGTTAGCATATCTACTAGTTGAAATAGTGGATTTGCTATTCCTACAAATACATATGGAATAGAATACGTAATTACTTCTTTATAAATACTTTTATAAGATAGTTGACCAGATGATACGCTACTTTGCAACTTTAGATTAAACTCTGGCTGAAGCTTTCGCCAATAATACCAAAGAGAGATTAAACCTGCTATAGCGCCTATAAATGCTGAAAATACTGCAAATGAAATGGCTGTTTGTGCTGTACCATTAAAGACACGCATAACAAGAAAAGAACCCACTAATAACGCAATAATGCGAATAATTTGCTCTACTAATTGTGAAATTGCTGTTGGCTCCATATGATCATAGCCTTGGAAAAAGCCACGGACTAAGCTCATAAATGGTACAACAATCAAGGCAAAACTAATCCATCGAATAACCCCTGCAATTTGTGAGACAGAAAAAACTTGTTCTTTATCTTTAATCACTAAATGCGCGATTGGATCCGCTAAAAGATATAAGGCTAAGAAAGTTAAAAAACCTGTAATCGTCATTATAAGTAACCCAGAACGAACAAGTTTACGTCCAGATTCATAATCACCAAGACTATTATATTTTGCTACAAATTTTGAAACTGCAATCGGTGCACCAGAGATCGCTACCGATAGCATAATTGTATATGGAACATAGGCATACGAATATAATGCCACGTTTTCCTGCCCAATTATGGCATAAAACGGGAATATGTAAACGAGGCCAAGTACTTTCGATAAAAACATGCCAATTGTTAGTATGGCAGTCCCTTTCATTAAAGATGACATAATACCCTTCCAATCCTTCCAAATCTAATAAAACTAATTTTTATATTACAACTCGTTGTTCAATTACTCAAATAGTTTCTGTACTTCGTGTATAATAAATTCAAAAACAGAAAGTGAGTTCCCCTAAATGTATGATGTAATCATTATTGGCGGTGGTCCATCAGGTTTAATGGCCGCGATTGCTGCTGGTTCTGCAAAAAAGAAAGTCCTGCTACTTGAGAAAGGACATAAATTAGGTCGTAAGTTAGCAATTTCTGGAGGTGGTCGCTGTAATGTAACAAATCGACTACCAATTGACGAAATTGTCAAACATATACCAGGAAACGGGCGTTTTTTATATAGTCCATTTACTATTTATAATAATGAAGATATAATCGCCTTTTTTGAAAGTCTTGGTGTTGCATTAAAAGAAGAAGATCACGGTCGTATGTTCCCTGTCTCAAATCGCGCACAAGATGTTGTTGATGCCATGATTCATGAGCTAAATCGTTTAAAAGTTGAAATTCGTCAAAACACCCCTGTCGCAAAATTATTAATGAATGAAGAAAAAATTATTGGTGTTCGCCTAAAAGACGGACATGAAATCAAGGCGGGTGCAGTCGTTGTCGCAGTTGGGGGAAAAGCAGTCCCTCAAACAGGTTCTACAGGTGATGGTTACCCCTGGGCTGAAAAAGCAGGGCATACAATTACTGAACTTTTTCCAACCGAAGTTCCACTGCTTTCATCTGAGACGTTTATTCGTAGTAAAGAGTTGCAAGGATTAGCCCTTCGAGATGCAGAAGTTTCCGTCTTAAATAAAAAAGGAAAAACAATCATTATGCATAAAATGGATATGCTCTTTACTCACTTTGGATTGAGTGGTCCAGCAATCTTACGTTGTAGCCAATTCGTTGTGAAAGAGATGAAGAAAAACGGAGGTACCCCTGTTACAATACGCATTCAAGCATTAACAGATTACAATCCTGAATCAGCTTTTCAATTCATTTTTAAAATGGCAAAAGCAGAACCAAAAAAAGCTGTAAAAAATGTTTGGAAAGGGATTGTACCAGAACGATGGCTTCACTTCTTAATGGCAAGAGCTGATATCGAAGAATCCTTAACAGGTGCAGATCTTCCAGCTGAAAAAGCGCGCCACCTTGCTAGTGATTTAGTTGGATTCGAAATGAAAGTAAATGGTACGCAACCACTCGAAAAAGCATTCGTCACAGGTGGTGGAGTTTCCATCAAAGAAATTGAGCCGAAAACAATGGCTTCTAAAAAGAAAAATGGTCTATATTTCTGCGGAGAGATTTTAGATATACATGGCTATACAGGTGGCTACAATATCACCTCTGCACTTGTCACAGGTCGAATTGCAGGACACAATGCTGCAGAATATGTTCAAGATAGACAATAAAAACACAATAAAATCTAAAATACTCTTTTACTTTTTTTAAAAAATATACAATTGAGTCAATTTCATAATTCAAAGTTTTGATATAAAATACGAACATTAAAAGATTAAATTATTGTGCAATATCTATTAGGATATTGTCTAAGGAGCGGAAGATGGCGAGTCCTCGAAAATGCATTCGCATTTTCTTCGTGCGGTGCGAATTCAAGGAAGCTTATTCAATGTCCTGTGGGAAAGCGAGACAAGTGAGACCCCGCAGGTAGCGTAAGCGGACGGGGAGGCTCACTGCTCGCCCACGGAAAGTGCCATCTGGAGCGGCATATTCAGTAAATAGTATAGTTGAAGTGTAATCCGAATTATTGGATTGTATATTTAAATAACACTCGTGTTTTACGACTAGAATAGTATATATGAAATTGATTCAATTCAACTTAAAAATAGAAATATACATTTACTTAATAGGCGAACAATGCTATCAAGTGACCTTGCAATAGATCAAAGAATCCGGTCGAAATAGATTTATATTAATGGAAGACGAAGAGGTCCTCTATAAATCACAATCGAATGCATATAGAAAAAAGCCCTAGAGTGATTACTCTAGGGCTTTTTTTATCAAGTTATTTTCTAATTTTCATCTGAATCTTGATGGGAATCGTTTGTATGAGTCACAGAAGTATTTGAATTATTTTCGTAAACAATTTTACCACCTAGGTGTCCAGTAACCGCTATTGATGCTGCTCCAGAAATACTTAGGAGTACAATCAATACAGTAGCAAAACCACCTCTAAGAGCTTTACTTTGTAAAAAGTTCCATTTGAATATATTATGTCTGAAAAGAATTTTGATAATCGCTAAAGCACTAAAAATAAACATTGAAATATCTGCAAAAGTCTCATGAGGTCCTATTTTTCCTTCTACAGCATCTCCCCATTTATTTTCAGCAAAATGTTCTGCTCCATCACCTGTAGCAAGTGTAGCAAACCCTGAAATTACCCCTAGAATAATTAGTAAAGTACCGAATTTGTTAAGTGATTCCTTTTTCATAACAACATTCACAATTTCGATAACTGCTGCTAATATTAATAAAGCAATTGGAAAATGAACGATTAATGGATGTAATGGCATATAATTTATGCTCCTCTCTTTCTTTCTGGTTTCATCCTACATATTGAAACTGAAAAAGCTCTGAAATTCTCAATTTTTTTAAGAATTATCTTATTTATTATGTACATTTAAATTGAGGAATATCCAAGCATGTTTTGATAGATTATAACACAAATTTTTAGAGCCAACTCGGTGCAACAGGATGTTAGTCACGAAGTCGTAGCCACCGGACGTGGCATTCTTAGACTCCGTTCCTTAATAGCTCTCTAGGGTCTCGTCTAGTCCTTATTCCCATAGAAGTATCCGCTAATTCTACTAAACCTAAGATGGCTTCAGAAGATTTTTATCATAAAAAACTACCTCTTTTTACTTTTTCAGTGTCCTCAAATTGTGTGCTGCTGGGACTTGCACGTAGCGCGTATCGGTAGATTTATCTATTTTTAATAGAGTAAACTGGATAATTAACACTAATAGAAAATATTTGAAGGAGGAATTTTTGTATAATTGAAAAGCTCATATTTCACTATATCACCTTTATACCTAAACTAGTCATGTTACTCCAAATAAGGATATAACAAAATTTGGCTAGTTAGTACATTTCAAATAACTCGATTGATTATAGAAAAATATTATAGAAGGAAGGATTAGAGATGTAACAAAGGAATTAATTCCTACACATATCTTGCAAGAATTGATCCTTGTGGGGGCTTTAGAAGGAATAGGATTTTCACCTGAAGTAGGATATATAATCGCTTAAGCAAAAACAGGAGAAGCACCAAATTCTTAAGTACGTAAATTCAAACGAAAAAACTCATCATATTGAGATTTTCTATTTATATAATGGTTAAGTGATTTGATTTCTAGTTTTTCATTTTCACTTCTCTTAGCTTGAGCTTGCTATTCCAAAGAAATTACTTCTTCCATTAAGTAGTTAATTTCATCCTTTATATATTGATCAAATTCGTTTAATTTCTCTCCATTTTGTATTTTATTTAATAGGGTTTGAATAAATTTAATATTTTCTTTATCATTTATTTCATTTTTTAGTAATGTATCTAAAAATTTGACAAATAGTGAATTTTCTTTTGCACGCAACTCTTCAGTGATTGAAATGCCCTTGTCTTTTTCTAATTCAAAGGGTCTTGTTTCATAAGGAATAGGGTTCAAATTTTCTAACCCTTTCACTTCATTTGGGTCTCCTACTAATAAGACACCGTTTTTTCCAATGTGTATTTCAAACTCACCTATAATTTTGTTTTTTGTATCGTTAGAAAGTAAAAGAGCTTGTTCTTTTCTATAATCTAAAGAATTAAAAAAGTTAATGACTGTAGGATGAACATTTAGCTCTATTTCAACTGTAATTTCATCTTCAAAGTCTATTAAACGTAATGTTCCTTTTTGAATAGGAATTTCTGTTTCTCTTATAAATACTTTATTAATATTCATTGTAAATCCTCACCTTTGTCTATTTGATATAGAAAACAGACTTAACATATTCTTTAACCAAAAAAATTGATGATCACTTACTTAATCCTAACATCCACCAGTATCTTTTAGAATCAAAACTGAATGCTTATTTTGGATTATTAGATTTATGAAAAAGTATTTGAATGATCCAAAAAGCTTTTTTCGTAATTTGCACTCTATATTTTTTATAAATCACAATCATTACTATCATTAGTAATGCAATACTACCTCCACTGATGAGATAGGGTTTGATGATGGAACTGAAGGTTTTCCATTTCGGCCCCAAAAGTTCTCCTGTACAAATAAAAACAGATACCCATATCAATGCACCACTATAAGCAAGCATTGCAAACTTTATAAATGGAAGTCTTGTAATTCCTGAAAAATACCCTGTCACATGTCTAATACCAGGGAGAAAATAAGCGATTACTAATAATTTTTTTCCATACTTTCCGAACCATACGGATGTTTTTTTTACTCGTGCTGGTCTTAACAAAAGGAATTTTCCGTATTTAACTAAAAAGGGTGTTCCAAGTTTATAACCAATCCAATACGAAATTGTAACGCCGATTGATACACCCAACCAGGCCATTAGAATGCTAAGAATCCAGTTTAACTGACCTTGATATACAAGAAATCCACAGTAGCTCAATATGACTTCACCTGGTAAAGGAAAAGCAATCATTTCAAGTATGAGTGAAACGAGTAGTACTAGATATCCGTACTGATTAAAATAGGCTATGATATCTCCCAAGGTGAATCCTCCTCTAAACCTCTTATACCCTAGCCACTTGTAAATGTATTGAAGGTTCAACCTTATATAATGGAATGCTTGTTGATTTTTTGTCTAAAATCCAATTTACCACATCGACCATTTGTTCAGGTGTTTCCAATTGTAATCCTTTTTGAAAAAGGTCAATTGATTGTTCCCATTGTTTCATTTTTCTAGTGTCCTTTAAAATTTTGTTTAATTGACTTTCCAATGAAACTGTTTGGTTAAGTTCAAACACAAGCTGCTGTTTTTTTAAGTAGGTCATATTAATTTCTTCTTGACCAGGTAAATAGGCATGAACGAAAATTGGAAGCCTTTTTTTCAATACTTCACTAATCGTAACGCCACCTGGTTTTGTAATAATCGCATCTACTTCATCATAAATTTGATTCATTTCTGTTCTTGATGAAATATAAGGTAAAGGATTGATATGATCTAAATCCCAAGAAAGAATCTCATCATATAATTTTTGATTATTGCCACAAAGTACAGTGAAATTAAATTGTTTTGAATTCTTCATTTCTGAAGATAATTTTAATATACCGCCTAGACCACTATTTCCTCCAGCTACTAAAATTTGTGGCTTTTCTCTAGTAAAGTTTCGATGTGTCGTTTTTAGTATTTCCTCATGAGTTGGAATACCTGTAACAATAATTTTTTCACTAGGTATTTTGTACACTTCCATTAAATTTCGCTTTACTTCTAGGCTTGGAACAAAGTGGAAATCTATTCCTTCTTTTGCCCAAACATTATTGATAAAAAAGTCTGTATAAACGTTGATAACAGGTACATTACATTTTCCTTGCATTTTTAGTTGACTTAAAAGATAAGATGGAAATCCATGTGTACAAACTATTGCATCTGGTTTTTCTTCGTCTATTAATTGCTCCATTTTCTTTATAAATATTCCTTGATAAATTTTATAAGAATTTTTAGTTTGTTTTTGTGAATAGAAATGTTTTTTGTAAACTACGTTATAAGTTGCTGGAGCAAATCTTATCCATTTTAAGTAACTACGTGAAATAATTTTTTCTAATGATTTATTTGTATAACTCATCAAATCAATTTTTTTTAATTCAATATCGTCAATTCGATTTTTTATCATATCCATTATTGCGTCTGCAACTTGATGATGACCAGATTGCATACGTAAAAGTGGAAAGAATAGAATCTTTTTCACTTTCATTAACTCCTTTTCACTAAGAAAAGATTCCTAGTTGTTAAATTAAAAATACAACTTAAACTTAACAATTAGAGAATACCACTCTTTTTGTAAAAATCTTCTCTTTTAATTTATTTTTAATGTAACTTTCAGCGAGTATTTAATTGCATGGATCCTGGAAATAGTTTATTTATTTCTATAAAATAACAGCTGAAGAAAATCAATCTTCAATAAAAAAGACGTTCATTGCATAATTAGGTTACTTGATGAACGTCTTTTTGTGTTAAATATAATTATTTTTTTTGGAAATTATTGCTTTAATAAATAGATACATTAAAAATAATATGAATAATCCAACGCCAAAATAAGGTACATATTTGGGGTTAATATAAATAGCTTCAGCCGTAAAGTATCCTACTAATATAAATGGAATTGTCCAAAGAATACTGCCTAATAAAGAAAATAGAAAAAAACGAAGAAATGGGATTTTGGCAATCCCTGCAAAGTAAGGACTCAATTGACGAATTCCTGGTAAATAAAAACCGAAAGTAATCGTTTTGTAAGCATTCTTCCTATACTTATTTTCTATATTGATCCACCTTTCGTTTGTAAGACCAATATATTTACCAAATTTACTTACAAAAGGTTTACCTAAATACTTTCCACAAGTATACGCAGTAAGCATTCCTACAAAAGCTCCTAGTTCTGATAACACAATAGTTGGTCCCATTGATAGCTGATGATGACTAATTAATATACCTGTTAAAAAAAGTAGGGATTCTTCTGGTGCTGGTATTCCAACAATCCCAAAGAATAAACAGATAAAAAGTATTATATAACCATAAGAACCAATATATTGCGTAATTGTATCTATACTCATAACACCCTCTATTCTTTTAGCTCTTTTAATGTAATAAATCGTACATTTTTTTCTTTACATTCTTTAAGGAAAATCTCTAAATTTCGAATCATGTATTTCGGTGCTTCCTCTTCAGCCCCTAAAGTATCCCCATTATCATGTAACACAAAAATGGCTTCTTCTTTTACTGAATTTCTTAATTCATTTAACAGACCATGTTTTGCCTTTTCCACTTTCCAATCTCCAAAGATATTTGACCACATTATTTTATTGTATTTTTTACTTACTGCTAATGTGAAAAGATTAAAATGGCCCCATGGCGGTCTATAAAACGAAACTTTTTCACCTGTACATTCAGTAATGGCCTTTTCTGTCATTTGCAATTGTTTTTTTAATCGAAATGGAGACATAATCCAACTTGAAACATGATCAAAATGATGAATACCTATTGTATGTCCCTCTTTAGCCATTCGCTTAACTATTTCTGGATTCTTTAGAACATTACTACCTACAACAAAAAAAGTAGCTTTTACATCATATTTTTTTAACACATCAAGCAATTGAGGCGTATATATATCATTTGGACCATCATCAAAAGTTATAGCCATTCCCTTTGCTTGTATTCTTTTTTTAATTCCATGCTCTGATACACGAATAAGTACAGTAGGTAATGGACCATAGCAAATAAATAACACTAATACCATTACACCACAAATTAATAAATATATCACTTAAATCACAGCTCTTTTCAATAGATTTTTTCTGACATAAAAGTCAATCTTTTGGCAAGAATAATTCTACCTCCGTTCCTACTCCTTCAGTGCTATTTACTTTTATTTCACCATTATGCTGTTTCATAATGTTTTTTGCGATAGATAATCCAAGTCCTGTTCCACCTGTTTCTCTATTTCTTGCCTTATCAACTCGATAAAATCGCTCAAAAACATTATTTATTTCTTCCTTAGGGATACCGATTCCATAGTCCTTTACACGAATAATCGTACCATTTTTTTGGTTTTCTAGATAAATATCAATTTGATCTGAACTATATTTGATTGCATTATCGAGTAGGATAATAATTACCTGTTTTAACTTTAATTCATCTGCTATAACCGTAATTGTCTTCTCTTTATAATGTAATAGTAAATCCCTCTTATAAGTGCTATGAAGCTGCTTGACTATTTCTTTACATAAGGCAACTAAGTCTATTGATTTCTTTTCTAGTTCATTTTCTAAATCTGTATTAGCTAAATCCAAAAATCTCTCCGTCATTTGTTGTATTCTAGTAGCTTCTGAATGAATGACTTCGACTGCATCTAAGGCAACTTCTTTGTTTTGTATACCACGTCTTCTTAAAAAATCAGCATAACTTTTAATAACCGTAATTGGCGTTTTTAGTTCATGAGACGCATCCGAAATAAATTGCTGTTGTTTTTCTATATTGATATCTAAACGATCCATCATACGATTAAATGTAACAGCCATCTTTTGCAATTCGTCTTTAGGTTGCTGATCGATCACCATTCTTTTGGTTATACCACTTTGTTCAATTTCCTCCATGGTATCAATCATATTGGAGACCGGTCTAATGATGATATTTGATAACCATTTCCCACCAATTAGAGAAATAAGGGCTCCCATAATGGTACAAAAGATTAATATTGATAGTAAGACATCTTTTCCTAATTCTAATCCGACTAATCTTTCCCCAATTTCCAATGTTTCAATAACTTTACCATTGGATTCAATAGGTATTCTTACAACAAGAATTTGTTCTTCTCTTTGTGCTAAATGCACTAAATATCGATCAGAAATTGTTTTTCTAGAAAATCTCGCTTTAATTTTATTGGCTAACTCTTTATTATTCGTTACTTGATGAATGATTTTAGAATGGTCATCAAGTATTCGAATAAATGATCCGTGTGTTAAATACTTGGATAATTTTTTTTCAATAACAGCGTCTGTATCACCATGATTAATATCTTCTAAGATTGCACTCGCATTTTGAAGCACTACTTTTTTTTCTACATTGACAGTTACTGTCATGAAAGAATAAAAAACAACTATATTAACGATTACTAGAACACAAATGATCCATATTGTTGTGATTAAATTGATTTTAGTATTAATTTTCATTTGTTAACTCTCCCTTACAATATACCCCACTCCCCTAACTGTCTCAATGATTGCATTACTTTCAAATCCTTCATCTATTTTTTTTCTTAAATGCCAAATGTACACATCAATTACATTTGTATCACCTTCATAGTCATAATCCCATACGTCTTTAATAATGTTTTCCCTTGTTACAATTTTATTTTTATGAGAGATTAGATAAACCAATAAGTCAAATTCTTTCGGGGTTAATGTTATGGAATTGTTTCCTCTGGTTACTTCTCTCGTGTCATGATTTACCGTTAAATCTTTAACCGATATGATGGATTCGTTATTATTTACATTGGAGATAATTGCATTTTGACGAAGACAAGAACGAACTCTAGCTAGTAACTCCTCTATTTCAAATGGTTTTGTGATATAATCATTCGCTCCAAGATCTAATCCAGTTACTTTATCCATTGTCATATTACGAGCTGTCAGTAGAATAATCGGCATCATTTCATTTTCTTTTCGTATTCTTCTTAATACCTCAATTCCATTCATCTCAGGCAACATAATATCCAATAATACCAAATCAATTTTCCCAGTAAGAGCTACTTCCAATCCAAATTTACCGTTATTCGCGACTACTACTTCATACCCTTCATATTCAAGTTCTAATTTCAATATTTTAGCAATTTGCAGTTCATCCTCAACTACCAAAATTCTATTTACCATATATAACTACCTCTTCCTACTTAAATAATGGTATCTAAATAAAGCCAACGTCGTTCACATATATGAAAATACATTGGATTTTTGAATGATTTATTGTCAATACAA
Organism: Rummeliibacillus pycnus; assembly: GCF_002884495.1. Classification (GTDB taxonomy): domain Bacteria; phylum Bacillota; class Bacilli; order Bacillales_A; family Planococcaceae; genus Rummeliibacillus; species Rummeliibacillus pycnus. Next base: position 64,023 of record NZ_KZ614145.1, on the reverse strand, counting down.
CAGCTGTTACAGATTACATCAAACTTATTTTTTCCCATTTTAATTTAGCATTATTTTCTCCTGAAAACCAATTTTTAATGGAACTTTAATTATTATTGTAATGGATTTTAAAAGGGGTTCTGTTAAAGAAAAGAAAACTTTTAATTTCTTAGGTGAGCTAAAAGCAAACGCTTACCAAAGACAAATAACAAGTCTATGAAAGAAGAAGTTCTCTCTTTGATTGCTTTGCCCACAAGATCCCCCTCTTTCGGGCACACTTAAAATGATTCAAAATTAATCTTGATGTTAGAGTACTATAGTCTCATGAATAAAAAAAAGAAGAGTAAATGCCCAATTGGGATTTACCCTCTGCTTCTTCTCGTTCTTACTGTTGGAGTTGTTTTTTTGCTGTATTCCCCGTAAACTCTGAAGCTACCTGCAATTATGACAATACTTCCTGTTACAATATAGAATATTTGTATAAAATGGTTTGAACTATCCGTTCCAATAAAGACACCATGTAAGAAAGACATAGCCCATGCAGGTAGAACTAAAAAGTGAATAGATTTCCAAACTTTTCTATTCATCACACTGATCAAAACATCAGATGTAAATATAACAACTAAAAAAATATATAAACTGATTGTACCAAGTGCTGATAAAAGGGGTTTATACTGTGCACTGAAAGGTACTAAAATCTCTTTTACTTGATATGGTTGGTATTGGTCTATTAATAGTAACAAGATATGTACCATCAATGCCAAAAACCCCACCCAGCCAGCGTTTAGGTGTAAATGAAATAGTAAGTTTTTCTGTTTTTTAATCGATGATGTTTTGCGAAGTAAACCAAAAATAACAGAAATCGTAAAATAAAAATATGCAAGAAAACCGCAAAGTCGGATCCATTCCCAAGTATTAAACATGTTTTCCATCTCCTGTTTTAATCCATTTAGTCGCTTCATCTTTATTGACAATAAAACGAGCTACAAGCCAACCACTCTTTTCAAACCATTGGTTTAGCTGTTGTTCATCCATTAAAAAGCATAACTTGGCTCCCACTTCAGATTGATATAAGCTATTCGTAACAACTGTCGCTTGTAATACATTTGTTTCAGCTACTTTACCTGTTTGACCATTAAGAATATGATGTTTCTCTTCATTTTGATAAACCCAGCTTCTATAAACTCTACTTGAAGTAGCAATTGCACCGTTTTTAATTTTAATTCTCCCGATGTTTTCTCCATTAAAAGGATCAGCTATACCAATAGTCCATTCTTTTTCTCCATTTGACCATAGTGTCATATCCCCTCCACCATCTACAATTCCATATGGGAATCCTTGATCTTGTAACCATTTTTTTATATGTTCTACTGCATATCCTTTTGCAAATCCGCCTAAATCAATTTGCTGATTAGCAGTCTTTACAATTTCGTGGTTTTCTAAAAAATGGATTGGATTTTTAACGATTTGATTTAGATTTTCTTCATCTTGACTTTCTCCTTTACCTTTTTTAAAAGGAAAGGATTGAACATATCCTTGGTTTTCAATTTGGTTTTTTAAATAAGGGGAAAAAAGTCCGTCTGTTTGCTCATAATACTCATTTGCCTTTTTTAAACAGTCATATAGCAAAGAGTTTATTTTCAACTTTTTCCCTACAGAAAGTTGATTAATTTGATCTAATTCATTATTTGGGATAAATCGTGACCATTCATTTGCTACATAGCTTAACCAGTTCGTAACTCTCTCTTTCCAATTATCAGAAGATGAGGGCACTTCTACATAAAATTCAGTATTCATCATGTGAAGTGTAAGAGATTCCATTTGTTTCACCTCTATGATCGTTGTGTCATGCGATCAGTACCTTGATTTGTAAATTGTGATGACTCGGTTGGTTGTGCTTGTTGTGTTGACTGTTTTGACTTTGTTGATTGTGTTGATTCTGTTGGTGCTTTCGTTACTTTAAAATTAGTCCAATCCAACTGTAATAACTCTTTTTCATTATTATTAGAATTAGTTTGGTAAACTGCTGTTTGTTTACTAGTTGTATGCTGATTATTTGTATTTGAAGTTCCAGTTCCATTCATTTGAGTTAATAATAATGCTGATAAAAAAACTGCGGATGAGCCAACTAACCACTTTGCCTTTTTTGGATCTTTCATAGTTAACATCCCTCTCTATTTTTTTCAAATTAAAGTACTTGACATAAAAATTGTTGTGTTCCTTGTTGCCAATCGATTGAGTAACCTAAAGAATTTAAAATTACACTTACAGGAACATAGATATCATGTTTGTACTCAAATGTTTTCGCAGGAATTGGCGTTTTCGTAAGGTTTTCGTATACAACATTTGTATTTGCTCGGAAGATAAGCTGATTCCCATTCACATTCGTATCAATAATTTTTGAGTTTTTGTAATATGTTGATTGTCCTCCTAGAAGTTTTGTTAACTTACCTGCTGGAACAAATAGTTCACCTTTTTTGGGGACAACATATAATTTAAATGTATTATTATCAATGTTAAAAGTAGCTATCTTAGCTTCTTTAAAAGGTAATGTACTGTTTGTATGATCAGTTATTGATCGTGTCCATATATTCCATTGACCTTGTTCAACTGTATTCAATTTGTCTTCTGCATTTTGATAATTTTCTTCGTAATATTTATCTTCGTCGTCATGATCATGTTCATATTCTTCGTCAAAATGTTCATTTTTTTCGTGATGCTCATAGCCGTCATCATCATCTGCATGTGCAATATACTGTCCACCTAACAAACTAAAAATCATGATTGGTGTAATCATCCATAAACTTTTTTTCACTTTTATCCGCTCCCTTCAAATATAGTCTATCTACCAGACATGAAATGAATCTGAAGAATTAAAGAAATAAAAGAAAAAGTTTTTGTATATTTACTTTTTCTTTAACTACTTCATGTGAATCAATTTCATAATCCAAAAATTTGATATAAAACACGCACATTAAATATGGGTGTTGTGCCGGCTATATCTAAGAAGCGAAAGATTGTGAGTCCTCGAAAATGTATTCACATTTTCTTCGTGCGGTGCTAAGTTGAGAATTCAATGTCTTGCGAGAAAAATTTTTAATTTAAAAAGACTAAATCCTGTTTTAAACAGGATTTAGTCTTTTTTTAAAATTGGTAGAGAAATGATAAATTTAGTACCTTGACCAAATTCACTCTCTACTGAAATATGTCCTTGATGATGGGATACAATTGCTTGTGCAATGGATAATCCTAAGCCAGTACCCTTTTTTTGTCGATTTTTTGTTACTTGATAAAAGCGATCAAAAACATGTGGTAAATCATGCTGTGTAATTCCAATTCCCGTATCTTCTACAATAAGTTTAATGTAGTTGTTCATACTTGTAAGCGATACACTAATAAAACCTTTTTCCGTAAATTTAGCTGCATTTTCAAGCAAGATATAAAGCAGTTCCCTGATACTTGTTTCATCACCTACAAAGTGAATATTATTATCTATTTGTATTTTCAATTGTATGGAATCGGGTAAAGTTCGTTCAAAGGCTTTCGTTATATTATTTACTAACTCAGACAATGCGATATTCTCTTTTGTAGTTGTTAACTTATTTTGATCAAAGCGTGCTAAAAATAGCAGACCTTCTAGTAATGCTTCCATATGTTGAGTTTCCTTTTTTAAATCGATTAATACTTCTTGTCCGAAAGCACTAAATCGATTTTCATCGTCATTTTCTAATACTTCAAGAGAACTATAGAAAACGCTTAAAGGCGTACGCAATTCGTGAGAGGCATCGGAGACAAATTTTCGTTGTCGTTCAAAAGTTTTTTTAATTGGCACCATTGCTTTACCAGCAAGATAGTGACTCAAAAATGCAATACATAAAGTTCCGATTACTATTAATATGATAAACGCATACATTACCCTTTCTAATAGATGATGCATTTTGGTAACGGACTGTCCAATAATCATATAATTACCATTATGCGAAATTGGCAATTGATATTTAATTAATAGTAAGTCTTCATCTTTCCATTCAACTGTTTGTGGATCTCCTGCTTTTACATCAAGCATTAAATGAGCAACATCTTTATAAAGTCCATAGAAAGATTCATCACCATGCACTAATTCGTTGTTTTTAGTAAATACATAGTAAAAATTGGCCCGATTAGCATCGTATTCTATTTTCCTTCCATCAATTATTTTGTCATCTTTGTTATGTTCTCTTTGAGGTTCATCATCTTTTTCTATATGATAACGTTCTTTACCAAAGAATAGCTGTAGTTCTTGTACCTGTTGTTGTTGCATAATTGTAGAAATTGAAATATAAAGAGTAGCCAGCAATAATAATACAAATAATAAGAAAAAGAATGCATATTGTATGGTGAGTTTTCGCTGAATTTTTCTAAACATTGGAATCTCTCAACTTATAGCCAATCCCTCTAACAGTTTGAATAATAGAAGGATGATCACCATCATCAATTTTTTTTCGTACTAATTTTACTAAAGCATCTAATGCGTTATTTGAAACATCTTCATTGTATCCCCAAATATGATTATAAATCTGTTCACGTGTTAATATACGCCCTTTATTGATGAATAGATATTCTAATAATAAAAATTCATTTTTCGTCAATTCAATTTCCATACTATCCCTATAAAACTTTCGAGCATCTACTTGTAATGTATAGGATTGAATTTGAATGACTTGTTCTAACGGCTTGTCCTTTCTACGTAAAATTGCACGGACTCTAGCTAACAGTACTTCCATTTTGAAAGGCTTTATAAGATAGTCATCCGCTCCATTATCGAGACCTAAAATAACATCTTGTGGGTCATCTTTAGCAGTTAACATCAAGATTCCACCGCCGTAGCCGTTTTTTCGTAACTTGCAGCACACTTCGATTCCATCCATTTCTGGCATCATCCAATCTAAGATGATCAAATCATATTCTTCAACTAGAGCATAATCTAATGCTTCTGCACCATTTTTAGCACAATCTACTTGATAGAGATCCTTCTTTAACATAAAATTAATATTCTTCAGTAAACGTAAATCATCTTCAGCAACAAGAATTTTCATTATTTCACCTTCTGTATTTACAATAGATATTTAAATTTTACTATTTAAAAATGAATTATACCTGAATTATCGGTGTGATTTATATAATTTTTCCCCACTCATATTAGAAACCTCTTTAGAATATCACGAAAAGGGTACTAGAAATTGTATATCCAAAAAAAATCTGCTCACTTTCCTCAAATTAACTACCTAGACGTTTTTAACCTTTTGTACGGTATGGGAGTTCGGCTAGTTAGTTTTTACGAAGAAGTGATGCAGATTTTTTGAATAGCCTCTCAATTAATCTTCATCGAAAATATTTTTCAAAAAGTATACTAATTTTAACAACTCTGTGAATAGGTTGATGAAGTCTAGATAGAGATTTAAAGCAACAAGTGGAACTTCATCATCACTAATATAATTATGGGCAATTTGATTCATATCATACAATGTATAACCTACAAATAAAAGTACACCGATTGCACTGATCACAACCATCACAAGATTACTAAAGCCTACAAATATTGTAATAATAGAGAAAATAAACACGCCGATTAATACGATGAATAAAAACTTACCCCAATTCCCTAAATTACGTTTTGTATTATAACCAATAAGACCCGCAACAATGAAAATAGCTGCTGTTGTACCGAAGATGATCAGCACTAAATTGCCACCTAAAGCCCCAATGTAAAAGTTTAATAAACTATATAATGTAATACCTGTCAAAAAAGCAAACACAATTGAAATCAATTTACTCGCTTTTCTTGCTGCACGACTAAACATAACAATAATCAGTAAAATAACAGTCGCGATACTGATTGGCAAAACAAGTGACGGTGGAACAAAAACTCCTGCAAATAACCCAACCGCAGTTACAGCCCACAATAAGGTAAAGAACCGAAGAACCTTCGGAAATTGTGATTCCATTCAAAATAACCTCTTCTCGAATAGTTGATTTACTATTATATACGATTTAAGTCCTCGAAAGTTTCACAAAATTTTTTTATCAACGAAGATATTTAGTATATCCAATACTCTTCCATTCATATCTATCATAATTTGAATATTAATGGTCATATATTAATATAAGTAAACTAAAGACAAACTATAAAAGGAGTATTCTATGAAGAAATTATCTTACCTTAAATACTTTATCGCACTAATTTTTATCATTCATTTGTTTGTAATTCAACAGCCAACAGCAAAAGCTAAAACAATCAGTGGAACAATAATCTATCCGACGTATCTTTATAAAAGTCCAACTTCAAAATCTACTAAAATTGCAAAGCTCCAAATGAATAATAAAATCCATCTTTATTCTATTAATTCGAAGGGTTGGGCAAAAGTTGAATTTGGAAAAAACACAGGATATATCTATAGTGTTAATTTACAACTCTTAAAAAAGCAAAAAACAAGCTATACCATGAATCCAAAAAAGGTTTATAAATACCATAATACAGGCGTTGCACTGATTTCATATCCCAGTGAATACGATTATATGTGGAGTAATAGCAAGACTTCTAGTCCTTTCTTAAAATATTATAATAAAAATTCATTTGTTTGGTATCAAGGTAAAAAACGTTTTCAATATGATCCAAAAGGTTATGATCAGCTACACATTATTGAAGAATCACATGGCATTAGTGTGTACTCTGCCTATGCAGATGGTTTGTTGTTACTGGAGTATCCTGTAATCAATAATAAGAAATACTATTTTATGGGACCAACACCTGTACAAATGAACATTTTAATAAAACCCTTCACAGTAAAGGCTGGAACTTTCAAAAATGTTGTCCGAGTGAATTATGGGACTATAAAAATGTATCTTGCACCAAAAGTAGGACTTATTAAAATAACAAAAGACGGAAGTCCGACAAGAGAACTTGTATCCTTAACAAATCGATAACGGAATTTTTCATACAAAAAACCTTCTTCTTAAATTGATATTAAGAAGAAGGTTTTTATCCCTTTAATTGTTTTTAAATGAAATAACGCCAATTATTTTGCAACAATGTTCACAAGTTTACCAGGTACGGCAATTACTTTTTTGATGTCTTTGCCCTCAATAAATTCTTTTACATGTTCATTTGCAAGTGCTGTTTTCTCTAGGTCTTCACGTGAAGCATCTTTAGAAATCATTAGTTTAGCACGTACTTTACCATTCACTTGAACAACCACTTCGATTTCGTCATCTACAAGTTTCGCAGGATCAAATGTTGGCCATTTTGCATAAGTAATTGTTTCAGTATGACCAAGTTTTTCCCAAAGTTCTTCTGCAACATGAGGAGCAATTGGGGCTAACATTTGAACAAACCCTTCAGCATATGCTGTTGGTACAACATCAGTTTTATAACAATCATTGATGAATACCATCATTTGAGATATAGATGTGTTGAAACGAATATGTTCGTTATTATCAGTCACTTTTTGCACAGTTTGGTGATACACTTTTTCTAAAGTTGTATCGTTTGATGGTTGAATTTTTTCAGATAGTTCGCCAGTCTCTTCATTGATGAATAGACGCCAAATACGATCTAAGAAACGACGTGCTCCGTCTAAACCATTTGTAGACCAAGGAATAGATGCTTCAAGAGGTCCCATAAACATTTCGTATAAACGAAGTGTATCTGCACCATGACTAGCTACGATATCATCCGGGTTTACAACATTGCCTTTTGATTTAGACATTTTTTCATTACCTTCACCTAAAATCATGCCTTGGTTGAATAGTTTTTGGAAAGGTTCTTTTGTTGGTACTACACCCAAATCATAAAGAACTTTATGCCAGAAACGAGCATATAGCAAGTGAAGAACTGCGTGTTCTTGACCACCAATATAGATATCAACTGGTAACCAACGTTTTAATAGTTCTGGATCTGCAATAGCCTCTTTGTTATGTGGATCGATATAACGTAAGAAGTACCAGCTTGAACCAGCCCATTGTGGCATTGTATTTGTTTCACGACGACCTTTTTTACCTGTTACAGGATCTACAACATTTACCCATTCCTCAATATTAGCAAGTGGTGATTCACCAGTCCCTGATGGTCGGATATCTGATGTTTTTGGTAGAACTAATGGAAGTTCTTCTTCTGGAACAGTTGTGATTGTACCATCTTCCCAGTGAATAACAGGAATTGGTTCACCCCAGTAACGTTGGCGAGAGAATAACCAGTCGCGAAGACGGTAAGAAACTTTCTTTTCTCCGACTTTGTTTTCTTCAAGCCATTCGATTGCTTTTTTAATACCTTCTGGTTTATTTAAACCGTTTAAGAAGTCAGAGTTGATGTGTGGACCATCTTCAGTGAAAGCTTCTTTTGTTACATCTCCACCTTCTAAAACAGGGATGATTGGTAAATTGAATTGTTTTGCAAATTCATAGTCACGTTCATCATGGGCTGGTACCGCCATGATTGCTCCAGTTCCATAGCTTGCTAATACATAGTCTGCAATCCAAATTGGAATTTCTCGACCATTAATTGGGTTAACTGCATAAGCACCTGTGAAAACACCTGTTTTCTCTTTTGCTAAATCTGTTCGTTCAAGATCAGATTTAACTTTTACTTTATCCAAGTATGCTTCTACTGCTTCACGTTGTTCATCAGTTGTAATTTCTTTTACTAAGGCATGTTCTGGAGCTAGTACTGTATAGGTTGCACCAAACAAAGTGTCTGGACGTGTAGTAAATACACGGAAATGTTTGTCAGTTCCTTTAATATTAAAGTCTACTTCAGCGCCTTCTGAACGACCAATCCAGTGTCGCTGCATATCTTTAATATTTTCTGGCCAATCTACTTCGTCTAAATCATCAATTAGGCGATCAGCATATGCAGTAATTTTCAACATCCATTGTTTCATCGGGCGACGTTCTACTGGATGACCACCACGTTCAGATTTACCATCAATTACTTCTTCGTTTGCTAGAACAGTACCAAGTGCTGGACACCAGTTAACTGCCACTTCGTCGATATAAGCTAAACCTTTTTTGTAAAGTTGGATGAAGATCCATTGAGTCCATTTATAGTATTCAGGATCTGTTGTATTGATTTCACGATCCCAATCATAACTAAAACCAAGTTCTTGGATTTGACGTTTAAATGTGCCGATATTCTTTTGAGTAAATTCTGCAGGGTCATTTCCTGTATCAAGTGCATATTGTTCAGCAGGAAGACCAAATGCATCCCATCCCATTGGGTGTAATACATTGTAACCTTGCATACGTTTAAAACGAGATAAAATATCTGTTGCAGTATATCCTTCTGGGTGTCCTACGTGAAGACCAGCACCAGATGGATACGGAAACATATCTAATGCATAAAATTTAGGTTTTGAATCGTCGTTTACTGTTTTGAATGTGTTATGTTCAGCCCAGTAAGATTGCCATTTTTTCTCAATTTCTTGATGATTAAAATTCACCATTACTCCTCCTTCATGTGTAAAACGAAGATACTTCTGTTTGCTACTAAAATGCGGGGTTCCGTGAAATATAAAAACTCCCGTCCCTTAAAAAGGGACGAGAGTATAAAATCTCCCGCGGTACCACCCAAATTAGTGTTAGCACTCAACTTGATTCCTTAACGCGGAAAACGACTTTGGCTATCATTCATTTCACCATTGTGACTCCCGGGCGAGTTCAATTTTCCGATTTACTAACTTTCACCAACCGTTAGCTCTCTACAAAATCAAGGTCAATTTACTATTCCCTTTCACAGTCATATCATATTGAGTATTATTCTAATCGAAGTAACGTAAATTGACAAGAGATTTAGTAAAATTGTGAAATTCTTGTGGGAAATTAGTACCTACATACTTTCCTTAGGTAAATCGTAATTCACAAGAAAGTTTATCTAGTACCACGAGTAATTTTAATGATTTTATCTGCATTCTCTATTTGAAATAATGTTTCTGAATTTTGCTTATTTATAAATGTAGCTGATTGATTGTGCAACCAAAATAAATAATTTTCCTTTTCAATCTGAATAGAATACTGAGGGGTAGTCACATCAACAATTCCATCCACTTTTTTAGCATTTCGTATGGCTTTTTCAATTGTTGAAATGTCTTTTAATTCTGAAATGACTAGCGTTGTATTGTTACTTATATCGGTTACTTTTATTTCTTTCGCAGAGTTAGAACAAGCTGCTACAAACAAAATGAACATTAATATAAATGTTAAAGAACCGATCTGTCTCTGCAATTTGCTCTCCTTCACGTTTTCTGTAAATCCATTATCAACTGTACTCCCGTATCACGCACTACATCTTCAACTTTATATCCATCCATTACTTCTTTTAATAGGAGGCCATTTTCGGTGACTTCAATTACTGCTTTTTCCGTAATAATTAAATCTACTACTGAAATACCAGTTAACGGTAAATCACACTTCTTTTTAATCTTCGGTGAGCCATCTTTTGCATTATGTTCCATGATAACAATTACCTTTTTTGCACCATGTACTAAATCCATTGCACCGCCCATTCCTTTAATCATCTTCCCTGGAATCATCCAATTGGCAAGGTCTCCTTTCTCAGAAACCTCCATTCCTCCTAGTATTGCTACATCAATATGTCCTCCTCGAATCATTGCAAATGATTCTGCACTATTAAAAAAGGCTGCTCCAGGTACTGTTGTTATAGTTTCTTTTCCCGCATTAATTAGGTCAGGATCAATATGGTCAGCTGAGGGATATGGACCAATCCCAAGTAAACCATTTTCAGATTGTAAAATAACATTTTTGTCTTCTATATAATTGGCTACAAGTGTAGGCATACCTATTCCAAGATTTACGTAATGTCCATTGTCTATTTCTTGCGAAGCTCTTTTAGCAATGATTTCGCGAATATTCATGTCTTCTCCCCCTATGAACGAGTCGTTACTTTTTCAATACGCTTTTGTTGTTTTGCTAGAAACATACCTTGAACATAAATACTTGGTGTATGAATATATTCAGGATCCAATTGCCCTATTTCTACAAACTCTTCCACTTCAGCTATTGTGATTTTCGCAGCGGTTGCCATAATCGGATTAAAGTTTTGAGCTGTTTTGTTATATTGTAAATTTCCTAGCTTGTCCGATTTATAGGCTCGTATAAAAGCAAAATCAGCAACTAAAGATTCTTCTAGAACATATTCTTTACGACCAAAATTACGAATTTCTTTGCCCTCTACTATTGGCGTACCAACTCCAGCAGGTGTATAAAAAGCTGGAATACCAGCACCACCAGCACGTATTTTTTCAGCTAACGTACCTTGCGGAATTAGTTCAACTTCTAAATCTCCCGATAATACTTGACGTTCAAACTCTTTATTTTCCCCTACATATGAAGCAATCATCTTATGAATCTGTTTATTTTTTAATAGCAATCCAAGCCCCCAATCATCAATACCACAGTTATTCGAAATAACTGTTAAATCCTTTATGCCACTCTCAGCAATGGCAATAATCAGTTGCTCTGGAATTCCTACAAGTCCAAACCCACCAACCATAATGGTCATACCATCTTTTAGTTGAGAAATTGCTTCTTCTGCAGAACGAAAAATTGTTTTCATCCACCATTCCCCCTTTGCTACCATTTTCTCAAATACAGAAAATTCTTGCAAATATTAACAAAATTATCTTGAAATACATTTAGAATCAACAAAACCAAATTTTCTCTTACTAGAATCATTAATTTTGATTGTTGGTTTTAACAAAAAGTCATTAGCTCTTGATACTAGTAACCTCAATGAAAATACCAAAAAGAACGGTAAGTAAAGAAAGAATCATTTAATTGACTCCATTTCATAATTCATAATATTTTCAAAAACACAAATGTATGTATTCAGCTAATCGCAACTGCGAAAACTACTGGTAAAGTAAAAAAACTAAAATTTATTTTTTAAAAAAGGCCGTAGATAATTCGAAATTTCGAATTGTCTACAGCCTGATAGCAACCAATTATAACTTCTTCATATTCTCATTTTCTAAATGCTTCATAGGTCGATCGTACAACATATAAGGAATTAACGAGATTGCTAATATTAAAATTAATACATAAAATGTAATCTTCATTCCATACTGATCGGCTAAAACGCCACCCAGAAAAGGACCAACCATTTTACCAATCGCACTAAAACTATTAATTAACCCTTGGTAGAAACCATCCCTTCCTTTTGGTGCAAGCTTACTCGCAATTGTTGGTACAATTGGCCAAACAAACATTTCACCAAAAGTTAGAATCATAATAGCTACAAGGAACATTTTAAATGTACCCGCAAAACTGACAACAAAGAACGAAATGATAAAGATTATAACGCCAATAAAAATTTGGCCTTTATAAAACTCACCCATTTTCTTAATAATAGGATTAATAAGTGGCTGACCTAAAACTATTAACAAACCATTTGTAGTCCATAACAAACTATATTGGTTCAAAGAAATACCTAAATCTTGTGTATAGGATGAAATCGTAGTGGTCCATTGTGTATAAACCATCCAACCCAAGAGATAACCAATTCCTAAAATAATCAGCGCATTCAAAGAAGAGCGATCCTTTACTTTCGCACTTTCATTGAGAACTGAACTTGGTGCAATACCATTTTCCGACGAAATCCCCTTATATGATAAAGCAATAAAGAAGAAGAATATATACATTATTAAATTAGCACTAAACAAATAGTCGAAACTTTTATTGGCAACTACCCCTGCAAGTGCTGGACCGATTGCTACCCCTAAATTTTGTGCAAGATAAATAGCATTAAAACCTTTTCTACCACCTTCTGGCCAAGCTGTACCGACCATTGCAAACATACTAGGGAAAACAATTCCTCCACTAAAACCGATTAGGGTTAAGAACCAAACGTAATGTGGCCATCCGTGCCAAATTACTAAACATATTAAACCCATAATGGTAATAATCGTCCCTAACATAATCGATTTAAAGCCACCAAATTTGTCGAATACATAGCCACCTATAAGATTTCCAATCACACCAGCTGCGGCATTTCCCATGAGCACAAGTCCTGCCACTGAAAGCGATTGTCCAAGATGATCATGCATATAAATAGTATTTAACGGCCATAAAAATGAGTTACCTACCGTATTGACAAGCATCCCAATAATTAATAGCCATACACTTCTGGGCATTACTAAGTCCTCCATTTACTTCGAATATCTAAGCAATCGTATCAACCTTTTGAAAAACTTACAACCTTAAAGAGAAAAATTCTAACTTTCTTCCTGTAGCAGATAAAGAATTCGTACACTACTACATGTACGTGATAGAATAAGAAGTTGAGGAGTGAAATTATGACTGATATAAAAAACAATGAATTTCCCTTTCCTTCTGATGGGAAACGTTATTATACATGGAACCGTTATTTACGAGATGAATTTGGTTGTAAAGTGTATAAAGTTGCCTTAGATGCAGGCTTTGACTGTCCAAATCGTGACGGTACCGTTGCATTTGGAGGTTGCACTTTCTGTAGCGCCGCAGGATCTGGAGATTTTGCAGGAGATCGTGTTGATCCAATTCCTGTTCAGTTCAACAAAATCAAAGAAAAGATGCAACATAAATGGAAAAACGGCAAAACAATGGCCTATTTCCAAGCTTATACAAATACACATGCACCACTTCCTGTATTAAAGGAAAAATTTGAAGCAGCACTTGCTTGTGAAGGTGTAATGGGTATAAGTATTGCTACTAGACCAGATTGTTTACCAGATGATGTTGTAGAATATTTAGCAGAATTAAATAAACGTACGTACTTATGGATTGAACTTGGATTACAAACAGTTCACGAACGTACTGCTAATTTGATCAACCGTGCACATGACTACGCCACTTATGTAGAAGGTGTAGAGAAACTTCGCAAACATGGCATTCGTGTTTGTACGCATATCATCAATGGTTTACCACTTGAAGACTACAATATGATGATGGAAACAGCACGAGAAGTCGCAAAATTGGATGTCCAAGCGATTAAAATTCATTTACTCCATTTATTAAAAGGTACACCATTAGTAAAACAGTATGAAAAAGGAATGCTTGAATTAATGGATCAAGATGCGTATATCAATTTAGTAGCTGACCAATTAGAAGTGATTCCTCCAGAAATGGTTGTACAACGTATTACAGGTGACGGCCCGATTGATTTAATGATTGGACCAATGTGGTCAGTTAACAAATGGGAAGTTTTAAATGGTATTGATGCAGAGTTGAAACGTCGCGGAAGCTGGCAAGGTAAGTTTTACAAAGCGGAAGAAGTGAAAACAAAATGAAGCTAAAACGTGTTTTACAATACGCACAGTTCTTACTACAAGATACTGTAGAAGCTGGTGATATAGTAGTAGATGCTACTGCTGGAAACGGTTATGACACCACTTTTCTTGCTCAATTAGTCGGTGAAAATGGTCATGTCTTTGCATTTGATGTACAAAAACAAGCTGTAGAATCAACTCAAAATCGTCTACAAGTAGAAGGATTATCAAAACGTGTTTCAGTAATTTTGGATGGTCACGAAAACGTTGACCAATATGTAAAAGAAACAATAAGTGCTGCTATTTTTAATTTAGGCTATTTACCAGGCAGTGAACATGAGGTCATTACAAAACCAAATACAACGCTAAAAGCTATTGAAAGCTTGCTAAGTCTTTTAAAAGTTGGTGGCATAATCGTATTAGTCATCTATTACGGGCATGAAGGTGGTAAAGAAGAACGAGATCAAGTGATCGAATACGTTAGCCATTTACCACAAAAGAAAGTTCATGCACTGCGTTATGAATTTATCAATCAAAAAAACGATCCTCCATTTATTATTGCACTTGAGAAAATGAAGGAGCTATAACATTTACTAATGGGATTTTGGACAGGTGTCGAGCAAAATTGCTTTCAAAAGGATTCAAACGGCAAAATTCCCCACAGAAGCCTCGCACTACTTACCGCTTTTTCAATTGTTGTAAGATCAAAAAATATGATAATAAGAGGCTGGGACAGAACAAAATTACCCCCTTCCAAAAGCCTAATATTGAACTTCATAGAGTCAATTTCATAAAGCGTCTTTCTTTGAGAAAATATGATTATTCGATGATTAACATTATTTAGAATGGTGTGAAGTGGAGGACGGGGACTCCTGCGGGAATAGCTTGAGCTGAAAGCCCCGCAGGAACGTAGTGACGAGGAGATTGAAGCCAAGCCCGCGGAAAGCGCCGTCTGGAACGGAACACAAAACGGAATGTTACGAAAAAATATATATGAAATGTTCGTGCTTTTTGTACAAATTCTTCATATATGAAATGAATTCAATTGAATAATACTAAAAAGAAATCCGAACAAATGTGAAATTTTAAATAGAATTTCATATTATAGTTCGGATTTTTCATTGGCTAAAATACTTTTATTCCAACCTCTTTCTTAATTTTAATTTAGTTTAATGTACTTTTAATGGATTTGCGCAACCTCATAATCTACTTTTTCCGGCATAAATAAATCAGTAAATGTATAGAATAATAACATCCTATTATAAAAAAGGAGCTTAAATCCAATATGCCTAAAATTCATGCTGTCAGTACATACTCTCCTCCCCATCAAATTCCCCAAGAAAAAGCAGAAGAATTTATACAGCAACTTTTCAACGGTAGAATGGAAAGACTTGAACGTTATTTAAAAGTATTTCAGAATGCCGAAATTCATAATCGTCAGCTCGCCATGCCAATAGAATGGTATAAAACGGACCATACTTTCTCAGAAAGAAATGATTTATATATTGAATTGGCAACAGAATATGGAGTACGTGTTATTGTAGATTGCTTAACTGAAGCTTCTGTAGATATTACAGATATAGATGCGATTATTTTTGTGTCGACGACTGGGATTTCAACACCAAGTATCGAGGCGCGATTAATGAACCAACTATCTTTTTCAGAAGATGTCGTAAGAATACCTATATGGGGACTTGGCTGTGGTGGTGGAGCTGCAGGAATAAGTCGTGCAAATGACTATTGTTTGGCACACCCTGAAGCGTTGGTTTTAGTAATCTGTCTTGAATTATGTAGTCTAACATTTCAACAAGAAGATATAAACAAAAGTAATCTAATTGGTACCTCCCTTTTTGGGGACGGCGTTGCTTGCGCTTTGGTATGTGGCGATCAAGTAAATATATCTCACACCAAAACATTACCTTCTATTAAAAATACAGCTTCTCGACTGCTACCAAATTCAGAAGATGTAATGGGATGGCGTATTGAAGATAATGGACTACATGTAATATTCTCTAAAAGCATTCCAAGTATTATTGAAAAATGGCTTACACCCTTTGTAAAAAGTTTTCTTCAAAAAAATAAAAAATCCATACAAAATATAAGCCGATTTATTGCTCATCCTGGAGGAAAGAAGGTTCTTACTGCATACGAAACAGCTTTAGGACTTTCAAAAGAAATATTGGCACCAAGCTCTTTTATCTTACAACAGCATGGCAATATGTCTTCTCCTACAGTACTATTTGTCTTAAAACATGTAATGCAACAACAACCAACTACTGGCGAACTCGGAATCATGGCTTCACTTGGTCCTGGATTTAGTGGTGAACTAGTCTTACTAGAATGGGAGTGATGAACATTTTATTTATCTTCATTTTTACCATTATTTGTATTCAAAGAGTTATTGAGTTACGTATTGCTAGAGCAAATGAGCATTTTATGAAAGAACGTGGTGCGATAGAATTCGGACAATCACATTATCCTTTCATTGTGTTGCTACATGTAGCTTTTTTGTGTAGTCTTTTCATCGAATATTACGTAAAAGATCTATCACTAAATAGATTTTGGATTTTCTTGCTTGGGTTCTTTTTGGCACTACAAATAGGCAGAGTTTGGGTCATCAAGTCATTGGGGCATTTTTGGAATACAAAAATTATTGTGTTACCAAATGCTTCTTTAGTGAAGAAAGGTCCTTATAGATGGATCCCTCACCCTAATTATTTGATTGTAGCATTAGAGATTGTAGTGATTCCATTAACTTTCCAAGCTTATTATACCGCTATTATTTTTTCTATTTTAAATTTGGTGATGATGCTCATTCGAATTTCTATTGAGGAAGCAGCTCTCAAAAATGTCTATCAAGATAGCGAGAAATTAGAACATTCTTCAGAATCCACATAATTATAGGAAATAATTATAAAAAAAGGTGTCTTAAAAGTTTTTCAACTCTTTTAAGACACCTTTTTAGCTTTTATGGAAGAAATTAAACTAAATCATTATTTTTTATTTCTATTTTCCCAAAAAGTAGCATTCTTAATACCTAGCTTTACAGGATCAAATTGTGGATCCTTTCCAGCCTTTTTCTGTTGTTCATAATCCTTCAGTGCAATCAGCGTTGGTTTTACTAAGAATATTAGTGAAATAACATTTACCCAAACCATAATACCAAGACCGATATCTCCAAGTGTCCATGCAGACTCGGAAGTTTTTACTGCTCCAAAGTATGTTGCTACAATAATTAATACTTGAACAAAACGGATGGCAATTTTTTGTTTCTTTCCATCAAATATATAAGATGCGTTTGTTTCTGCAATGTAATAGTAGGCCATTGTTGTCGTAAACGCGAAGAAAAATAATGCAATGGCAACAAAAGCAGCTCCAAAACCTCCGATTGGAAATGCTGCATCTACAGCTGCTTGAGTATATGCTGTCCCTGCATCGATACCTGGAATATTTTCTACAATAAATTTACCTTTACCATCATCTAATTGTACATTGTACATACCTGTAAACAAAATCATAAAGGCTGTTGCTGTACATACTAGGAATGTATCTAGATAGACAGAAGCAGCTTGTACTAAACCTTGTTTTACCGGGTGAGATACTTCTGCAGCTGCAGATGAATGAGGTCCTGTACCTTGTCCTGCCTCGTTTGCATAAATACCACGTTTAACTCCCCATGCAATCGCTGCACCTAAAATACCGCTAAAGATTTTCTCAGCTCCAAATGCACTACGGAATATTAACCCAAATACTGCAGGTACTTGATCGATATTCATAATTATAATAATTGCTGCAACTATAATATAGCCGATTGCCATAAAAGGTACGATGACAGAAGCAGCGTTTGCAATACGTTTAACACCACCAACAATAATTGTTCCTAAGATTAAACAAACAACTAAACCTGATACCCAATGTGGAATATTAAATGCTGTTTTCATCGCATCAGCAATTGCATTTGATTGTACAGTTGGTTGAAGAACTGACATTGCGATTAAAGCAGCAATCGCAAAAATCATACCTAACCATCTTTTACCAGTGAAATGATGGATATAGTATGCAGGACCGCCTCGATACTGCCCATCTTTTTCTTCTTTATAAATTTGAGCAAGTGTTGACTCTACATAAGCAGTTGCAGCACCAATGAATGCAGTTACCCACATCCAGAACACAGCACCCGGACCACCAAATGCAATCGCAGTTGCCGTTCCCGCAATATTCCCTGTACCGATTCGACCAGATAATGCCATTGACATCGCTTGGAAAGAAGAAACACCCGCTTCAGATTTTTTACCGTGGAAAATTTGACCAAACATATCTTTTAAGAATCTAACTTGTACACCCTTTGTTAAGATGGTAAATACCAACCCAACGATTAAGATTCCGTAGATCATCCACGGTCCCCATAAAACGTTGTAAATAGCATCAATAATAGCTTTCATCTTGTTGTCTCCCATCATGTTGAATTTTGAGAAATATAAACATATAAATTCTGAAAAAATTTTAAATATTCTTTCAAAATATTAATTTTAATTATATATCACAGGTTTTTATTTTAAAATAAAACCTATATATTATGCACCTGTTGTAACCGTTTACAACTGAAATGGACATAAAATTGTCACATTATGTACACTCAACACGGACATTGTGACATTTTTTATTGTTTTCAATCTATTCAAAAAACTTAAAGCACTAAATATGTTGTAAATATAATATACGAACATTAACCTCATTTTTTTTAAAAACGTTAAGTTTCTTAGCGAGATTAACGGATTATTTAATTTCATGGTAGAACGATAAGTTCGTCTTTTCAAGTAATACATCATTTTAAAAAGTAAATTCAAATTGATTGAATGATGTCTTTCAATTTGAACTTTTATTTTAAAAGTTCACAATTTGAAAATTTGTCCACTGGAAACAACACATTCACAACTAACAATAGTTTGTTGCCCCGAAAAATCACATAGAAATTTAATCAATTCAATGAATAATAATACATTCAAATTTACTATTGATAGAAAATAGGTGAAAGCAGATTACTAAAAAAAGGTCATGATAAGTAATAAAATGTACCCTTTGTAAAGGACAATTTATAAATTATCATAACCTTTTTCTTTATCTATATAATGTATCCAATATTTCGTAATGCATTAAAGATAAACGATTCCATATACTGATAAATATCATCACGTTCTGGTTCTTGCAAAAGATCGTGATAGCATACTTTCCATTCTTTATATTGCATTTCCGATATATTTTGTTGCATAAGCCACTTTTTACTATGCGCTGGAGAAACAATTTTATCGCTTCCGCCGTTCATCAACAATACAGGGATATCTGGAAATCCTTCCTGCATAGTTGAAACAGCCTTCATAAATTGGTGTAATTCTCGATACCAATTTACTGTAATAACGGAATTATAATAAGGATCATCCTTTTCTTCTTTGTAAAACTCATAACTTCTTGTTAGGTGTTTTAATGGAACATCATGATGAATTTTCATATTCCCAGTTAATTTACTTAATCCGGTAAGTGCATTTGATAATTTGGAAGGTTGATGAAGTAAATGCAACCATGGAGATGACAAGATTAGTCCAGCACATTCGTATTTGTATTTAGATTCAATTTGAATGGCAAGGGTTGCACCTAGTCCATGACCAATAATGAATATTGGCAAATTATAGTTTAAAGCTACTTGCATCATTTGACGAATAAACTTCCCATACTCTCTAAAATCTTCATTATGAGCTGTTTTAATTTCGCTTTCTTCTCCATGCCCAGGTAAATCACCCGCAATCACGTGCATTCCAGACATTCTTAGTTTTTCAATTAACCAGGCATAACGACGATGATGCTCATATGCACTATGTATAAAAACTACAACTGCTTTAGCCTGACCTTCTGCTTCCCATTTCCACATAATAGTTCTCTCCTCATTCTTTCCTATCCTATATTTTAACGCATTATATGAATTTCTGTTCCAATTAACGCATTAGTTTGTTACGATAATAATATAATCTTAGCGTGAAATGAGGCGTATTTTGATGATTTATCCATTTAAAGATAAAAAACCATCTATTGACCCATCTGTTTTTATTGGTGATAACGTTGTTATTACTGGAGATGTGACAATAGGTCCAGATTCGTCTATTTTTTATAATACTGTTATTCGTGGGGATGTCTCACCTACAATTATCGGCCGAAAAGTGAATGTGCAAGATTTATGTTGTTTACACCAAAGCCCTACAGCTCCACTTATTTTAGAAGATGAAGTAACTGTCGGTCATCAAGTTACTCTGCATAGCTGTCATATCAAAAAAGGTGCACTAATCGGAATGGCCTCTATCGTTTTAGATGGCGCTGAAATTGGTGAAGGCGCATTTATTGGTGCTGGTAGCCTTGTTACACAAGGAAAGAAAATTCCGCCAAATACACTTGCGTTCGGTCGACCTGCAAAGGTAGTACGAGAACTAACTGAAGAAGATAAAAAAGACATGGACCGTATTATCAATGAATATTATGAAAAAGGTCGTTTTTATAAATCTGTTCAGAACAATCCAATAACTCGATAATTTTCTAGGACCAATACAAGTATTTTATTGAATATGAACATTTAAATGGTACCCAATTTCGGTATGTGAAGCAGTACAACCAAATATGAATAGTAAAATATGTGTTTGGGTTTAAAAAATGAAAATAATTCTATGTAATAAATCAAGAATTGAGTAAGTAAATGTTTTTAAATTTGAAATGAGGGTTCGGAACTAATCATTCCGAGCCCTTTTTATAAAAATCGTTACTTTTTATATGATCCTATTTAATAATCAATTACATAAATACACCAACAGAATCACATCTATACAAAACTAGCTAATATAAAAAAGTAACAGAAGTTGTAATGATAGAATTATGAAATTGATTCTTTCATTCATTTTTTACTATTAACCTATTAAACGGAGATGTATATATGAAAAAAATTCATTATAGTTGGATTATCTTAACGATTACATTCTTTTCTATTATTGTTGCAGGAATTATTCGATCCTCTTCTGGTGTTTTTATCGAGCCATTTGAAATTGAATTTGGTTGGAGCAAACCTGCCATTTCGTTTGCATTTGCAGTTGGGTTATTTTTATATGGATTTTCCGGCCCCTTTATGGCTGCATTTGTCGAAAGATTCGGACTAAAAAATGTTATGTTGGCATCGATGCTTCTTTTATCGTTTGGGTTAGGTTTAACATTTGTGATGACTCAAGAATGGCAACTCATTCTAATATGGGGAGTTATGATTGGAATTGGTTCCGGTCTTTTTTTAACTGTACTCAGTACACAAATCGGAAATCGTTGGTTTGTCAAGCACCGTGGATTAGCTGTAGGAATATTAACTGCTGCGACTGCAACTGGACAGCTCGTCTTATTACCTGTACTTGCTAGTTTAATAGAACACTATAGCTGGCATCATGCAATAGGATTAATTTTTGCATTAAGTATCTTCATGCTAATTCTCATTTTCCTATTTATGAAGGATTGGCCAGAGCAGGTAAATACAACTGCACTCGGATTAATAGAACAAGAGTCCCCTACAATTTCTAATGAAATATCCATCGGGAATCCTTTTAAAATTGTTTGGAATTCATTAATAGAAGGGTGTAAGAGTAAAGCTTTTTGGCTGTTAGCTGGTAGCTTTTTTATATGTGGTTTGTCTACTACAGGATTAATAGGAACTCATTTTGTAGGTTATTGTATGAGTTTTGGGTTTCCCATGGTGCTCGCCGCATCCATGCTTAGTTTTATGGGGATATTTGATTTAGTTGGTACAACCTTATCGGGTTGGCTAAGTGATAAGATTGATAATCGATGGTTATTATTCTTCTATTATGGTCTACGCGGTTTATCCTTATTATTTTTGCCCGTTGCTTTAAATCATGGATCGATTACACTACTTATTGTTTTCTCCATTTTTTATGGACTCGATTGGATCGCTACTGTGCCGCCTACGATTGGCCTTGCTAGACGAGAGTTTGGGGTTAAGAAAAGTGCTTTAATGTATGGCTGGATGGTAGCATTTCATCAGGTTGGTGCAGCAGCTGCAGCTTACGGTGGTGGCCTAATCTATACTATCTTCGATTCATATACTTGGGCCTTCATACTATCTGGAGCATTTTGTGCTTTAGGTAGCTTATTCGTTATCTTATTGAAAAAGCATAACCCAAAGGAAGATGTGATCAAGCCTTAAACATTTAGATCAATTATCATAAATTTTAAAAATCCTGTGCAATTTTAAGGGGGAAAATTGCTACTTTTCTGCAATAATTGCATATCATCTAATAGTTTTGATAGATTTTTAATTATAGGAGCTCCCTTTTGCTTCACTCGCACTTCAATAGCCAGACATATAAAAAGAGACAAAGCTCTATTGCTTTGTCTCTATTAAAGAAGCTACTATTTATCGTGATGAATTTTCTAATTCACTCTTCTTCTTTCACTGGATGTTGTTTTTCTTCTTCATCATTCATCTCATTATAGGATGATCGTTTTTCTTCAAATTTGTCAGCAAAATCTTGTCTATCTCTTATTTCTTTTGCTAAGGCAAACGATGTATACATTACGAAAATAAGTCCCAACCA
The DNA here is from genome assembly GCF_002884495.1 of Rummeliibacillus pycnus. Lineage (GTDB taxonomy): Bacteria > Bacillota > Bacilli > Bacillales_A > Planococcaceae > Rummeliibacillus > Rummeliibacillus pycnus. The sequence continues at coordinate 41,120 of NZ_KZ614145.1, read as the reverse complement.
ATAATATCCTTTTTCAACCAATGGCCACTTGGTATTCCAAATGCTAATTATCCCTATTCCAAAAGAAGCAATAGTTGATAACCAACAAAGGGCCAAATATTCTGTTGAAACTTTCATTTTTTCTCGCTTATCACGTAATGTTTTGACGAGTGAAAAAGAAGAGAATGTGATCCATCCTAAGATAATGGTATAAAACCCACGCTCAACAAGCATCCAATCCGTGTTCCAAATCGCAATGAGAACAAATGCAAATCCCGTTAAAAACGCTGCCCAGGTTAAGAAGAAAAACTCATTTGATTTCAGTTAGATCTCTCCTGTCATTTTTCAATCTTTAGTAGCTTATTCTTCAATCTACATTGTTATGTTAAAACCACATAAGTAGTTAAGATGAAGTAAAAATTACTTCTTATCATCTTATAATTGATATTATCTATAACTATAAAGCTTTTGTAAGAAGACTTACATAAACAAAAAAGGTCGTCCACCCTATTGAGTGAACAACCTTTTGATTAACTAACCAACTAAGCTTTTACTGCAAATTTAGCTTTTAACGCTTCTGCTTTATCTGTATTTTCCCAAGGTACATTTAAATCTGTACGGCCAAAATGTCCATAAGCTGCAGTTTGTTTGTAAATTGGACGACGAAGATCAAGCATTTTAATAATACCTGCTGGACGTAAATCGAAGAATTCACGAATTGCTTCGACTAAGTCGCTTTCTTTTACTTTTCCAGTACCGAATGTATCAACTGAGATCGAAACTGGTTGTGCAACACCGATTGCATAAGCAAGTTGAACTTCTGCACGTTCTGCAAGACCTGCTGCAACAATATTTTTCGCAACATAACGAGCTGCATATGCACCTGAACGGTCAACTTTCGTAGCATCTTTACCAGAGAAAGCACCACCGCCATGACGAGCATAACCACCATAAGTATCAACGATGATTTTACGTCCTGTAAGACCAGCATCACCTTTAGGTCCTCCAATTACGAAACGGCCTGTTGGGTTAATGAAATATTTAGTGTTTTCATCAAGTAATTCTGTTGGTACAACTTTTGCAATAACTTCTACTTTTAAGTCTTTTTGGATTTGTTCTAATGTAACTTCTTCATCATGTTGAGTTGAAATAACGATTGTATCTACACGTACTGGGTGATTATTTTCATCGTACTCAATTGTCACTTGCGTTTTACCGTCCGGACGTAAGTAATCTAATTGACCAGATTTGCGAACTTCTGTTAAACGACGAGCTAATTTATGCGCAAGGCTAATTGGAAGAGGCATTAGTTCTGGTGTTTCGTTACAAGCGTATCCAAACATTAAACCTTGGTCACCTGCGCCAATTGCTTCGATATCTGCATCAGTCATTGAACCCTCACGAGCTTCTAATGCTTGGTCAACGCCTTGTGCGATATCAGGAGATTGTTCTCCAATTGCAACAAGTACAGCTAAGTTCTCAGCGTCAAAACCGTATTTACCACGAGTGTAGCCAATTTCTGAAACAGTATCACGAACGATTCCTTTAATATCTACATATGTAGAAGTTGTAATTTCACCTGCTACAAGTACTAAACCAGTTGTAACAGTTGTTTCACATGCTACTCGTGCATTCGGATCCTTTGCAATAATGGCATCTAAAATAGCATCTGAAATTTGGTCACATATTTTATCCGGATGTCCTTCTGTTACGCTTTCTGAAGTAAATAATCTTCTGTTTGTCATTTGGTTTCCTCCTATTATAAACGAGATCCTCTCGAAAAAAGATACGGTACTCATTACCCATGTCCGTTTAAATACAGATAAACGCCAAGCCAGCTTAACAGCTGCTTTTTAACACGAGGTTATAGAAAGTGCCATTACATAATATAAATAGAATCCTACAAATCACATATAATAATGAAACAAATCAGATTTGCTTCTATTTTTTGAAAAAAAAAACCTTTCTCTCATCGTAAACAATGAGGAAAGGATATGTTTCGTAAGCACCTTTCACTCTTATCGTTCAAGGAATAATCCTTGCATCAGATTAGCACCAACGCATTACGTGAACAATAATGCAGGTTGCCGGGTTTCATAGGGCCTGACCCTCCACCAGCTCGGGATAAGAGTATCCGTTCTAATGCATATAGTAAGGGATATTGATTTGAAAGTCAAACTATTTTATATTCATATTAAAAAAAGACAAATTTAAAAAAAATAATCATTAATTAGTATAGACTATTAATTTCAATGTGTTATACTATTTCTGAAAATGAATAAAACAAACCCACAACAAGGGGAATAATATAAAAAGGATGGTACGAACAAAGATGAATTCAGTAGAAATTGCGAATGAACTGAAGGAGTTATTACAAGGTCATAATATTTTGGAACAACTTTCAGTCCCACAATTAGTGGAGAAAGCAACTTCACGTGGTGAAGCAATCTTAACAGTTGATGGTGCTGTTCGTGCAGTAACAGGCAAATATACAGGACGTTCTCCTAAAGATAAATTTATGGTAGAAGAAGAATCATCTAAAGATCAAATTGATTGGGGTAAAATTAACCAACCAATCTCTTCGGAAGTATTTGATTCATTATACAACAAAGTTGTTAACTATTTAAAACAAAAAGAAGAAGTTTTTGTTTTTAAGGGTTTTGCAGGAGCAGATCCAGAATCACGTTTAGCAATTCAAGTTGTTAATGAATACGCTTGGCACAACCTATTTGCTCACCAACTATTCATCCGTCCTACTGAAGAAGAACTACAAAATCATGATGCTGACTTTACAATTGTTTCTGCTCCAACATTTAAAGCAGATCCAGAAATTGATGGAACAGCTTCCGAAACATTCATCATCGTATCACTAGAAAAACGCATCATCTTAATTGGTGGTACAGAATACGCTGGTGAGATGAAAAAATCTATCTTCGGTATCATGAACTACCTATTACCACAACAAGGTATTCTTCCAATGCACTGTTCAGCAAACGTTGGAGAAGAAGGTGACGTTGCACTATTCTTCGGTTTATCAGGTACTGGTAAAACAACTTTATCTGCTGATGGTGATCGTAAATTAATCGGTGACGACGAACACGGCTGGTCTGATAATGGTGTATTCAATATTGAAGGTGGTTGCTACGCTAAAACAATCAATCTTTCTGCTGAAAAAGAACCTGAAATTTATAATGCTATTACTTTCGGTACAGTTCTAGAAAATGTAACTGTGGATCCTGAAACTCGTATTCCTGACTATGATGATGCAACATTAACACAAAATACTCGTGTTGCTTATCCAATTCAAAATATCGAAAATATCGTTGATCCATCTGTTGCAGGTCAACCACAAACAGTTATTTTCTTAACAGCTGATGCTTTTGGTGTTCTTCCTCCAATCAGTAAATTAACAAAAGAACAAGCAATGTATCACTTCTTATCAGGCTTCACTTCTAAAATTCCTGGTACAGAACGTGGAGTAGTAGAACCAGAACCAGTATTCTCTACATGCTTTGGCGCTCCATTCTTCCCATTACATGCAACTGTTTATGCGGAAATGTTAGGTAAGAAAATTGACGAACATAAAGTAAATGTTTTCTTAGTGAACACTGGATGGTCTGGCGGAAGCTACGGTGAAGGTAGCCGTATGAAACTTTCTTACACTCGTACAATGGTACGCGCTGCAATTGAAGGTAAACTAAATGATGTATTCACAGAAAAAGATTCAATCTTTGGTCTTTCTTTACCAACTGCAATCGAAGGTGTTCCTGCTGAAATCTTAAACCCACGTAACGTATGGGATGATAAAGAAGCTTATGATGAAAAAGCTACAAAATTAGCTGGTATGTTCCATGAGAACTTCAAAAAATTCGGCGTTGTTGCTGAAGAAATCGCTAAAAAAGGTGCTCCAATCGCTTAATTCCTTTAAACCTATAAGTAAATCATCCGATCGGATGGACCCGAGCAGTTTAATCAAGCTGCTCGGTTTTTTTGTTTTGTTGGATTAAGTTTTCTATTTTATTTACGACTTTTAGTATTTTACTTTCGATTATAATGCTTTTATTTGCGAGTTTTCTAATTGTATTTGCATTCTTAGCAATTTAAGTATTCTCTCCAATCAGTTTTTGCAACTTTAGATCTATCCTCAAAAAAGCAAAAAACACCACAACTCAAGTTGTAGTGCTTATTGTTATTAATCTGTATCATCTGGTATGAATTCAACGGCACATTTTAATTGTTCAAACATTTCTAAGATTGGCTCGGCTTCTTCCTTTGTTACTTGATTGAAGTAAACTTCTTCACCATAATTATGAATTTCCATCCCTTCAATCATCTCTTCATCATGAAAAACCATAGAAAACCATTTTAATTTTTCATTTATAGAAGCATGGTTTTGAAAATAGTCTCGTGTTTCCTCGCTTAACAAGACTTGATGAATTTTGACAAGTCCTTCATTTCGTGAAAGGAAACTAATTTGTTCTAACTCTTGTATTGTCTGTTCTTCTTCTTTCCAATTTTGAATTTGGACTTCTGAATAATGTTCAGTGTAATTAGACCAAAGCTCTTTCCAATAAGGATACCTCTCAGAAAAATCTAAAATAGTATCATTTAATTTTAAGTCAATCTTTGCCTTAATATAGCCCAAATTCATCACCCACTATCATAATTGTTGCAATTTCATCCACTGACAAGCACCATTTACCACTTTCCGATTAACTTCGCTCGGGAAAAAATGCGTATAATCGGGATAATACCAAGTTTCAACATGCTTGTTAAAAAACTTTAGTCCATTTTCTAATATTTGAGCATGTTTAAATCCTACATTTTGATCTTGCATACCATGAACAATTAAAACAGGTGCTTTGATCTCATCAATACGAGGTATGGGATGTCGTTCTTCGTAAGCAATTGGATTTTTTTGAGGAGAACCACCTAGAACGCGTTTCATCATTCTGCGCATATCAACTCGTTCTTCATATGTCAATTTAATATCTGAAACGCCACCCCAAGTAACAATTGAAGTAATATCATCGCGCAATATTCCCGTCCATAGCGCCATAATACCACCTCTTGAAAATGCAAAAATGTGAATCCGTTTATTGTGACAAAAGTGTTTTAATACATCTACTGCATTGACTGCATCAAAACGATCTTCTCCACCAAATTCATCTCTTCCCTCACCACCACGTACACCTCTGTAGTATGGAGCAAAGACAATAAATCCTTGTGAAGCAAGTTGTGCGATACGTGCAGGTCGTACCATGCCAACACCTTGCATACCACCACGCAAATATAGTATACCCTCATCATTTGCTTTAACAATTGGTGTAGCAAGCAAACCTTTAACACGTAAACCATTTGACCAATAGGCGATTTCTATTAGTTTTATACGTGGGTTAGGTGATGGATAATCTCTCAAATAGTCAATCTCACCATTTGTCTTCACGTTCACTCACCTTTTCTAAAATCTTCTTCATACCTAAGTCTTTCATATAAAAACTTAATCGATTGTTTGTTATTAATTCTTCTTCTGTCATAAAAACAGCACCTTTAGTTTCCCTGTTTGCATGGTTAGAGTCAACATTTTGTACAATTGCTGTATAAACCGCCTTTGTAAAGGGGCTATTTTCTTGTACCATGTAAGTTGCAAGCCACTCTACATTGAAAATATTAGCACCTGTTTCTTCAAATACTTCTCTTATCGCTGCTTCTTCTAATGTCTCACCATTTTCTACTTTACCACCTGGAAATTCGTAGCCGCGTTCTGGATGCTCTGTTAGCAACCATTTTCCCTCATACTTTGCTAAAACAAGTACATGTTTTGGAATAATTCTGAAAGCATTTTTTTTAAAAGATAATTCACAACCGTTGCCATTTAAATCTGTATATGTAAACATACCTTCGTTCACTCCCTATCGTATTTAGTGTAACGAAGGTAACGTCATCAATCAACTGTAGTAAGGCATTTGTTCGATGAATTTTTTTGTCTCTTGATCTCCATACTCATGAATAAGTGCATACACCTTTTTTAAACGCTTATCCACCTCATCATTTTGCTCATCAAAATGATATGGAACTGCAGGAATTTGCGCTCTCCACATACTATTGTCATCCCAACTTTTCATTTGTGCAAAAAGCTGATCAAATACTGTTAACATTTCACGATCTACATTTATATGAAATTCCCATGGAGCCTGATGCGGTGAAAAATTATAATACTTATGCATGACTGAAACATAAACATCAACATTAGACATATACATTCTCCTTTTTAATCTTTAGTTTAGTTTTTATAAATAATTTTATACAAAAAAACACCAGATAGTTTAAAGAAACCATCTGATGTCATTGGAGTTGTAAAGTCATGTCAATTGTAATCGATAGCTTGTGGAGGCATTTCGATTAAACTTGTACGTCAATCACAGATCCTTTGTATGGATGTGTTGCTTGTGGTTGTTCAGGCATTTGATCTAATAACTGAACAGCAGCAGTCGTTTGCATGTTCATCGCATTTTGCAATACACTCATTTGAACAGTTTGTTGAAGTTCTGAAAGCTGCGTTGCCATAATGGAATTCAAATCCATTCGTATCACTCCTTTACAACAATACTATCGGGTGAAAAATACTTTTTATTAGTAAAAGTTCTACGCTATATTCCCCTATTAGGAAATAGACCATTTCATCACCATTAACTCTCCACCACTGCGAATTTCTCGTGCACCTGTATCGGTAAAACCTATTTTTTGATATAACATTCTTGCTCTTTCGTTAAATAGGTAAACCGTTAAGTAAATTATATTAATATTCGGAAAGTATTCATTAATATATGCTGGTAAAGACTGCAATGCATTTTTACCAAACCCTTTCCCTTGATGAATTGCATTTGTAGCAAATGCACGTAATAAAATAGCATCGCTAGCCGTACTATATGGAGCAACACCTTCCTTTTCATGCAAAACAAAAAAAGTTACAATCTCCCCATCTTCTTCTAATACTATGGCATGACGTGATGGGTCATTATTACATAATGCTAAGCTATCAACCGGCATCAGGGTCAATGAATGTTGCTCTTTATGTAGCCTAAATTCTTTTAACTTCGGTAAATCATCTATATAATAGGGCCTTAATCCCATTTTAATCACCCCCTCTTTCTGATTGCATCAAACAATTGATAAATTCCTTGATAATAGGCAAATCAGGCGGGCTAATTTTCGAAGGTAATTGTTGAATTTCAAAGAACTGTAATGCTTGAACTTCTACATGATCAACATTCAAATTTCCTGTATAATCCTTACAAATATAAGTTGAAATCACATTATATACTTCATCACCATGCGGATATTGGTAGTAGAATTCCTCTCCTGAGAATACCTTAAACAACGTAACCGTATTGGCGAATAACCCGGTTTCTTCTTTCAATTCTCTTTTTGCTGCTTGTTCTAGCGTTTCTCCAGGTTCTAATGCGCCACCTGCTAATCCCCAACAATTATTATCTTTTCTTAATTGCATCAGTAATCGATTGTCTTTATCTAAAACAATTACATTTGAACCAACAAGAATCAGCGGACGACTCCCTACTAACTTTCTTAACTCTTTGACATATCCCATGAAAAAACCCCTTAAATTTTTTAATTATATTTCTATTATTCTTCTGCAAATTACTTAGATATTGCCTTTGCAGAAATTAAATATAACAAAAGCGTAATTATTTCTTACAATTCAATTTGAGGATAAAGAGACAACTAGGTTCAAGACATTAATAATTTGTGCAGGCGAGTGGTGAGCCTCCTCCACATACCTGCGGAATCTCACCTGTCTCGCTTTCCCTCAGGACATTGAATTTGCACCGCACGAAGCGTATCGACATTTACGGTTTCACTGCTTTCCAAATAGTCCATCTATCTTTTTCGATAATTGGTTCATTGTTTTTAAATTTCAATTGACTGTTTATATATGAGACAAGATCCTGTAGTTGTATATCATTTAGTTCATGGAGAATGGATCGTCCATTTCTACTTAAGATGTCTTCTGATAATTTTTCTAGCGTTTTATAAATTTTTCTTGTTTCCCATAATTGATATTGGCTAGAATGCTGAAATCCTATATTTTGAAGAGTTTGCAATACGATTTCACTAGAATGTCTTCTCGCTACTTCTTTTTCAAGAATACTAGGGTATTTTTCAAAGAAATATCCTCTTATATGTTCTACACTCCCCTTAAGCAAGCAATCTTCGGGTGTTCGATCTTGAATAAGATAGATTCCACCATGTTTTAAAATTCGAAATGCTTCCTTAAAACATGTTTCTAAATCTGCAATATGATGTATCACTGCACGCACAAGGACTATATCAAACTGGTTACTTTTTAGATTTGTTTCTAAAGCATTACCTTGTTGAAATGTTATGTTGGGATATGCTTTACAATTTTCTTTTGCCGCAAAAAGCATTTGTTCAGAAAAATCGAGTGCTGTTACAGTAAAAGCGCCCATATCAGCTATGGCTTTTGTATAAATTCCTCCACCACACCCAATATCTAAAACAGATTTTCCTTTCACATCACAAATCTTATTCACCTTTTGTAGCCAACTTACATCTGCATTTCTTGAAGCATAGGAAGAACGATTATCTTTACTATGAAAATCGATTGTCATATTATACCTCCTACAGAAACAAATTATATACTTATTTTACAATAAAAGGTTTATAAGTAAATATTACATACTTAATAATAATCTATAAGATTTCCTTATTACATTTTGCTTAGTTTATATTATTCAATCCTCTAACCCCATTAAAGCCCCCAAATATTGTGAAACAGTTGTAAAAGTAATGAGTGAATTAGGGCGTCGCGTCCACTGATCAGCTCCTGCTGTAAAAGAAAGAGGGAAACAACTAGACGAACAGGGAATACCACACGAATTAGTGACCAAGAACTCGGCTATACGATTCAATGGATCGTCGAAGCAACCATTAAAAATAATTATTATAACGATTTTAAACTGCTCATCCAATCTTATTCGAATGTAGATTTTTGTTATCGTATTATTTGGATGCTTGTTTTATCTCGCATTAACAGGCAGTAACCCCACCTGAAATCTGAGAGTGAATCAAAGAAGATAGGGGGAGGGATAACTATCCGTAAAAGCTCGATTGGTTCAACTCACCGTCAGTAACTGATAGAAGTTTCACTTTATAGTGAAGATAAATTTCTCTTCTTTACTAGATGCAGAAGCTACAATTGATGAACTACAGCTTTACGCCCATACAAAAATGCATTTTATATTATCAAAAGTAGAGACAGTGAAAAATTATCTAAACTTATAACTACATAATTAATGCTTTTAACCTCCATTTTTATCCAAAATCATTACTAATTTCACACTTTCTTCACAACTGTATTACTTTTACTTTTAGAAATTTTGTGACAGCATACTTGTAATGAATAATTCTAAATAAGGATGTATTGAATCCCCCGCCTTAATCAGTATGGTTTTTAACAGAAAAAGGATAGTATATTATAAATATCCATTAGAAATTCCTTTGTTAACACTATACAGATAGTGTTAACTATAGATATAGCAAAATAGACACAATATGACCACAAATTCGTGACACTTTGTACTAATTTTACCCTTCCATAATAAGAAACAGGTCGTATACTGTAAGGGAAGTTAAAAATCTTTTGGTTTTACCTAGGAGGAAGTTCATATGGAAGTATTAGATTTAGCTCGAATTCAATATGCAATTACTACTATTTTCCACTTCTTCTTCGTACCAGTTTCAATTAGCATGATTTTCTTTGTTGCCATTTTTGAAACGATGTATGTATGGAAGAAGAAGAAAATTTACTTAGACATGTCCCTATTCTGGGGAAAGATTTTCTTACTATCTTTTGCAATTGGTGTTGTAACTGGTATATTACAAGAATTCCAATTCGGGATGAACTGGTCTGAATACTCTCGCTTTATGGGGGATGTATTTGGAGCGCCACTTGCAGTAGAAGCTCTACTTGCTTTCTTTATGGAATCAACATTCATCGGTGTTTGGATGTTTGGACGAAACAAATTGCCTAAATGGGTAATTGCATTATCTGCTTGGCTTGTTGCATTAGGAACTACATTATCTGCACTTTGGATTTTAGCAGCTAACTCCTTTATGCAAGAACCAGTTGGATTTAAAGTTGAAAATGGAAAAGCTGTATTAACAAGCTTTAGTGCTTTAATTACTAACCCTCAGTTGTTAGTAGAATTTCCACATACAATCTTTGGTGCACTTGCGACTGGTGGTTTTATGATTGGTGGAATTAGTGCTTACAACTTATTGAAAAAACGCAATACTGAATTTTTCAAAAAATCATTTAACTATTCAATGATTGTCGCTTGTATTGCCGGTTTCGGGATTGTCTTTTCTGGTCACTCTCAAGCACAACATTTAATGGAATCTCAACCAATGAAAATGGCTGCATCTGAAGCACTATGGAATGATTCAGGTGATCCCGCAGCTTGGACATTAATTGGTGATATTGATACAAAAAATAAAGAAAATAAATGGGAAGTCAACATTCCCTACTTATTAAGCTATCTAGCTTATAGTGATTTTAATGGTTCTGTCGAAGGTATGAAAACACTTCAAGCAAAATACGAAAAACTTTATGGAGATAACGTCAATTATATTCCTCCAGTTAAAACAGTATTCTGGAGTTTCCGCATAATGGCTGGATTCGGTGGTTTAATGGTCCTTCTTTCATTAATGGGATTATGGTTCGCAAATCGTGGATCAATTGTAAACAAAAAATGGTTCTTACGTTCAATGATTGGCGCAATTACATTACCTTTTATCGCCAATACTACAGGATGGATTATGACTGAAATCGGTCGTCAACCATGGACTGTATTTGGCTACTATACTACAGCCCAATCTATTTCGCCAAATGTTTCAAAAGGGCAAATTTTATTCTCAACTATTTCATTTAGTTCTGCTTATGTCATTCTAGCAATCATTATGATAATGATGGTAGCACGAGTAGCAAAACAAGGACCAGACATAATCTTAAAAGAAAACGTCAATACAAAAGTAGATTTAATGGACAAGGAGGCGTTTGGAGAATGAGTTTAGAAGAATTATGGTTTGTATTAATAGCTGTTCTCTTTGTCGGATTTTTCTTCCTAGAAGGGTTTGACTTTGGCGTTGGAATGTCAACACGCTTACTTGCTAAAAATAAACACGAACGAGAACAAATTCAAGCAACAATCGGACCTTTCTGGGACGCAAATGAGGTATGGTTGATTACAGCGGGCGGTGCATTATTTGCAGCATTCCCTAACTGGTATGCTACGATGTTCTCAGGTTATTACACATTATTCGTTATTCTTCTACTCGTCTTAATAGCTCGCGGTGTGGGGATTGAATATAGTCATCACGCAAAATCAGATCAAGGTAAAAACTTATGGTATTGGCTATTCTTTATTGGTAGCGTAGCAGCACCATTCTTATTAGGTATGCTATTTACTAGCCTTGTTCGTGGTATGCCAATTGACGCAAAAATGCATCTCTATGGATCATTTTCTGATTTTGTGAATGTCTACTCATTGGTTGGTGGACTAGCTGTTGTATTACTTTCATTGGTACATGGATTAACATTCATTGGTTTACGTACAACTGGTGATGTTCGTAAAAGAGCCATTTCTTTGTTAAATAAAGTGTATATCCTACTTTTTGTCGGAGAAGTGATCTTTGCTGTATTATCTTACTATCAAACAGATCTATTTACTGTACGTCCAGTGGCAACACCATTATTATTAGGATTAACCGTTCTAGCAACCGTATTAGGTATGCTATTTGCTAATAAAAAACGTGAAGGCTTCGCCTTTACATTCTCAGGCCTTGCGATTGTATTTGTTGTATCTATGCTGTTTATCGGGTTATTCCCACGCGTGATGATCAGTTCAATTGATCCATCCTTTAACTTAACAATTGAAAATGCAGCAAGTGGACATTACACATTATCTGTTATGACAAAAGTAGCTTGTACATTACTTCCATTTGTATTAGGCTACCAAATTTGGAGTTACTACGTATTCCGTAAACGTATTAGCCCTAAGAAATAGGTGACATACATGATTGACAAAGCGCTATTTAAACTCAGCAGAATAAAAGGAACAATGGTTTACTTATTGATAATGAGTTTTCTACAAGGGACCTTTACGATTCTTCAAGCGATTTATTTAGCGAAGACAATTACAAACTTATTCCATAAGGAGCAGCTGTCTGATCAGCTGCTCCCTATGTCATTATTTTTTGTTTTCTTCGTTGCAAAGCATGTCGTAGTTTACTTTAGAGAAAAACATATGACACATTTTTCTATAAACAAAGGTTCAGAATTACGCAAACAACTAACAGCCAAATTATTTAATCTCGGCCCTAATATTACGGCAACTGAAGGGACTGGGAATATGGTGACAATGGCATTAGAAGGTATTTCAAATGTAGAACAATACATTAAACTATTCCTTCCTAAAATAGTGAATATGTTTGTCATTCCAGTTATGATTTTCATCTATACCTTAACACTCGATTCTCGATCCGCCATCATTCTCTTGCTTGTTCTTCCTATTTTGATCTTCTTCCTTATATTATTAGGAATTGCTGCAAGAGCTAAGGCAGATAAACAATATGAAACGTATCAAGTGTTATCAAATCACTTTGTAGATTCACTTCGTGGTTTACAAACTTTACGCTTTTTAGGATTAAGTAAAAAATATGATCGTAATATTCGTAATGTCAGTGAGCAATATCGGAAAGCAACAATAGGAACATTAGCAGTAGCATTCTTATCAACATTTGCTCTAGAATTCTTTACAAGCCTTTCAGTTGCAATTATCGCTTTATTTTTAGGTTTAGGTTTAATTAAGGGTTCTCTAGTGTTATTGCCATCGTTAACGATTTTAATTTTAGCTCCTGAATATTTTGCACCGATTCGTGAATTTGGCGCAGACTATCATGCAACATTGGATGGGAAAAATGCATTTACAGCAATCTCTTCTGTTTTAAATCGTCCATCATTGAAACAAGATACGTCAACAATTTCAAAATGGGATGAACAATCCACAATGATGATTAAAAATATAACCATTCAATATGCGGAAACAAATGCACCTTCATTGAATCAAGTATCTTTTCATTTAAAAGGCTATCAAAAAGTTGGGATAATTGGCGCAAGTGGTTCGGGTAAATCTACTCTTATCAATGTATTGAGTGGTTTTGCTGAACCGAATTCCGCTGACATTGAGATCAACGGGAAACCTGTTCAATCATTCGCAAACAATGATTGGCAAAAACAAATTTACTATATTCCACAACACCCTTATCTGTTTCATGATACCGTTCGTAATAATATCGCCTTTTATACAAAAGATGCCACAGAAGAGCAAATAAAAAAAGCATGTGAACGCGCTGGATTGACAGTGGTAATCGACTCACTGTCAAATGGGTATGATGAAATCATCGGTGAAACAGGCCGTGCATTAAGTGGTGGTCAAGAACAACGAATCGCACTTGCAAGAGCTTTCCTCGATCATTCTAGAAAGGTTCTACTGTTTGATGAACCAACAGCACATTTAGATATTGAAACAGAATGGGAAATTAAACAACGTATGCTCCCACTATTTGAAAATCGATTGGTATTCTTTGCAACACATCGTCTTCACTGGATGATGGATATGGATGTAATACTTGTTATGAATAAAGGTAAAATTGTCGAACAAGGAACGCACGAAGAACTCCTTGCCAAAAAAGGCTATTACTACGAATTAGTTCATCAACAATCCCATGGAACGGAGGCGTAATATGATGACGACAAAACATCCTAATATCCTCAATCATGCATGGGTAAAACCTTATGTTCAACAAAATAAAAAGCTACTGGTACTCGTATTCTTCTTAGGAACAATGACATTTATTTGTGCAAGCGCATTAATGTTTACATCGGGTTACTTGATTTCTAAATCAGCTACTCACCCTGAAAATATATTATTGGTATATGTACCGATTGTGCTTGTTCGTACTTTTGGTATTTTCCGTCCAGTATTTAACTATGCTGAGCAATTAACTAGCCATTCATTGGTTTTAAAGATTCTTTCAAAAATGCGTGTCCGTTTATATCAAAAGTTAGAAACACAGGCTTTAACGCTTTCTAAGCGCTTTTCAACGGGCAATTTACTGGGTGTTTTAGCAGATGATCTTGAACATTTACAAAATTTATATTTAAAAACCGTCTTTCCTAGTATTTTCGCCATCATTTTATACATCATTGCAATTGTTGCATTAGGATTCTTCTCAGTTCCTTTTGCACTACTGATGGCATTACTATTGTTTGTTCTTGTGGTGATTATTCCTCTTATTTCGTTACTAACAAACCGTAAACGAATGATTCAAATGAAAGCACTTCGAGGCGAATTATATACATCTCTTACTGATGCAGTGATGGGTTTAAGTGATTGGAAAATTAGTGGCAATCAACAAAAATTTTTAACTGCCTATGAAGACATTGAACAAAGACAAGACGCACTAGAATATGCTATGAATACATTTAATCGCCGTAGAAATTTATTATTCCAGGCAATTATTGCGGTTATGACATTACTAATGATTATCTTTGCTGGAATAAGTGCAAATGCTGGTGAATTCACACATATCTGGATTGCAGCATTCGTATTAGTGGTATTTCCTTTAGCAGAATCTTTTGCACCTGTTTCTGATGCTGTTAGTCACTTACCTAATTATGAGACTTCTTTAAAACGATTAGATACGATTGAAGTAGAAGATGAAAACATTGCCTCTTTAAAAGAGCAAGTCTTAAATTTAAAAGATCAATCTTTAGCAATTTCAATTAATAATGTTACTTTTAAATATGATGGAACCCATCAAGATGTTTTACATCAAATGAATTTACATTTTCAACAAGGCGAAAAAATTGCCATCTTAGGGAAAACAGGTTCAGGGAAAAGTACATTGGCCAAATTAATTTTAGGTGATCTTAAACCAACAAAAGGCTCTGTTAAAATAAACGAACAAGATACTTCTACAATCCATGAAGATATTGCTCTTATCGTAGGTGTTCTTGAACAAAAGCCCCATTTATTTGACACAACTGTTATGAATAATATCCGTTTAGGGAATGTTCATGCCACCAATGAGGAAGTAATAGAAGCAGCCAAAAAAGTACAAATGCATGATTATATTGAATCCCTTCCTCATGGATACAATACTCGAATGCATGAACTGGGTGAACGTTTCTCAGGAGGCGAACGGCAAAGAATTGCTTTAGCTCGGATTTTGTTACAAGATACACCGATCGTTATTCTTGACGAACCCACTGTAGGTCTTGATGCAATTACTGAAAAAAAATTAATTGATACCATCTTGAAGTCTTTAGAAGGTAAAACGATTATTTGGATTACTCACCATCTAACTGGCGTCGATCAAATGGATCGTGTTATTTTTATCGATAATGGTACGGTTTTCTTAGAAGGTTCACATCAAGAATTGCTACTTAATAATTCTCGTTATAAAAGATTATACACTTTAGATCATCCTATTCATTAAATTGTAAAAGCTCCCGATTCTACAATTCGGGAGCTTTTTAATGGGCAATTGTACTATTTCATCTCTAAAATACTCTCATATTATGAATAATAATCAGAAAATTCAGGAAGCGGTGAAGTACGTGCATCTGTTTACTTATATGTATTTAGCTGGTTTACTATTAGGGCTAGTTATTGATGCAATTACGTATTTATTTCCAATAAAATTAAGCCACGGTAATAGAATTTCAACTAACTTTATCATATCGATTTTACTATTTATCGTTTGTCTATTAGTTGGAGGATTTACTGGTATTGCTATTGGTTTTCTGAGTGTAGGCATCTACACAACAGCACTTTTATTAGCTTTATTTGGCTTAAAGGTATCTTGGAAAAAGAGTGTATATATCGTTATTATTTTGATTGTTGCTGTCGTTTATTTGATTTATCTTATCTAAAACAGATGGAGGCTTCATATGAAGACCTCCATTTTATTGAAATAAAAAACCGCGATTACTAAAATTTAATCGCGGTTTATCTATATAAAATCTCCAATATAAATATTGGAGATATGTTATATAAAGTTCTCTCGAATTTATCATGAACTGTTTCAGTAAATTTATACTGAAGAGTACTCAATTTTGCTTGCTATATTTAGTTCTGTACAATTTAAATAAAAATATTTTTCCTTCACAATTTTTCACGAGACAAAATTCTCTTTTGAATGATACAATATAGTAATCAATATTATTCAATCTATTACTGATTGTAATGATTGATCAAAAGGAAATGGATAAATAAATCTTCTCAATATGATCTTACTAAGATCTCCTAAAAACGTATCTTCCTCTTTTTTCTTATTCAGGAAAATGGATAATCTAAAAACGATAAAAATACATTATTTTTATCAAAAAAATCATATATAAACTTTGTTGAAAGATGATATTTCACTATGTATTAGTTAGATATTCATAAAATTTATACATTTATTTCACATACAGATATTACTACTATTGTATTCTATAGATAGAATTACAATTAAATTAAAGGAGGATTTTCTTTGAATAAGAAGGTTATTTTTTTTGAAGTGCAGGGTGGCAACGACAAAGGGCCAGATGGCTATAGAAAAGATACAATGCCTATGGTTCATGCTTTACAACAACGAGGGCAAGATGCAGAAGTAATTTTCTATGACATGACTAAACAACAAGAAATTTTTGATTACGTAAAAGAAAATGCAATCGCTTATGTCTCTCGGATCAACCCTGGAAATTTAAAAGATGAATCTGCTTATTTTTCTATGTTACGCCAGCTTTGCAAAGAAGGCATCATCGGAATGCCCCATCCTGATGCAATGATTGGTTATGGAGCGAAGGATGCTTTAGTAAAATTAGCAGATACTTCTCTTGTGCCAAGTGATACGTATGCTTACTATACAATCGAAGAATTCAAAAATAATTTTCCAAAATCTTTAGCAAACGGCATACGTGTGTTAAAACAAAATCGTGGTTCGACAGGTGAAGGTATTTGGCGTGTCCAATTAGTGGACGAACTTGAACCAGAAAACACAGAAGTCCCACTTAACGCAACAATTAAATGTACGGAAGCAAAAGATAATCATGTAGAATACTTTGAACTAGCTGCTTTCATGGATTTTTGTGAACAGTATATTGTTGGTGATAACGGAATGCTCGTAGATATGCAATTTCTACCACGGATCAAAGAAGGAGAAATTCGCTTATTCATGCTACATGATAAACCCGTTAATGTTGTTCACAAAAAGCCTGTTGAAAGCGAAGATTCATTTAGCGCGACATTATTTTCTGGTGCAAACTATCGATATGATAAACCGGAAGATTGGAAAAACCTAGTTGATTTCTTTCTAAGCAAATTGCCAGTTGTCATGGATCGTTTAGGCGGTTATGATTTACCACTTATTTGGACTGCAGACTTCATATTAGATACAGATGAAGCAGGAAATGATCGATATGTACTAGGAGAGATGAACTGTTCTTGTGTTGGCTTTACTTCTGAATTAGAATTAGCACAAGATATTGCTGATGAAATTATTTTTAAAATAAAAGAACATACTTTACAATCAATCTAGAAATTAAAATTAATAACGCGAATTCCAAAACTGGAATTCGCGCATCCGATTATTTCCGCATTGCTTTTAAAATAAAACTTATAATCGCAATTAAAATAATCGCACCAATTAGAGCCGGAAATATATAGAAATCACTTATTTTTGGTCCCCAAGCGCCTAATAATTTTCCACCTATCCAAGCACCTATGATACCTGCAATAATATTCCCAATAATACCACCTGGTATGTCCTTGCCCAGTATTAGGCCAGCTAACCAACCTAAAATACCTCCAATGATTAAAAACCAAATGAAACTGAACAAAATGGCATCTTCCTTTCTTTCGGCTCAATTTATCTTGCCACATCACTACAAATTTAAACTAAGTATTTTTTATTATTTTTGGAAAGAAAGGTGTATGTATAAATCTCTATTTTACAGGTACGTCAAGCGTAGGAAAATCGGAATTTGAATCATTATAGTGCCACCACTCAGAGCTAATTGCAGTAAAACCTGCTTCTAACATGATTTCAGTTAAAAACTCCATATTTTGTTGAGCTTTTTTAGAGTTATTGGGATAGCTACGTCCTGCTTTTTCCGAGAAAGAGTCAAATTTTGTTGGCATTTTTAATTCTTTTCCTTTACGATCAACAAGTGTTACATCAACACTAACACCTTTACTGTGTTTTGAGTCCTCTAATGGGTATGCTACATACATATGGTTTTGTATCTTATACCACATTTCCCACTGTACACTTAAGGGACGATACGCATCCCAAATTTTAATCTTATAGCCTTTTTTGTTTGCTAATTTATTTGCTTTTTTTAATTTTTTGGCCGTTGATTTTGTCATTAATGCTTTTGCTTTTTTTGGATATAACCTATACCCCATAAAATTCTTTTTTGTCGCATAATGCAAATCAATAACAAAACCATCTTTTTCTGTTAACTCAACTAATCCAGCTTCCTTATAATTGACAGGCGCAATTTCTAAATATTTTCCAGGCGCCCAGCCAGACCCAATATTCCCTTTATAATTTATCTTATACCAGCCTTTATAGAATTCAGTTGCTTTAACGAAAATTCCTTGATCAACTTGATCAATTTTAGAATATTTTACACCAGCGCCTTTACGGATATTCATCTGACTAGTTACTTTATATATTTGATCAATATGTTTAATTGTTGATAGAGATGATTCCATTTCTTTAGCCAACTCCTTCCAATTAATTTACACTTCCATAATTTACTTATTTTAATTATTTTACTTTTCCTGATAAATCAACGCAACTTTTGAATCAGTATAATTTTGATATTTTAATAGGAATTACTAGGTTTCATGAAACGTTCACAGAATTTTTTATTTTGTAAGCACTATACTATAACTATTGATAGAGTTTCGATAAAATAGAGATGTATTAAATATTGGAGTGAATAAAATGTCAATTGCATGGATCGCTATTATGCCTGTTGTTATACTTACAGTGTTATTAGCAATTGTTTTAATCTTTTTTGTAGCAAAAAATAATAAAAAAAATTCACATAAAACAATTGATCCAAAGCCAACTGAGAATTTTTACAACCACCAAAAGAAAGAAGAGATGAAGTGAAAAAGCTCTTAATCTTACCTATTCGCTTCTACCAAAAAGTGATTTCACCTTTAAAACCACCAAGCTGTCGCTTCTATCCAACATGCTCAAACTATGGCATTGAAGCAATCGAAAAACATGGTGCTATAAAAGGTGGGTACCTAACCATACGTAGGATTTTACGCTGCCAACCATTTTGTGAAGGTGGCTATGATCCCGTTCCTGAAGAATGGCCTCCAAAAAAGAAATAACTTTTTGGAGGTTTTTTCTATTGTTTTTTTTATAGAAATCTTGTATAGTAATTATTGTTCGAATCAAATCGTAATGATTACTATTTAAGAGGTGTGAAAATGAAAAAAATCTTCTCCATTTTTCTTGTTGCCTTATTAGCTGTTTTTACTGCAGCTTGTGGTGCAAACAAAGAAGCTGGAACATCTAAAAATAATACCGGCAAACTAAAAATTTACACAACAGTTTATCCGCTTGAATATTTTACACAACGAATTGGTGGTAACTATGT
This sequence comes from Rummeliibacillus pycnus, assembly GCF_002884495.1. Taxonomy (GTDB): domain Bacteria; phylum Bacillota; class Bacilli; order Bacillales_A; family Planococcaceae; genus Rummeliibacillus; species Rummeliibacillus pycnus. Next base: position 21,367 of record NZ_KZ614145.1, on the reverse strand, counting down.
TGAAGTATCGTCCATCTATCCTCCTGGATCTAACGAACATACTTTTGAACCTACCCAAAGAGATATGATGAATGTAGCAGATGCAAATTATTTCTTTTTTATCGGATTAGGCCTTGAAGGATTCGTTGAGAATGCAAAAAAATCCTTACAAAACGAAAATGTAAAGTTCGTTGAAACAGCTGCGAATGTATCAAAAGACAAGTTGGCTGTTAGCACAGGACATGATGACGAAGATGAGCATACGCATGCTACAACCGATCAACATAGTCATGAAAATAATCATGTAGATCCACATGTTTGGATGTCACCTATCATTAGCCAAGATTTAGCACTTTCAATTAAAGATGCGTTGGTCAAAGCACAACCTAATCACAAAGCAGAATTCGAAAAAAACTATCAATCACTTGTTAAAGATCTTAAAAACTTAGATAGCGATTTTAAAACAATGGCTAACAAAGCACCAAATAAAAATTTCTTTGTCTCACATGCTGCATTTGGCTATATTGCTGGAACTTATGGACTCAACCAAGTCTCTGTGGCAGGCTTAAATTCACAAGATGAACCATCTCAACAAAAACTAACAAAAATCGTCGATCAAGCAAAAAAAGATCACATTCACTATATCCTATTTGAACAAAATGTATCTTCAAATTTGGCAAAAGTAATTGAACAAGACGTGGGTGCGAAATCTCTTACACTGCATAACCTAAGCGTATTAACAAATGATGACATAAAGAAGCATGAAGATTACTTTACTTTAATGCATAGAAATATAAAGACATTTGAGAAAGCTTTAGAAAAATAAGATGGTAGTCCTGCAAATTTTGCAGGGCTTTTCTTATGAATTGTAAATTGCTACATTCAAATCGATTATCCTAAAAAAGCCTTCAACATCCATACATGCTTTTCTAAACTTTGATAAATAGAATTTAATAAATCCTCAGTCATATGATCATGATTGTTTGCTGCTTCAGACATACCAGCTTTTAGATTGCTCATTACTGTTTCAAAATCCTGAATTAGTGTTTTAACCATCTGTTCTGCGGTTTCACTACCTACTGCTTCTTTAATTTCTGAGATCTCCAAGTGCTCTTTTAAAGTTGCAATAGGCTGTCCATTTAGAGCTAATATTCGCTCGGCTATATGATCCAAATGTTCTGATGCCTCATTATAAAGCTCCTCAAATTTAAGGTGTAGTGTAAAAAACGCTGATCCCTTCACATACCAGTGAAAGTTGTGTAGTTTCATGTATAAAACAGACCATGAAGCTACAAGCTGATTTAATTCTTTTTGTAAATTTGACATATAGATACACGCTCCTATCCATTGTAAACCTACTACGCTTTTACTATTCCACAATTCGAAGCGTGCTAAACAATAAATAAAAGCACCACACTTATGATTTCTAAATTTAACAAAAGACATACTCTTATTTTTGAATAAACTCATTCATCAACGTACAAATTATCAAATAACTTAATAAATGAATGATCAAAAAACGTTAAGGGAGATATGTATTAAAATGGCGTATATTTTACAAGTAGATTTCAAAATGAACGGACCGTTTGGGGACAACATGGCAAAAGAATTTGAAGGACTTGCACGAAGTATTAATGATGAAGACGGGGTTATTTGGAAAATTTGGACAGAGAATGCTGATACAAAAGAAGCTGGTGGTATCTATTTGTTTAATACAAAAAAGAACGCAGAAAAGTATCTTGAAATGCATACTAAACGTCTTACAAGCTTCGGAATTACTCAAATAAGCGGTAAAATTTTCGACATAAATAAGATTCTTACGAATATTAACCATGGTCCAATTGATGTTTTAGAGGAATAGCTCTTACGATTAAAGAGCTATTCCCTACATAAATTGAATGAAACAAAAGATTTAAATAAACATCTCCAATATCCCGATAAATATAAGGATCACGCCTGATATGATCGTAGAGTACTTTCCGATAAATGTTTTTGAAAGCAGAAGACCAAAATGGCCACCAATTGCAAATGTTAAAATCGAAAAGAAACCAATAGAAATTACTGTCCAAATAGCTGAAATCCCATTTGCCCCGATGGCTATTCCACTACCTAAACAGTTTATCGATAAGATTAGTCCTAACACTAACGCTTCCCTAAAAGATATGATATTATTTCGATCTTTATCGATTCCCTCTAAGTTTTCTGCTGATGTTGTAGAAGAAAATTTATACGAAATTATCGTATATAAACCTATGATACATAGCAGAAGATTACCTACAAAATATGCTTTGTTAGGTGCGATAAATTCAATAAGTGTACTCCCAATCATTATAGATAAATAAGTAACGATCATCGACATGGCTGCTATTGTAACATTTGAAGTAAGGGGTACCTTGGTATTCTTTACACCATAAGAAAGCCCAATTCCTAAGTTATCTAAATTTGCAGCAATTCCAATCAAAATAATGGTGATCCAATGCATAAAATCCTCCCTGTAACGATTCAGCTATTCATCTCATCATATGCAGAGATTCAGTTTTGCGCTAACCCATCTTTTATCTCCATTTCACTACAGACGGCAGATTTTAAGGAATCGCTAGCTTTCAAATAAAATCCACATCAATAAAAAAAGGACCTAGAAAATGTTTTTTCTAAATCCCTTCTTTTATGCAATTAAATATCTCGTTCCCACCATATAAACAATATAAATTCCAAAAGCAATTAGTATAGCTTGACCAGGTTTTACCCAGTTGGTAAGTAAATAAATGCCTCCTACCAAAACAACCATACCCACAGCTCCCACAATACCATTACGTTGTGTCATGTGAAAATTTTCGGCTGTCATATTATGAACTTGTAAATTTAAATTCATCAAAGTCAAAATAGGTAAAAGCGTAATAACACCTGATAAGAACAAATACTTCGACTTACTTAACATAGCGGCAAGCATCATCACTGTGCCACCAATGATAAATTGGATCACATATCCCACAATTTTAGCTCCTAACGACAATCTTGATTTGTTGCCATTGTAATGGTATTTTAGCCATAAGTAAATTAAATGTTTTGCATAGTATATATAGAAAACCTTTATAGATGGTGGTAATGATATGTCACTCAATAAAATAAAGGCTTTTGTGACAGCTGTTGAATATGGCAGTCTAACAAAAGCTGCGAAAAAACTTGATTATACACAACCCAGTATTAGTCACATGATTAGTAGCTTAGAAGATGAATATGGATTTTCTTTATTAATTAGAGGGAAATCTGGGGTATCACCTACAGATAATGGTCTTGTTTTATTACCGATTATGCAGGATCTATTGAAACGTGCCCAACGATTAGCTGAAACGATAAATGAAATTAATGGAATGGAAGTTGGGAGAATACGAATCGGAGCCTATACTAGCGTTTGTGTTCACTGGATGCCTACAGTACTAAGCTTATTCAATAAAAAGTTTCCTAAAATTCAAATCCAATTATATGAAGGAAATTCACAAGAGATAAAACAATGGCTAGAAAATGGTAAGATTGACTTTGGAATCGGTACAACCCAAATCATTCAAAATTCTAATTTTATACCTTTGAAGAATGATCGAATGTTAGCCATATTACCAAACCATCATATATTAGCAAACCATCATTTAATAGAGCTGAAAACATTTGCAACTGAACCTTGTATCATGCCTTATGAGGATTCACACCATGATGTTCAATTCATCTTTAAAAAAGAAAAAATCTCACCTAATATCGCTTATCAAATTCGCGGTGATGAAGCAATTATTGCGATGGTTAAAAAAGGATTAGGAATTAGTTTATTGTCCGAGTTACTTATTAAAGAACATTTACCAGAGATCTGTGCAAAGCCAATTGAAGGAAACTATATACGCACAATTGGTATTTTAACAAATTCATCTGTGCAAAGCTTATCCCCTTCAAGTAAAAAATTCATTCCCTTCTTACAAGAATGGGTACAAAAAAATGGATAAAAAAGAGAAGGATATGCCCCTTTACGAGACATATCCTCTTCCCCTTATTGATTAGAAGCTTCTTCCTTATTTTTCATAACTGAATCATTCTTTTCATACTGGTATTTTACAGAGAAAATTACACTTATTGCAATAAGTACATAAGAGATCTCTATAATTGCACAAAATCTTATAAAGTAACCTAGAGTTGGCTGGATGAGGTTCTCTGCTGTAGTCAAAAAAATGGGAATATATAAGAACCAAGTAAATAGCGTTAGAAACCATTGAATGTCATGGTTTACCTGAGGACTTTTATAATTAACCATTGTTAAACAAATGAATTGAACTGCCATTAAAAAAAGGATTGCTAACATCATTGCTATACTAATCTTTTGAGTCATTAAAGTTGTAACCAATAAAATTACTTCGCCAGTAACTAGAACATATACACTGTTTTTCATTTTGTATGATTCACTTTTAGTAATAAAACTCCCCCCTAGATCGTTCGCCAATTTTCTAACCTTACCTAAGGCTTTTCCCTTAATATAGTTTTATGGGACAAACATAATTGATATGACTACTATTTCTTCTAAACCACTAGTTTTTATAAAATGCTAAAGAAAATATCCAAAAAGTTGACAAATAATATACATCATTCACTCGAAAAGATGTTACGATACTAAATAATCGCTACACGAAAGGTTGATTGAGCTACAAATGAATGTAAAAAATTTTTTGCAACTACCCATTACAAAAGATTTCTTAATTGTTGCAGGGAATAATGGATTATCTAATCCTGTCAAAAGCGTTGAAATCCTTGATTTTGAATTTTCGCCAGATATTCAAACAGTAAGAGAGACTATTTTTAATCCACATAGTGTTGTCTTAAGTAGCTTATTATTCGCAAAGGAAAAACCAGAATATTTAATAGATACGATCAAAAATCTAATTGAACTCGGAGTTAGTGCTTTAGCTTATAAACCAGTTATATTTCAAAATCTACCTGATGAAGTGATTGCCTTCGCAGACGAGCAAAATTTCCCCATACTTCAATTTGGAGCGGATGAGTTTTTTGAAGATATTATATTAGAGGTAGTGGCTTATACAAAAAAACAAGATAAAGCACATATCTTAGAGAATATTATGAAGAATTTTATTGAAAACGAAGTTAATGAGAAGCAATTGCATTCCTTCCTACAACAAATGAATAGACCTTTCGAAAAGTATGTATTTGTTGCAAATATTGGAATGGTAGCAACTGAAAATACTGATTGTATGGATACTCTTTTTCAATTAGAAGGATTACTAAAATCAGGCATTTTATGTACTTATAAAAAAAGTATTTTTATCTTAATGACTAGTGCATCTCAGTGTTTCCAGTTTGAAAAAATTTTAAATGAATGGTTGACAATGTACGCTATTCCAAAAGAATTACTTACCATTGGATATAGCCAAGTGCAATTTACGCATAAAACCATGCATCTTGCAGTTAGAGAAGCTTTTTTTGCCCGTATAATGGCTGAAATTAATCTTCAATCTACTTGTCAATATGAAAAACTTGCAACTGATACTTTATTGATTGAACTTTATCGAGAGAATGCTCCATTTGCAATGAAATTTGTGCACAAGTATCTCGGACCACTTTTAGATGAAAAGGTAGATCCTGATTTAATCGAAACCGCCATAACTTATATCCTTAAAAAAGGAAATATCAAAGAAGTAGCCTATTCGCATTTTTGCCATCCGAACACTATTCGGTATCGAATGACAAAAATACGTCAACTAATTACACCCGTTGATAATGATTTTATTTTTTATGAACAATTGTCTGCAGCGGTTAAATTGTACTTACTCCACAATTACATCGAAAAAGCTTCTATCGTTTTTGAATAAATACAAAAATCCACCTGAAAGTTTAGAATTGTACACAAATTATTGTCTTTCATCTCATGTTATCCTTATTTGAGTTAGGAGGAAGAACGAAGATGAAACCATACATAGCTAATAGCTTATTACTCTTTACCGCCATCATTTGGGGTAGTGGCTTTGTCGTTACGGATATTGCACTAAAATATTTAACAGCTTACCAGGTAATGGCCGGAAGATTTTTATTAGCCTCTCTTATCTTGATCATTCTTTTTGGTTACAAACTAAAAAAAGTGACCAAGTCCGTTATTTGGAAAGGTGTCACCTTAGGAATTATTTTGTATATTGCCTTTTCCCTACAGACAGTAGGTTTACAATACACTACACCTTCCAAAAATGCGTTTTTAACAGCAATAAATATAATAATTGTACCCATCATTACATATGCCATTTATAAACGACGTATTGATGGATACGAAATAATTGGATCTATTCTCGCCATTATAGGGATTGGGTGCTTATCCTTACAAGGCTCATTTACCATGAACATTGGCGATGCCTTATCACTTGCTTGTGCTGTAGGATTTGCTTTTGATATCTTTTGTACAAATCTTTTTGTCAAAAAAGAAGATGCTATACAACTTACAATCATTCAATTCATAACAGCTGCTATCATTAGTAATTTAGTGGTAATTGTTCAAGGAGATGCACCTATAACATTAGAAAAGGGTGGCTTGTACTCAGTTGTCTATTTAGCTATTTTCTCAACAACTGTTGCTTACCTTTTCCAAAATATAGCAAATCAATATACCACCGCAACAAAAGCAGCCATTATTCTTTCCTTGGAATCCTTTTTTGGTATGATAATGTCGGTATTATTTTTACATGAAATTTTAACACCCCGTATGATTATTGGCGCTGTATTGATATTGAGTGCTATTCTTATTGCAGAAGTAAAGCCTGCATATCCTAAAAAAGCCATCATAAAAAACATCCGATAGCAAATACCTTTTACAATATTTGTTTAACAACTATAAAAAAGCTTCAATAATTTGAAGCTTTTTTTCATAACTACTCATCCACCATTCGCTTTTTATATACGCTCACAGTTGCAATTATTGCAATCAATATCCACAATGCTATGATGATAAAAGGTTGTATGACATCCCATATTCCCCAATTTGTTTCTAGTGATTCCCCAAGCATAATTAGTTGAGTACTTGGCAACCATTCAACTACTTTCAAAATTGGATAATTCTCTATATAGACTTTTACAACAGGTCCTAAAGAAAATATAAAAAGGACCGGTAGGACAATAACGGAAGATTCCATTACGGTTTTAGCAAACAAACCAAGTAATGTCCCTACAGCAATATAAAAAATAGTTGATAAAAGTAATGCAACAATCATAATCAATAAATTTCCAGGATTGTATTCAGATAAAACCATACAGCCAGTCACAATAATTATAGTGACGATAAAAGTTAACATGCTTTTTCCTATCAAAATTTCCGGAATCGTTGCAGGAGATAGCATCAAATTTCTTAATGTGTTTTTTTCCTTTTCCTCAGCAATTATGCTACATTGGATATAAGTTGCAACTACAGAGAAAGTCATATTAATGGGCATAAAAAGTCCCTGCATCGTATCAACACCCATTCGGGAATAAATTGCAGCTAAGATTAAAGGCAGAAATACCATTGAAGATACCGCCATATTTCGAGAGAATTCTTTATAGTCCTTTAGTAAAATTGCCTGCATTCTTTTAATAGATAAATTCATAACAATTTCCTCCCTGTTACTTGAACAAAAATTTCCCCTAAACTAGGCTCGTTTGTCCATACTCGCTCTATTAAATTTCCTTGCATCCATTCAAACATTTTGTCAGCATCTTCTATACCTTTACTGATAATTTTCTGATGACCATTTTTTAATTCTACAGTTAATGTATCATCAGCAAATTGCCTTTTAAGCTCTTTCGGTGTGCCGATCGCACAAATTTCACCTTTATTTAAAAAGGCAATTCGATCACAAAGAGTATCTGCTTCTGTCATATCATGAGTTGTAAGAAAAATAGTTGTATCCCTTTCATTTAAGCTTCGAAGCCCTTCATATATATGATACTTATTTACAGGATCCAATGCAGAAGTCGGTTCATCTAAAAAGAGGAGCTCTGGTTGATGCAAAATTGTACGAGCGAGCATTACACGTTGTTTCATACCTTTTGATAAAGTATTAATTCGCTTTTTTCTCTCATCATATAAATTAACAAAGTCAAGAGCTAACTTTACTGAATTTTCTTCCAAATTATATATTTTTCTATATAAAATAAGATTCTCCTCAATCGTAAGCCGATCATATAGTCCACTATTATCTGTTAAGATACCAAAACGACTTCTTGCTTCTGATGATTTAAGATTACCTGTTTCTTTATTAAAAACTCTTACTTCACCGCTAGATGGGGTTAACTGTGCAGTTAAAATTTTAATAGTTGTCGTTTTTCCCGAACCACTCGGTCCAAGGAAACCAAAGATTTCACCTTTTTGGATATTAAAAGATACATTTCGAATTGCATAATCCTTTTGAAATTTCTTTTGTAACCTGTTAACTTCTATGATTGTTTCCATCTTGAAACCTCCTATATATGGTTCATGCTCTAAGCATACACATGAGTAGATGGAAACACATCTAAATTTGGCTGAATGACGTTATATGTCGGTGAACTGTACTATTTCCTTGTCAGTTGAGTACATTTATTTCCCGAGAAATATTTATATTCCTATGATTCCTTTTAATTCGACTAATTTACTTCTCGATAATGGTACATTTCCTCTTTCTTTCCCTGATAGGATTAAGCTATAACTGTTCTTTGTCCACGTAATAATTTCTCTAACCTTTTGGAGATTTACAATATAAGAACGGTGACATCTAAAAAAACCAAACGGCATTAACCGCTTTTCTAACTCATTTAAAGTTAAAGAACAAGGATATGCATCACCATTTACGTGAACATTGACGATTCCTTCAATACTTTCAATATAATCAATTTCAGGTGGATTAAAAAGGATCAATTTGTCGTTCATTTTAGTAGGAATTTTCTCTAATTGAATAGTCAGTTTTTCTGGAATTTCTTTTTGGGTAAAATCATTTACTTCTTGTAAATCAATTAGTTTCAATCCTTTTTCATCTACTCGGAATACTTTATCTGTAGAATGGATTAGATCTTCTAAATTTGTCGTAAAAAGACAAACAGCACTACCTTGATTCTTTAAAGTTTTCACAACAAGGTTAACAATTTCCTTTGACTTATTATCCAAATTTTGGTATGGCTCTTGTAAAATATGTATTGGTTTTTCGTGTATAAATAATTTAGCCAGTCTTACACGTTGTAATTCGGAATATGTTAGATTTTTCATTTTCACATTCTTTTGATCGAATAATCCTATCATTTTTAAGACGTCATCCACATTAATCTTCACATTGTATAATGCACATTCAAATTTAATACTTTCTAAAATGGACAATCTGTCATAATGACCATCCTGACGAAAATGAATATTAATAGCAGGATCACCTTGAAGTTGGTTCATCATATACTCAATTTTATTAACATCAGAGTATAATCCCGTTATTATCCCTGATTCTAATGATAAATCGATGGGTGGACAATGGGTTACACCTCCAATGATCAAACTATCTATTGATATTTGCTGTTGAAAATTCTTCATATAATTGAAATCACCTTCCTAATTAATAAAATTATATAATATTATGGAAATTATTACAGATTACATTTAATAAAATCACAAAAAAATCCATCGGTTATACAAAGTCAACCGATGAATCATTAATTTTACTTTTCATATCAATTCTTGCAATTTGCGGCGCAATAATTTATTTGAGCCATTACGAGGGAGCTCTTTAACAATATAGACCTTTTTAGGAACTTTATAAGCAGCTAAATGCTTTTTACAAAATGCTATCAGCTTTTCTGTATCTACTATATCTTTAAGTACAACAAATGCATTCGGTACCTGTCCCCACTGATCATCTTCCACACCACAAACCCCCGCTTCACGAACGCTTGGATGAGAAATTAATACATTTTCTATTTCTGCAGGGTAAATGTTCTCTCCACCAGAAATGATTAAATCAGAACGTCGATCGACGACAAATAGATATCCTTCATCATCCAAATAACCAATATCCCCACTATGCAACCAGCCATTTACTTGGGAAGGCTTATTCGCAAAACGTCCAACATAACCAGGTGTTACATGCGCTCCTCGTATTAATATTTCGCCTTGATCATATGGATTTTTTGCATCTGCAATTTGGATCTGGTTGAAAAATAAAGGCTTTCCAGCTGACCCAATTTTTCTTAGTGCATCCTTACTTGATAATGTTGCAGTTTGTGATGAGGTTTCAGTCATTCCATATGTTTGAGAAACTTGTATACCTCGATCGATTGCTCGTTTTAAATAGTCAATCGGCACTGGTCCTCCTCCTGCAAGCATCGTCAAAAAACGGTTAGATACTTGTTGTTTACGTTTTTCAAGCTCTGATAAAATACGCTCTAATGTTACAGCAACGACTGACATTCGTGTTACAGAACCTTCTACAAGTTGATCTACAACCTTTTCAACATCAAATTTGCGGTATAAATCTAAACGAACTCCATGTAATAGGCATTTACATAACATAGAAAATCCACTGATATGGAATAAAGGAACCGTACAGAGCCATGCATCATTCTCAACTAATCCTGTGTTATACATAGAGGAAGTGGCAACAGATACATGATTGCCAATCGTTTGTCGTACCCCTTTTGGAAATCCTGTTGTACCCGAAGTATACATGATCGTCATCGTATCTTCTTCTGCCCATTCCGATACTGGTGTAAAATCATCAGGGCGTTCTTTCTCAACTACTGAAAATGGATAAACACGAATAGTTGTCTCAGGTAATTTTTCTACTAGCCCATCTTCAGCTAGTATCGCAACAACTTCAGAGTCTTCAATTTGATATACTAATTCAGTTTTACTTAAGCGTAAATTTAATAACACCATTTCACATTGTAAATGCATACAGCCACAAATCATGAAAATAATTTGTGGAGTGGATGTAGCGTAAATGGCAACTCGGTCATGAGGTCTCACACCAAGTGCTAGTAGTCGTTTCGCTTGATCTAATGATTTTTCATGTATTTCTTGATATGTCCACGAATTACCTTCAAATCGTACTGCTACACGTTCAGGTGTCAATGTTGAACGTTGGATAATCCAGTTTGGAATCATGTTATATGTCACCCTTAATTTAAAGTTAATCTCTTTTATCATATCATTATCCTAGTAAAAATTGAAAAAACCCGTATTATTTTGATACTGCTAAAAAGTTTTTTCAATCTATCATGATAATAGCGAATACTATTGATTTACTAATTAAAAAATGAACATCTAAAAAGTCTATATTTCTGACTTTCCGGATGTTCATTTTATAAAGAAATAATACAATATTGAGTAACTTACCGATTAAGGGAAACGTGGGAATTGACCAAAGTCTGGATCACGTTTTTCTTTGAATGCGTCGCGACCTTCTTTTGCTTCATCAGTTGTGTAGTAAAGTAAAGTTGCGTCACCACCAAGTTGTTGTAAGCCTGCTAAACCGTCTGTATCTGCGTTGAATGAAGCTTTTAAGAAACGAAGAGCAGTTGGTGATTTTTTAAGCATTTCTTCGCACCATTCTACAGTAGTATCTTCTAGTTTTTCATAAGGAACAACTGTGTTTACAAGTCCCATATCAAGTGCTTCTTGTGCATCATATTGACGGCATAAGTACCAGATTTCTCGCGCTTTTTTATGGCCTACAATACGTGCTAGATAACCTGCACCGTAACCAGCATCAAATGAACCAACTTTTGGACCAGTTTGTCCAAAGCGAGCATTTTCAGCAGCGATTGTTAAATCACATACGATATGTAGTACGTGTCCTCCACCAATTGCATAACCTGCTACCATTGCCACTACTGGTTTTGGAATTTTGCGGATTAATGTTTGAAGATCCAGTACATTTAAGCGTGGAATATTATCATCACCAACATAACCACCGTTACCACGTACTTTTTGATCTCCGCCTGAGCAGAATGCTTTTTCACCTTCACCTGTTAAAATGATTGCACCAATTTTAGCATCATCGCGAGCACGAGTGAATGCATCAATCATTTCTGCAGTTGTTTTTGGGCGGAATGCATTTCTTACTTCTGGACGGTTAATTGTAATTTTAGCAATGCCATTATAAGATTCATATTTGATATCTTCATAGACATGTTCAGTTACCCATTCACGAGTCATTAATAAGTCCTCCTAAATATATTCTAGATGTTCCTCTATTATTGTAGCAAAAGTTTGTGGATTTTCCACATGTATTGCATGCCCAACATTTGGCACGATCACATTTTCGCAACATTGGAATCTTTTTTTCATGTTATAAGCCTTTTGTTCAAATTTTTTGTCTAATTCACCAGTCATTAAAAGTACAGGTTTTGTGTAGTTATGCAATTGTTTCCAATAAGAAGGCTGTTCACCTGTTCCCATCCCACGTAAACTATTAGCTAATCCAACCGCACGTTGTTCGAATCGTTCAGAACGAATAGCAAGTTGCGCAGAAATCGGAAGTTTCTTTTGGGATTCAAACAGCGGGATATTCTCCCAATAACTCACAAAAGACTCAAGTCCATCTTTTTCAATACGATCAGCTAATGCATGATCATTCTTTCTTCTAATAGCCCGTTCTTCTAATGTCGGAAGGCCAGGTGATGAACTTTCTAATATTAGTTGTTCAACCATATCCGAATATTTTAGTGTAAAAGCAAGTGCTACACGTCCCCCCATAGAATAACCGATTAAAGTAAAGGAAGGAATCCTTCTTGCCTCAAAGAAATCATGCAATAATTCAACTTGTTCTTCCATTGAATAACGTTGGACACTGTATGGTGCATCTGTTAAACCGTGTCCGATTAAATCTAATGTTATAATACGATAAGTGCCATGAAAAAATGGAATTACCGAATCCCAAGTTTTCGTACTACCCGTGAATCCATGTAGAAAAACAAGTGTTTTTTCAGCTTGTGGATTGAGTATTTGGTAATGGACATTTAATCCTCTTATAGATGTCATTACGCTTGCCATTTTTCATCTAACTCCTTACCAATGGAATCCCATAGCTTTCGATGCGATTGAACGTTGTTCATACGATTTGTAATTACTTCAATAATACGTAGTGGCTTTTCTTTAGGTGTGTCCAGTACGTGTGCAAATTCATCTATAGTTCGTACTACATGGTATTGAGCATCATACATTCTTGCTAAATCAGCGAATTGAAGTCCAGATGGTGTCCCAAATAATTCTTCATAATGTTCTTCAACAGTTGCTTGAGAAAGATAAGAGAAAATACCACCTCCGTCATTATTCATGACAACAATCGTTAAATCACATCGTTGATAACGAGATGCAATCAATCCATTTGAATCATGTAAAAATGCTAAATCCCCAATCAATAAATAGGAATCACGTTTTGTAGCTAATTGCGTACCAATTGCAGTTGATACAACTCCATCTATCCCATTTGCACCACGATTCGCATAAATACGAACATCTTTTGAAGTCTTATTGAAGAAAGTATCCACATCACGGATAGGCATACTGCTACTTGCAAACAAGTCACTATGCTCTGGCAAATGTTCAAATAAAGTAGCCACAAGTGCACCTTCATCAGTCATCTCTTGAATATACGTTTCTACTTGATGCGTCGCAATTTGATTGGCTGAAATCCATTGTTCAACATATGTTGGATCCGTATTAGCAGGTGTGATGGTTAGATCATCTAACCATCTACTAATTGTTGCTTGAACATGATGTGTTGTAATAGCCAATGAATCACGAAACATCGGATCTTCATCAATAACTAAATATGTTGATGGCTGAACTGTTGTTAAGAATTGCATTAATGGTTTGGAAACTGGCTGTGAGCCAAAACGGACCGCTGTATCGCATTCTGCTATATTTTTAAATGTTTCATTTTTCAATAAAGCGTCATATTGGTCGATTATATACTTTGCACAATCATTTGGTACGTTTGCACGTAAATGTGATAAGCTTTCCGCTAAAATCGGCCATTGAAGATGGCGGATAAAGTTCCAAACAACTTCTAAATCTGTATCTTGTGCTAATTCTCCTACAATCACAATACCTTTTCTTGCTCTTTCAATTGCCGTTTCCAAGACATTCATAGCATGCTCACTTGGACGTATTTCTTGCGATATACTTTCGATAAATGAACCTACTGGTAATTTTTCTTGAAAATCGATTAATAAAGGCTCACGGAACGGAACATTCACATGAACAGGTCCTGCTGGTGCAGTTAAAGCAATCGCTACAGCTCGAGCTATATGTCTTTCTACAAAAGGTAAGGTATTTGGAAATTCATCTGGCAATGGAAAATCAACGGACCATTTTACTTGATTGCCATATAAATTCGGTTGTGCAATCGCTTGTGGTGCTCCTACTTCACGAAGCTCATGTGGACGATCAGCCGTTAATACAATTAAAGGAATACGTGATAATTTTGCTTCCACAATCGCTGGAAAGTAATTAGCAGCCGCCGTACCTGATGTACAAACAAGTACTACCGGACGTGCACTCGCTTTAGCTAACCCTAAAGCTAAAAAGGCTGCTGAGCGTTCATCAACTTGACGGTACATTTGAAATTCTTTTGTATGGGCAAAGGCATATGCTAAAGGTGTTGAACGTGACCCTGGGCTTACTACAACATCTTTTACCCCTGCTTGATACAAAGATGCAACAAGCTTGTATACATAGCTTGTCAAAATCTCCTTGTTATTCATGTAATTGTCCTCCTAAAGCTCGAATCATCGGACGGAATTTCACAAGTGTTTCTTCATATTCGCTTTGTGGTTCCGAATCTGCAACAATCCCTCCACCAGCATACAAGAAAGCCTTATCTTGAAGTAACAAAGCAGAACGAATAGCAACTGCAAATTCCCCATTACCTTCTGCATCTAACCAACCAATTGGTGCTGCGTAATAGCCACGGTTCATGGGTTCATACGCTCGTATAACTTCCATTGCTCTGTTACGAGGTACACCACCTAAAGCTGGTGTCGGGTGTAATGTCTTTACTAATTGCAAGATCGTTGCATTATTTTTTAATTGACCCTCCACTGGCGTAAATAAATGCTGAATATCTCTAATTTTCAAAAGTTTTGGCTGTGATGGAATATCATAGCTTGAACAATTTTCTTTAAATGTGTTACCAATCATATCTACTACATATTGATGTTCAGAACGATTTTTGGCATCATTTAATAAACTTTGTCCCAATTTTTCATCTTCTTCAGCAGTTTTCCCACGTTTTACTGATCCTGCTACACAAGAAGAATACGCATAAGAATCTTCAACTTTTACTAATCGTTCAGGTGAAGCACCAAAAAACAATTTGTCTTGATATTCTAACCCAAATAAATAACTTTCTGGTTGTTCCAAAATAATTTGGGATAATACATTTGGCGAAGAAACAGCTTCTTCGAATTGTAAGGCAAGTGATCGAGCAATAACCACTTTATCTGCTTCTTTCTGACGAATTAAAGATGTCACTTGTTTAATAGATTCCAAATATTCTTCTTTATATGGTTCAAAACTACTTTTCACTTGTGGTTTTGAATACGTTTTCAATGCTTTTACTTGAGCAGTATGCATAAGTTCATCACGTTTTTTACAAAGTTGTTCAAATACTTGTGGATTTTCCTGCTCTGCAATGTAGTTGGTACTAATATAAACATGGTCATTACGCATTACAAGCTGATAGGTTGCAACAGCAAAAAAGGCTTGAGGTATGCCTTCCCATTCACCAGTTACTCCATTTTCAGGATCAAAGGTAAAACCTCCAAACAGAATTGGTTGTAACGCTTGGTCATTTGTTACAACATGCTGAGTTAGCTTTTTCCATTGTTGTTCTACATCATCAAAACGTTGTTTCTCTGACTGACTTGTAATCGTATACGCATGACCTAAGCCAACGAGTGTAAAAGTTTTCTCACGATTTTGCCAATAATATCGTTGACCTGCAAAGAATTCTTCCCCTGCTTCAAAAAAGGCTAATGCTGATAATCGATTCACTTCAATTGTTTCTGAAAAAAATTGCAGTGTCGACTTTTCTGTCTCAATTTGGTCGCCGGTTGTTGTCGACAACTTACGATTCATGAAAATTCCCTCCGTCAGTAGATATAAATATTGCTAATCTACTCGTACATACTTCAATATCCTATACTATCATACATCTTTCTAGCGGATTGAGCACTTATTTGCTTTATTTAACCGCTTATAAAAAAGCATGTAGAAAAAAATCTCTCTACATGCTTCGATTTTCTTCTATATTTTTGACGTAATTCAAAAAATTCCTATGTGCTATCATCTGCACTTCTTCCTTAGAAAGTTGTTGTAACAAAGTTGTGATTAAATTCTGTGAATGTGCTGCAGTTTCCAGTCCGTTAATTGTTTGATTGATCCCATCAAAATCCGAGCCCAATCCAATATTCTCGACACCTACTAAGTCTACCAAATAGCTTACATGTTCTGCTAAATGCAATAAAGTTACCTTTTCTGTATCCCTTCTTATAAAAGGCGGATAATACACAACATGTATATGGCCTCCATTTTTCACCAGTGCTAATGCCTGATCATCTGTTAAATTACGTGGATGATCACATAATGCTCTAGCATTTGAATGACTAGCAATAATATGCTTTGCCAAAGGTAACACATCCCAAAAACTTTGTTCATTTAAATGTGATACATCGATAATAATATCTTTTTCGTTTAATAACTTAACAACTTGTTTTCCAAATGGCTTTAAACCTCTATCAGGAGCTTCCTCTGCTCCAAATGCTACAACATTTTCAAAGTTCCAAGTAAGGCCAACTAATTTTACACCAGCATCGAGAAAAGCTTGTAATTTAAAAAGATCGTCACCAATTGCATCGCAACCTTCCAAACTTAAAAATGCACCTATTTGCCCTTCTTTTAATGACTCTAACTGTTTCCAATCTGTAATATGGACAAATTCAGGATTTGGTTGTAATACATTCGTGTGAAAAAGTTCAACCTGACGCATAGCCTCTGTGAATTTTTCAACTGGAGGAACATCCTCACTTATAAAAATAGCAAAATTCTGTACAATTACATGCCCTGCTTGAAGTTTCTCTTTACTCGCTTGAAGTTCGGCTGCTTGCGAAAATTGAATTGGTTCACTGGTCTTTGATAGTTGATATAACACGTCACAATGTAAATCAATAATTTTCATATGCCTACCTCCCCATTTTTTTACTCTATTATACAAGAATATGTAGTATGGGTTGCATAAGAAAAAGCCAACAGATTTGTTGGCTCTACTGTTTTTTCCATAAGTTACTGAAGAACTTGTCATGTATTTCTAATTATGCCCCATATCAGATGGGGTATCAGAAGAACCATAATCCTCTACTACAAGAAAACTGTCTTCTCCATCAATTCTATAGTCCTTAAAATTACTCGGATCAGATGTTGTTGCATTTAGGATTCCTTCCTCTACTGGTCTCTCCTGAGTACCAGCTGTTCTTTCTGAATGTTCAACACAAGTCAGGGTACTTGGTATAGCCTCTAAACGTTCAAAGGGGATTTCTCCACCACAAACAGTACAATACCCATAGGTTCCTTCATCTATTGCTCGTAAAGCTTTCTCAATTTTATCTATCTGAAATTCGTGAAATTTATCCATCGCAAGTTCCGTTGCCGAATCCATCATGTCTGTCGCTTGATCGGCTGGATGATTATCATAGTTAGAAAGCTCAGTCGATATAAAAGTTTCATCATTTTCTGGTCTTTCTTTTATCCTTTTAAGCTCATCTTGTAATGCTTTCTTTAGTGTTTGTAATTGTTGATCTGTCATTGTACAACCTCCATTCTGTCCTATTTATTCCCCAAAATTCTCATTTCAACGCACATATTTCAATACATTTTAAAAAAATATAGCTGTTTTCATGCTTTTATAAAAGGAAAAATCAGGTTATTTTACTTCATGGCGAGAGTCAATTCATTTCAACAAAATAAAAGGAACTCCTGGAGTTCCTTACTTATCATTCAAACATTAGCATATATTGCATCACGTAAAAATTGAGTCATGCCTTTTTGATGTTGATCATAATAAGCAGTAAATCGTTCATCTGCTATATACATATCAGCAAGCCCCTTGTGAGCTTCTTTAGAATAAGAAGGCCAATATTCAGTTAACCATTTTTTATGGCATTCTACAGCCTCCTGCGCTTCTTTACTGTAAATATCTCCGTGCTGCATTGCGATTTTTAAGAACTCAATCATTCGTTTTCCAATTAATTGATTCTCTTTGAATTGTTTTTCGTTCATTGCACGTAATTTTGTATTTGAAGCTTCTACTATATCATTGCCATACGTTTTACGAATTTCATCACCATAGGACTTTTCATTTTTCTGAATCATTTCATCTTTAAAACCTTCAAAACGTTCAGCATCATTCATTTCATATTCCCCTTCCATTGTTTTTATCGTTCTTTCAACATTTAGTAACATTTTTTCTATTCTTGATTTCTCGAATAATAAATTTTTGCGATGATTTAACAAAGCATTTTTAATATCAAAATTTGAATGTGTAATAATTCTTTTGATTTCTTCAAGTTTTAATCCTAATTCACGATAAAATAAGATTTGTTGTAATAGTTTTACTTCCCAATCCCCGTAGATTCGATACCCTGCCTCACTTAATTTTAGAGGTTTTAACAAATCAATTTCATCATAATATCGAAGTGTTCTCGTTGTAACACCAGAAAGTTTAGCAAGTTGTTGAATAGTATATTCTATTTCAATCACCTCCATTAACATCACTATACAAATTAACGTAACGTAAAGGTCAATATTTTTAATTAGTTTTTAGCCATTCCATTTCATCAATCTATTTTGTTTTTTATATAATTCATTTCAAAATCCCAAGTCTGGCAAGGTTGATTACCTTCTTCTTACTTAGTAGGACTATGTTTCTGCAAGGTATCGTACAGTTCTTTTTGGATGACCATTAAGTTGAATAAGTTGTCTGTTTGAAGGATACATTCCAATTTTTCGTGGAGTGCAATGTTTATTTCGTGGTTTAGGAGGTATGTTTTGTGGTTGGAACAGATTCTTGCGTGAATATTTACAAAGAATCCACATTAAGAGAATTTTAATAGAACAGAGAACAGAAAGTATCAAAACAAAAAAACCTTTGGAACTTAATGTTCCAAAGGTTTTAATTATGACCCCTACGAGATTCGAACTCGTGTTACCGCCGTGAAAGGGCGGTGTCTTAACCGCTTGACCAAGGGGCCAACTGGCGGAGAAGGAGGGATTTGAACCCTCGCGCCGGTTACCCGACCTACACCCTTAGCAGGGGCGCCTCTTCAGCCACTTGAGTACTTCTCCATATGGCTCCGAAGGCAGGACTCGAACCTGCGACCCTCTGATTAACAGTCAGATGCTGCTACCAACTGAGCTACTTCGGAATAATAAAATGGTGGGCCTAAATGGACTCGAACCATCGACCTCACGCTTATCAGGCGTGCGCTCTAACCAGCTGAGCTATAGGCCCATTTTGGAGCGGGTGAGGAGAATCGAACTCCCGACAACAGCTTGGAAGGCTGTGGTTTTACCACTAAACTACACCCGCATTATGGTGGGTCGGGACAGAATCGAACTGCCGACACTTAGAGCTTCAATCTAATGCTCTACCAACTGAGCTACCGACCCATAATAAGTTAATAGATTTAATAAAAAATGGCGGTCCGGACGGGACTCGAACCCGCGACCTCCTGCGTGACAGGCAGGCATTCTAACCAGCTGAACTACCGGACCATTTTGGTTGCGGGGA
This sequence comes from Rummeliibacillus pycnus, assembly GCF_002884495.1. Classification (GTDB taxonomy): domain Bacteria; phylum Bacillota; class Bacilli; order Bacillales_A; family Planococcaceae; genus Rummeliibacillus; species Rummeliibacillus pycnus. The sequence goes on along the minus strand of NZ_KZ614145.1, from coordinate 1,571 downwards.
CAGGATTTGAACCTGCGACCTTCGGGTTATGAGCCCGACGAGCTACCGAACTGCTCCACCCCGCGATAATTGTATAGTTACTTTATAAATAATGGAGGAGGAAGAGGGATTCGAACCCCCGCGCGGTTTGACCCGCCTGTCGGTTTTCAAGACCGATCCCTTCAGCCAGACTTGGGTATTCCTCCGACATCAAATAAATTATGGTGGACCTTGCAGGACTCGAACCTGCGACCGGACGGTTATGAGCCGTCTGCTCTAACCAACTGAGCTAAAGGTCCTTTAGTATGGCGGCCGAGGGGATCGAACCCCCGACCTTACGGGTATGAACCGTACGCTCTAGCCAGCTGAGCTAGGCCGCCATAATACTATTAGTTGGTGAATTTAAATTGGTGGAGCCTAGCGGGATCGAACCGCTGACCTCCTGCGTGCAAGGCAGGCGCTCTCCCAGCTGAGCTAAGGCCCCAATCTTTTATTCAAAATGGTCGGGAAGACAGGATTCGAACCTGCGACCCCTTGGTCCCAAACCAAGTGCTCTACCAAGCTGAGCTACTTCCCGGAAATGGTGCGCCCAGCAGAAGTCGAATCCACAACCTTCTGATCCGTAGTCAGACGCTCTATCCAGTTGAGCTATGGGCGCATATATAAATCAAATCATTTAATTTTATTAAAATATGGTGCCGAGGACCGGAATCGAACCGGTACGGTAGTCACCTACCGCAGGATTTTAAGTCCTGTGCGTCTGCCAGTTCCGCCACCCCGGCATATTTGGAGCGGAAGACGGGGTTCGAACCCGCGACCCCCACCTTGGCAAGGTGATGTTCTACCACTGAACTACTTCCGCATATGCATGTGTTATTTAATCTGGCAACTTATTGAATTTTTAATAAATGGTGCGGGTGAAGGGAGTCGAACCCCCACGCCTTGCGGCGCTAGATCCTAAGTCTAGTGCGTCTGCCAATTCCGCCACACCCGCAATATTAAATTTAAAATGGTGAGTCATGCAGGATTCGAACCAGCGACCCTCTGATTAAAAGTCAGATGCTCTACCGACTGAGCTAATGACTCATTTTAAAAGAAACATGGTGCCGGCGAAAGGAGTCGAACCCTCGACCTACTGATTACAAGTCAGTTGCTCTACCAACTGAGCTACACCGGCAAGTTAAATATATGGTGGAGGATGACGGGATCGAACCGCCGACCCCCTGCTTGTAAGGCAGGTGCTCTCCCAGCTGAGCTAATCCTCCATATGTACAGCCTAGCAACGTCCTATTCTCGCAGGGGGACAGCCCCCAACTACCATTGGCGCTAAAGAGCTTAACTTCTGTGTTCGGCATGGGAACAGGTGTGACCTCTTTGCCATCATTACTAGACTATTTTTCTTAAGGACAAGAATAATTATATCATATTCTCGTTGAAAGTCAAGAACTTTTTTTGAGAAAGTTTTTTATTCTTTCAAAACTGGATAAACGCTTATTGAAGTTCTTAAAACAACTTTTGGTTAAGTCCTCGATCGATTAGTATTCGTCAGCTCCATGTGTCACCACACTTCCACCTCGAACCTATCTACCTTG